>SVHP01000020.1 GCA_015055735.1 Clostridiales bacterium | reverse complement strand
AGTACTGTACCCGTTATAGAAATAATTATATCTATTGCAATCTTAATAGTAAGCGTAGTGGGTTTTGGTATTTTGTCTGCAAAGATTTATCGTGTGGGCGTGCTAATGTACGGAACGCCACCAAAAATCGGCGCTATTATCAAAGCTATTAAAAAGTCTTAACGCTGGTTAGATAATTAGATAGTAAAAACAACAAATAAAAATTCGCCCCGATTTTCAGGGCGAATTGCTTTTTGATGATTAGGTAAATTTAATTAAACTCTATAAACTTTTAGTTTGTTTGGAACGATTTTTACGTTAAACGGTACGTCTTCGTAAAGTTCGCCGTCAACCTGAACAACGCAAGGCTTTTGAGTTTTTATATTCACGCTTTGGCAAGTTTGGTGGGTTGTTTCCTTAAACGATAAAACCTTGCCAGCCTTTAAGCCTAAGAATTTACCGATAATCTTATGCTTTTTAACGGCTTTAACGGCAATAAAGTTTAGTTTATTATCGGTTGGGTCGGATTCGGGGCTAATTAAAATTCCACCGCCGAACACCTTTCCGTTTGCAATACAAGCGATAAACGAGTGGTGAGATGAAACTTGTCCGTCTATATCGGCGTCAAAATGAGTATATTCAAAGTCGAATAGAGTTTTTATTAAACAAGAAGTGTAAGAAAATTTGTTTTTCTTTTTCTTCTTCTCGTATTTTTTAAGAACGTCAACGTCGATGCCCGTGCCTATTATGTTAAGCCCACGGATATCGCCCATTTGCATAAAGTCAACGTGCTTTGGGGTTTGCTCTAAAATAATATCGAGCGCCTTTTCGGTATTTAGTGGAATATTAAGGGCAGAAGCAAAGTCGTTACCCGTTCCACAAGGGATAATGCCCATATTTACATTCTCAAAATTTTCAAAGCCGTTAATGGCTTCGTGTAAAGTTCCGTCCCCACCGACTACGATAATGTCGGTTGCGCCCTTTTTAATCAAAGATTGGACTAGAGATTTTGCGTGACCTTTGTAGTTAGTTAAATGGATTTTGAAGTCCACGCACTTTTGACCAAGATACTTTTGTATTTTGTCGAGAACCTTTCTCGTCTTTTTTCCATGCTTGCCACCAGCAATAGGATTGAGTATAAAATCTAACATTTTGAATCCTTTTGTAAATTCTTTTAAAATTGTACTACAAATTGATGAAAATTTCAAGTTTTTGTGATATAATATTTTTATAATGAGAAATTTTTTATCCAAAAACATAATTTTGGTAGCTGAAAGCCTAGATAAACCACTTTATTTAGTGGGTGGGTCGGTCAGGAATTTTATTATCGACCGTTCGATTTCTAAAGATATTGATTTAGCAGGTTGTATTCCCGTTGAGCAATTTTGCCTAGCCCTACAAAAGAACGGCTTAAAAATATCGGCTACCTATCCTCGCACGGGGACGGTTATGTTTAAGGACGGAAATTTCAACTGCGAATATACTTGCTTTCGCCGTGAACAATATTCGGGTGGTGGACATAGTCCTACTAGCGTCGAGTGGACGGACGATATTTATGAGGACGCACTTCGTCGTGATTTTAAGTGCAACGCAGTTTACTACCATATTAAAGATCAAAAGTTTGTAGATCCTTTAGGTGGTATAAAAGATATTGAAAACAAGACGCTCGATACAGTAAAACAACCGGACAAGGTTTTTTGTGCTGACGGGTTAAGGCTTATGCGCCTTGCTAGGTTTTGTGGTGAACTTGATTTCAACCCTACCGACGAGGTTATCGCTAGGGCTAGAGAGTTTAGCGATAATATTTTAGAAATATCTAAAGAGCGTATATTTTGCGAACTAAAAATGATTTTAAGCGCCGATAAAAAGTATCCTTTTTCAAACAAGTTCGGACATTATAAAGCGCTTAAGGTTTTAGACGAGATAAGAGTTTTAGATAAAATGATCCCCGAACTAACTCTAGGTAGGGGCATGGAGCAAAGAAAGGACTATCACAAGTTCGACGTGTTGGAGCATACTTTGAAAAGCGTTATGTACGGCGATGAAAAGGTTAGACTTGCACTACTTTTACACGACGTAGGAAAGCCTTATTGCTTTAACCGTGACGGAAATTTTCATAAGCATCACGTAGAAGGCGTTGCTATCGCTGAAAGGGTGCTTAAAAGATTGGGCGCTGACAATAAAACGATTAGCCAAGTTAGTTTTTTGGTAAAAGAACACATGGTGGATATGGACTGCGCTATGAAAGAAAGCAAGGTTAAACGGTTTATTCAAAACAACCACCAATGGCTAGAGCAGTTGTTTATGGTAAAACAAGCCGATTTTACGGCTAGCCTTGAAAAAAACGAAACTGCGCCGACCATAGTTAAATGGACTAGAATCTATAACGAGATGAAAAAAAGCGGAACGCCGTTTTCGTTTAAGCAGTTAAAAATAAGCGCTCAAGAACTGATTGAGATAGGTTATAAAAAACAAAACATAAAAAAGGAATTAAAAGAGTTGTTTGATTACGTTGGGCAAGAACCCGACAAAAACGACAATGTTATACTTGTAAATAAAGCGAAAAACGATTTTTTAAGACAAAAAGGAGTATCTAATGGCTAAAGTCGATAAAGAAGTTAAAAAGTTAAAGAAAAAGAACAGAAAAATTAAAAGGGCTTTAAGGTCTTATAATTTTAGATTTTTTAAATATTTTCTCACTTGGTTTGTCGGTATGATCTGTGGGATAGTGGTTTTCTTTGGGGGGATAGGCGCTGCTCTTAAATTCGTGCCGTTAAATACTTTCACGGGTGGCAATACCGAACTTTTGAGCGAACAACTTTCTCAAAGTTCAGTTATCGACGCGTTTATGAATTTAAATAAATACGGCGTTGACGATATGCCTGTCGTTAGAGATGCCTTCCTAGACGTCGTAAAAACTTCTGGGCTAGATAAATTCGTAGCCTTCGACGAACAAAAGTTTACCCAACTAAAGTTTAGTTACGACGACGATAGAACTTTTGCTAGCGAACTTAAGGCGTGTATGAAAGTGGTCGCTTCGTTTAACAGCGTGGGCGCGACTGATATGCTAGGAGATCTAGCAAAACTTTCAATATTTAAGGAATATAAACAAATAACTCTAGATGTAGACAAGCCTATCTTAGATGCCGAAGGCAACTTAGCAAAGGAGGGCGAAAACTTTTTATCAACTCCAAAACTATATTATTATCAAGTGACCGAAGATGGCGAAGTGGTTTATAAAAGGGCTTTTGACGACCAAGGTGTAAGGCAATGTGGACTTGAAGAACAACTATATCTACCAAATTTAGCCGATATTCCAATCCTTGATGCAACTGAAGTTATGACCGAAACTATGTCTACTGTTGAAGTAAACGAATTCTTATCCGTGTTCGGTGCAGGCGATACCTTTAACGATAGTTTCTTGGGTGGCGTTTTGGACGATAAAAGAATAGGCGAATTATCGGAAATTGAAAAGTCTGACTTTTTACTTAAGGACGTTGTAGGCGAAAAAACGACTAACAACGAAAAATTGTTCGACATCTTAACCGACGTAACTGGAAAGAGCGAAGAAGAGTTGACTTTATCCGATATGGAAAGTTTCAACGTGGACAACTTGCATTTAAGTAAGGTTATGCCTAATCCAAATGAAAAACTTAAAGACATTTTAGTAGATGCTTTAGATAAAGAAGATTACGAAAATATTAAACTTAGCGATTTGAGTGGAGACACTTTCTCGTTTAACAAAATTGAACTTAAAACCGTTTTAGGAACTGAAAGCGACAATCCGATTATCAAAAGTTTAATCAAGAAGGGCTCTAGCATAGGTTCAATCTCAAACGATATTGATTCTTTAACGTTGTATGAAGTTTACGGACACGAGTGTTTTGCCACGTTTAATCCGTCATTACACGATAGTACAATGTTGAAATATAAACAAGTTAAGTCGGGCGAAACCGTTACGGGATATCAACAAGACGATAATGGTGATTTCGTTATAGATCCTAATGCTGGTGTGTGGCTATTAGTATGCTTTGACAGTAGCAATATGATTACTTCAGGGGATCACGTTGGTAGGTTTAGCACTTATACCGTTGCCGATGAAAATATGAGTCACTTAAACGACCATACTGAAGAACATAGCATTTCTAGTAAGATAACTGGTGCAACCGTAAGACAACTTATGGACGTTGGTATTATAAAAGACGCACACACCTATTTGTACGCAGAGACACTTGAAGATGCATTGAGCTTCAATTTGGGTTCCTAATTGAAAAAATATCAATCAAAAACGGTTGACAAAAAACTAAATAGTTATTATAATATTATAAGTTATTCCTTAAAGTGTAAGGAAAATGTAAAACCTTGCTTGTGTAGACACAAGCCGAATAAGTCCGGGAGGTAAAAAATATGACCAAATACGAGATGCTTTATATCCTCGATAACGCTTTATCTGATGAAGCAAAAGACGGGATTGTTAAGAAAATCGAAGATTTAGTTGTTGAACACGGTGGTGTTATTGAAAAGACAGACCGTTGGGGTACTAGAAAATTACAATACCCAATCAACTACAAGTCTGAAGGTTACTACGTATTGACAACTTTTGAAGCTGAAAAATCTTTAGTTGTAGAAATCAAACGTATCGTAGGCATTACAGATGGTATCATTAGAAGATTGATTACCAAAATCTAATTAGGAGAAAAAATATGAACAAGGTTATCTTAGTAGGAAATTTAACACGTGACCCAGAATTATCTGAAACACCTAGTGGTGTAGCAGTATGTAGGTTTGCGATTGCCGTATCTAGAGATTACGCAAGTGCTGACGGAACGCGTGAAACAGATTTTTTCAATATTACTGTTTGGCGTGGAAGGGCAGAAAATTGTGGTAAATATTTGAAAAAAGGTAACAAAGTTGCAATCGTTGGCAGTTTGCAAAATCGTTCTTACGAAGACAAGGACGGTATTAAGAGAACAGTGACCGACGTAATTGCGAACGAAGTGGAATTCTTAACGCCAAAGAGCGCTCAAGGAGAAGAAGGCGATGCGCCTGTGGTTTCTGCAAGAAGAGAGCGCCCACAATTAGAAGCGATTGACGATAATCAATTGCCATTTTAAGAATATTCACACGAATAATTAAGGAGATTAGAAATGGAAGAAAATACAAATATGACAACTGCTCCAGTTGCTGAAGCAACGGCAGGACCAAAAGAAGGTAAAAAGTTTGTTAAGAGAATTCCACGTAAGAAAGTATGTGCTTTTTGTCAAAACAAAGTTGAATCAATCGACTATAAAGATATCAACACTTTGAAAAAGTACATCACTGAAGGTGGCAAAATTCTCCCAAGACGTATGACCGGCGTTTGCGCTAAACACCAAAGAGTTTTAGCAAAAGCAATCAAACGCGCTAGATTGGTTGACTTATTACCATTCAAAGGTGAATAATTTTAAGTTAAAGATAAATAAACTCTTGCAAAAAGCAAGGGTTTATTTTTTTATTATAACTTTACGGCATATTTTTGGTCGAAAAAACTAGAAAAATTGCAAAATCATTGATTTATTATAAAAAAAGTGCTATCATTTGTATATAAGATATCACAACGTAAGGAGAAATTTTATGAAGAAAATTGCAGGTGAATTTAAAAAATTTATTACTCGTGGAAACGTACTAGACATGGCTGTCGGCGTTATCGTTGGCGGTGCGTTCACAGGCGTTGTCAACGGACTTTCAAACTTTGTGCTTAAACCTATTATAAATTGGCTTTTAGCTTTGGCTATGGGACAAGGCTCACTTGAAAACATAGTGACCTTTTTGGGCGATCCCGTTTACAAACTTGATGCCGACGGTGTGACGCAAGTGGTTGATATGGCAAATTCTTTCTATATTGACTGGGGTTCGCTAATCAACGCTATAATTAACTTTTTATTGATTGCGATTGTATTGTTTACTATTGTAAAAGTAATAAATAGAGTTAAAGAAAACAACGAAAAACTTCAAAAAGAAATTGAAGAAAATAGGCTTACCAAAGAAGACAAAAAGATCTTAAAATCTCGTGGCATTAAATTATGCCAAACGGACAAGGTTAAAGAATATCTTGAAGAACGAAAGGCAAAAATCCTTGCTGAACAAGAAAAGGCAAAGGCTGAAGCCGAAGAAAAGGCTAAAAAAGATAGACTAGAAAACCCAACCGTTGAAGATTTATTAAAGGATATTAAAGCAATTCTTCAACAAGAAAAATAATTTTTTAGTTTGTGTTTTTAGGAGAAAAATGAAAAAGTTTATAGTGGTAGTTTTAAGTTCTTTGATGCTTGTAAGTGTTTTTTGTGCAATTTCATGCACTCAAACTACGCACGAGCATAATTTCGTAAAGTATACTTATAACCAAGACGCTACTTGCTACTTTGATGGAACTAAAACTGCAAAATGTACATATCCAAATTGTAATGAAAATAAAACGATAACAGCCGAAGGTACTAAGCTAGATCACGACTACGTTACAAAAAGCGACAGTGACCAACATTGGCAAGAATGCGTTTGTGGTGATAAAAAAGATATAGAAGAACACGTTTTTTCTAATTACATTTATAACCAAGATGCAACCTGTTCTTCTGACGGAACAAAATCTGCCAAATGCGATGGTTGTGATGAAATTGATACCGTAATCGCTACGGGTACACGTTCGGAACACGTTTATGGAAAAGATTGGCTAGTTGACGAGCAAATGCATTGGAAACAATGTTCATGCTCAGATAAAACTAGTTTTGAAAGTCATGCTTTTAAGTGGGTAATAGACACTGAAGCAACGCAAGTTACGACAGGCTTAAAACATAAAGAGTGTTCGGTATGTGGTTATAAAACCATGCTTAATACTCAAATACCAGTATTGGATCACACTCATAACTACAGTCAAGCTGTGGTTAGTGAGGAGCACTTAAAGGCTAGCGCTACTTGTACTACTAAGGCTGAATATTATTATTCGTGTACTTGTGGGGAGAGTGGTACTCTAACCTTTAAGTATGGTGAGTCTTTAGGGCACAGTTATACTCAATATGTTTATAACGAAGATGCGACTTGCACTTCTGACGGTACTAAGACGGCGACGTGTGATAGATGCGTTAGCACTAGCACGGAAATTGCAGTGGGTACTCGACTAGGACATAGTTATGGCGAAGAATGGTGTATCGACGAGCAAAACCATTGGAAAGAATGTGTTTGTGAAGATATAACTTCGCTTTCGAGCCATACGCTAGGGTGGATTATTGACGTCGAGGCGTCTACTACTCAAACGGGCTTAAAACATAAAGAGTGTTCAGTATGTGGTTATAAAACCGAGATAGGAACTATTATACCTATGGTTGGACATTCGCATTCGTATACTTTCGTTAAGACGGTATCTCCAACTTGCGCTAATCAGGGCTACGACCTATATAAGTGTAGTTGTGGTCAAGAAAATAAAACGAATTTAGTAGATGCGTTAGATCATTCTTACGAAAATGCCGATTGTCCTACTTGTCTTGAGTGGATGAATAAAGATTATTCGCATTTAGATAAGTATAACGACGATTACGGTTACGTCTTTTTAGGCACGATGAGTAACGGAGATAAGTTGCAAGCGTTGTACCAAAAGATAGACGCTAAAATCAAACTTTTCCACGAAAATAAAGATATAGATGCAACGACTATAACGATTAGTGGGCAAAATATGTTGCAAGTCGCTTCAGTAAAATTTTCAGACCTTGGCTTGTCGTCCGACGTAGCTTTAAGTGTTTGGGATACTTACTTAAACGACAATCCACTCTACTATTGGATTTCTAAAACGGTTGCTTGGTCGTCTACCAACTTAATTTTATTAACTGAGCAAGAGTACGATACGGGCGAAGAAAGAAGTGCTATAAACCAAAAAATTTATTCGGCGATACAAACGCAACTTTCTATTATCGACCAAAGCCAAAGTGCGTATAGAAAGGCGCTGGCTTATCATGACGCTATTATAAACAAAGTAAACTATGCTTATGATTCTAACGGCGATCCCGAAACGAGCATTTGGGCGCATAACATAGACGGCGTTTTGAACGGTAATTCTAGCGTTTGCGAAGGGTACTCTAGAACCTTCCAACTATTGCTAAATTGTAGTGGCGTTGACAATGTATGCGTTACGGGAATAGCCAACGGTGGGGCGCACGCTTGGAATATGATAAAACTTGACGATGGCAAGTGGTATTGGTGCGACTTAACCTGGGACGATACTAATTGCAAAACGCCTTACACCGACGTAAATAGTCTTCCTTCAATATACGACTATTTTTGCGTTGCAGGTCAAACTTTTAATAATCATACTCCACATACTAGCGCAGTTCACGGAACTAGCTTTTTATACGATTTACCAACCCCTTCTTCTAGCGCTTACGCTGGGGACGAACTATTGTTAAACCAAAGCTTTGTTGTGGACGGCATAACCTACGTCAAAGTGGCTAGTGGCTTGTTAGAGCTTAAATTGATACAAAAGACTGGCGCTGTTACCATACCTGAATCAGTAGTTTATAACGGAGTTGCTTATAAAGTAGTTTCAGTTGCAAATAAGACGGTAAATGGAAATCAAATTACTTGTGGTTCGGTAATTAGTGGGCAAGTAACTCAGATATCTCTTCCATCAACGGTAAAAATTATTTATCCAGGTGCGTTCAACGGTTGCAATACTTTGACTAAAGTGACCATATCTAACGGAACGACCGTAATAGGAGATAGCGCTTTCTCAAGCTGTAATCTATTGGAGGACGTTGTAATACCAAGCAGTGTAATTAGTATAGGTAATAGTGCGTTCAGATCTTGTACTAGGTTAGACAAGATAGAATTTACGGGAACGAAAGCCGAGTGGCAAGCCATAACTAAGGGAACGTTATGGAATGATTTTACCGGATCGTATATCGTTTCTTGTAAGGACGGAAACATAAGCAAGGTTAATAGCTAGAAAAATTAAACAAACGAATAGAAAATAAATAAATAATAAACGCCATTAGTGTATTGTTTTAAGGTGTATACAATATATAGTGGCGTTTTTTACTGAAAAAATTCAATTGAAACAAAAGGGAGCAAAAAGGTGTAAAAAGACGCAAAAAACTTTTAAATTTATGTTAAAAACGTTTGATAAATTGTTAGTTTTGTGCTAGAATATACAAGCAAAAATTCGCACCCGATTGTTAGTGGGCTTTTCGTGTTTCCAAAAAAACAAATAATCGTGGAAATGTAAACCCAAAATAAACGGCAACGGGGAGGAATAACGGAGGTAAATATTATGGCAGTAATCACAATGAAGCAACTTCTTGAAACTGGTGTACACTTTGGTCACCAAACGAGAAGATGGAACCCAAAGATGAAGAAGTACATCTATGGCGAAAGAAACGGTATTCATATTATCGACCTTGAAAAGACGGTTGATCTTATCGAAAACAAAGTATATCCTTTCGTAGTAGAAATGGCAAAACAAGGCAAGAGCGTACTTTTCGTTGGTACGAAGAAGCAAGCTCAAGACGCTATTAAAGAAGAAGCTGAAAGATGCGGACAATTCTACGTAAACCAAAGATGGTTAGGTGGAATGCTCACAAACTTCAAGACCATTCGTTCAAGAGTAGAAAGATTAAACAAACTCAACAACATGGAAAAGATGGGTGAATTTGATCTTCTTCCAAAGAAGGAAGTTGCAAACTTAAAGAAAGAAAGAGACAAGCTAGAAGCAAACCTTGGTGGTATCAAGGATATGAGAACTCTTCCAGGTTTAATGTTCGTAGTTGACCCAGAACAAGAAGACATCGCAGTTAAGGAAGCAAGAGACTTAAATATTCCAATCGTGGCAATCACCGATACCAACTGTGACCCAGACGTAGTAGATTACGTAATCCCTGGTAACGACGATGCAATTAGAGCAGTAAAATTAATCGCATCAGTAATTGCAAACGCAATCATCGAAGCAAACCAAGGCGAAGAATTTAGAGTGGAAGACGAAGAAAAGGTTGCTATGGAAGAAGTAGCAGCAAACGTTGAAGCTGAATAATAAAAAATAAGGGAGTAAGACAAATGTTTACAAATCAAGATGTAATGGAACTTCGTAAAAAGACAGGCGCAGGCGTTGCAGATTGTAAGAAAGCACTTACCGAAACGCAAGGCGACATGGATAAAGCAGTTGACTTTTTGAGAGAAAAGGGTATTGCAACTGCAGCAAAGAAAGCATCAAGAATCGCAGCTGAAGGTATCGTACTAGCAAAGGTTGAAGGAAAAGTTGGTGCATTAGTAGAAGTTAACTGTGAAACTGACTTCGTAGCAAAGGGCGACCAATATATTGCGTTCGTACAAAGCGTTGCAGATTACGTTTTAGCAAACGACGTAAAGGATATCGACCAACTTATCGCTGATAAGAACGAAGAAACGGTTAACGCAACGGCAAAGATTGGCGAAAAGATCGCTATCCGTCGTTTCGTTAAATACACTGCAGACAACGGCTTGGTTGAAAGCTATATCCACATGGGTGGAAAAGTTGGCGTTCTTTTAGAGCTTGACGGCTGCTCTTGTGACGGAGCAAAAGAACTTGCTCACGACGTAGCGCTTCAAATCGCAGCAGCAAAGCCATTATACTTAACTGCAGCTGAAGTACCTGCTGACGTAGTAGAACACGAAAAAGAAATCCTTCTTGCACAAATCAAGAACGATCCAAAACTTGCTAACAAACCAGAAATGGTAATCAACAAAATGATTGAAGGCAAAATAAATAAATATTACGATGAAAATTGCTTATTATGTCAAGCATTCGTAAAAGATCCATCTATAACAATTGAAAAATTGGTAAAAGATGCTGGCGATAAAATGGGTAAGACCTTGACTATTAAACGTTTCACTCGCTTTGAAATGGGCGAAGGCTTAGAAAAGAGAAATGACGATTTTGCAGCCGAAGTTGAAGCGCAAATGAAAAAATAAGCGTAAGCGTAAATATTTTTGGTCAAAAATGACACCGCCTGCAAAATTTTGTATGTGGTGTTTGATTTTTTTATAAATTTATTCACGCATGCGTCATATAATATATAATTAGAATATAATTAGACAAAATTTTGGAGTAGTATTGATTATGGAACAAAAATTTGCAGATATTTTGGATAATGGCGAACAAATCAAGGTTTGTTATACCCCTTCAAAAAAGAAATTGTATATATCTAGCTTTATAGCTCTCTTTTTTGTAATGCTATTCGTCGCAGGATTCGTGTTTTTGACAATGCTTCCTGAAGACGTTGATGCACCAGTACCCGACTTTGCGTATATTATTGCGATTGCAGTATTCGCCGTTGGTTACTTGCTTGGAGCGATTTTGGTGGTTGTTCACGCTAAAAAGGTCGTTTACGCCTTGACCGATAAGCGAATTATTATTCGTACGGGCGTAATCGGTGTGGATTTTAAGTGTTTGGACCTAAAGAGTATCGGCGCAACCGAAGTTTACGTTAGCTTTTTGGATAAACTTTTGGGTGGAAAGACAGGAACTATCCGATTTGGCAGTATGTCAAGTCCTATAAACGGTAATAACGTGCCTTACGCTTTTGCAAATATCGTTAAGCCTTACGAAACTTATAAATTGCTAAAAGAAGAAATCGAAAAGGTAAAGGCTTAAATAACTCGCTTAAAATCCCTTCCAAACAACTTGTCCTATATATATTATATATAATGTTTATAGTTTGCTGATTTTGAGTGAAGTATTTGCTATGTCATCCTGAGCAGCCTTAGACTGTCATCCTGAGCGAAGTCGAAGGATCTAAAGCAAAGACAAAGTTTAATTAAGCGCTGTTAGTAAAAGCCTAGTCGCATTGGCTAAAATTGTTAAAAAAATCTTTATTAAAATGATTGACAAGTTATTTTAATGAATGTATAATTTAGTTGTAATAAAGAAATGGTAGTTACTTTCATTAAGGTAAATGCCGACGTTGTATAATGAAAATATAAGCATTATCATTAGGCTTATAAAAATTTTGTTGTTTTTTCAAAAAAAGTTTAAAAATTTTTGAAATAATAGTTGATTTTTTTATGTCTATCGTGTATAATGTTTGTAATGATGTGTAATTATCTACATTTGCGCACTTTTTTTGGTTTTAAAAAACCGAAAAGCACGGTGTAGTTAATGTATAAAAAGAAAAAAATTTAAAAAGTCAATATTAAAAAAGGAGAAAAAGAATATGACTAAGACAATTAAGAGAAGTCTAATCGTGGTATTGATGTTCGTGTTTGCTGTTACAGCATGCGCTTTCACTTCAACTTTCACGGTTAAGGCTGACACAGAAGACCCTGCTGCCGCTGCTGCAGAATTCAAGTCAATTGTGGATTCTTGGAACTTGTATGATACGGATACTGATCCAGACAAAAACATCAAGTTTGATAATCTTACTATCTTGACTGATATGGATGCAACTACTGCTGGTGCTCAATGGCTTATCAGTAGTGCAGAATTGGCAACAAAAGCATATGCTAACGGCAAGTCGTTAATTGACAACGAAGCTACATATGCAGAAGCAAAAGGTATTTACGACGACGTAATGAAACTTTGTAAGAAAGCATTAGATTACGAAGCTGAGTTAAACCAATTGAACAAAGGCCTTGGTGATACAAATCCAGTTACGATTTTGTATTCTGAAAAGGACGCTTTTGTTGAATTGAAGGCTGTAGCTTTGGATTCTTATGAACAAACTTACATTGCTGAAAAGTTCAAGACTAAGTCTGCTGCTCAAATTATAGCTGACGTTCAAGCTCGTTTTGACCACATTGCTGCTCAAAGCCAAGTAGCTGTAGATGCAATCGCTGACATCGAAACCTTTGGTGGCGTTGCTCTTTTAGCAAGTGGTGAGTCATTAAATGAGGCTATTGAAGAATTGACTAAAATCTACACTGTAGAAATTGAAAAAATCTTCACAACTAAAGCTTTAGTTGATGGTACGCCTTATTTGGAAGAAGTTGAAGTAGTTAAGACTTATATTCCAAACATTGAACAATACATCGCTTTAAAAGCACAATATGATGCAGAAGTTGCTAAGGCAGAAGCTGTTATCAAACTTATCGTAGATCTTACTGCTAAAGTAGATTCTGTTAAGGACGACGACACTGTTGCTTACAAATATCTTGAATTTGCAGAAGGTGTAGATGGTATTGAAGCTTTAATAGACGCTTACGAAGCATTAGATACTAGTGCTGACAACAACCTTAAAGGTTACGTAGACGAAGATTCAAGAGTTAAGTACTTTGTAAATGCTGGTGCTGATCAAACTAAAGACACGGCAGACGATGTTTACGGTAGCAGATACGATGATTTATATGATGGTTTATATCAAGATGAAATCGATTACCTTATCGGTTTAGTTCTTCAATTCCCTGCAAAATATGCTACTAGCATTGTTGATTTAATGGATGCAATTGACGAATATGATGATAAGTTCGCAGAAGTATTACCTGCTCAACAAGATGCAGTTAATGCAAAAGTACTTCCTGCTGGCGATTATGATTGTGATGGTGATACAATTGAAGATTTGTATAACTACTATAAGAACTTAGTAACTGAGCCTACACAAATGGTTAGGTACGCTGAAGAAGCTATTGACGCTATTCCACTAGAAGGTGGTGTATACGTAATGTCAGTTGCAAATCTTCCACTTTTAACTAAGGCTCAAGAATTATATGGATACGTTGTAGATTTTGACAAAGCATTAGCAATTGCTCAAGGTAAAGATCCTTCAACTTTCAAATATTATCAAAACAACGTTAAGAACAGTAAGAAACTTTTCGATGCTGAAGCAGCTATGGAAGCTGACTTGGCAGCTGTTAGAGTATGGGCTGAAAAAGTTTATGCAATTTATGCTACTGAAACCGTATTAGAAGATCAAACTGTTCAAACAACTTATAATAAAGTTACTGTTTCAAATATGAATAAAGTTGATGAAGCTAAAGCATATTTTGAAGGTTCTGCAATTAAAACTTTAATCCGTGGTTATATTGAAAATGA
Source organism: Clostridiales bacterium (assembly GCA_015055735.1). Taxonomy (GTDB): domain Bacteria; phylum Bacillota; class Clostridia; order Christensenellales; family Borkfalkiaceae; genus UBA1259. Next base: position 14,673 of record SVHP01000020.1, on the reverse strand, counting down.
AGCTGCATTTAGAGCTATAGTATTGAAAAATGTTACAGGTTCTAATGCTGATCAAACTATTGAATCTTACTGGACATATTATAATGCTGCACTTGAAGCTAAAAAAGATTTATTAGATAAGATTGCTGATATCGCAGCTGATATGGATGCAATCGTAATTAAAGATACTACAAATGATTTTGATTACACATTAAATAACAATGCTAGTTTGATGTCTTGGATTAGCAACGTAACTTCTATAGAAGATGATTACACAACAGATGAAATAGCTACTTACTTTGGTTATGCATATGATGCTGCAGCAAAAGAATACTTAAAGACAAATTATGCTGCTGAATATGCTAAATATGACAAAGCTATTGCTATGAGAGCTAGATACGTTATAGAAATTTCTATCGAAGAAATGATCATCTATAGTCCTAACGACCCTATTACATTTGATCCTGCTAAACTTGCAGAAAATGTATATATTGTTGCTGATGGTTTAGATATCTTGGATGAATACTATATCGTTGCTTTAAGAAAAGCATATGAAACTCTTGACCTTGCTAAAGGTGGCGCAGTTAGAAACATTGATAAGTTAGTTGCTTGTGAAGCTAAATTAGCTCCTATCACTGAAAAATTAAACAAGTTCGTTGCTGACGTTAATAAGATGTTCAAAGAATCACTTGTTGATGCTGCAATTAACCTTGATTTAGATGCTTATAAAGCAGCTATCGTAGTTAGAGATGCTTTATCTGCTGACGAACAAGCATACACTGGTGAATATCCAGAATTAGATTTCTTCGGTAAAACTATTAAATTCGGTTTCTCTGATATTAGAAACGTTGTAAAAGCTATTAATAACTTAGAAGTTTTAAGAAAAGCTGCTGTTAAAAATATCACTGATTTAACTAACGATTTAAAAGCTGTTACTGGTGAATGGATTAAAGAAGACTTCAGTTTCGATAGTTTATACAATAGATACATGGCTTTACACGTATCACAAAGAAATGAATTAAACGAAGCTGTTCTTGCTCCAGATGCATCAATCATTGCATTAAGAGATGCATATCAATATGCTGCTGGTCTTGTAAGCACTGATGCAATTCTTAAACTTGAAGATAGAATCAATGATCTTGAATTAGATTCAGCTACAAAAACTGAATTATTAAACAAGGTTACTGAACTTAAGGGTCTAGTTGATAGCAACGATGCTGCTATTGAAGAAATCAACGAAATGATCGATAGTCTTGAAAGTAAGATTGCTGAACTTGAAGCTGCTGACGAAGAATTACAAGCTCAAATCGATTCAACAAGAACTCTTGCAATCGTTTCTCTTGTAATCGCAATTGTTGGCTTATGTGCAGCTGCTTTCGTAATCGTTTACAAAGTAATTCTTAAAAAATAAGTCTCTTAATTGTTTAAGTAATTAAATAATAACAATACACCTAAAAGATTATCTTTTAGGTGTATTTTTTCTTAATGGTAATTATATTTTAATTGTTATAACAAAATTTAGTTTTTATATTTTTAAGGTTAACGCAATAAATATTTTTTTATTATTTTAATATAATATGGTATATCTTTGACTTTTTATAAGAATATAAATTATAATAAAACTATCAACAAATGGGGTGATAAATATGAAAGTTGCAATAATAACAGGCGCATCTAGTGGCATGGGGTATGAGTTTGCAAAACGCTTAAATGCATTTTCTAACTTTGACGAAGTATGGCTAATTGCAAGGCGTGAAGATAGATTAAATCAACTTGCAAAAGAACTTGATTTTAAGGTAAGAGTTTTAGCTTGGGACTTAACCGATCCTAAAACTTGCGATACTTATAAAAACTTATTAGAAACAACTAAGCCTGAAATATCACTTTTAATAAATTGTAGTGGTTTTGGTAAATTTTGTAAGACTGACGAAGTTTCAGTAGACGTTAACCTAAACATGATAGACCTAAATTGTAAGGCAATAGTTTATATGTGCCAAGCATCTATTCCATACCTTGAAAAAGGCGCAAGAATTATAAATATTGCATCAGTTGCAGCAATGCAACCCGTTCCATACATTAACGTTTATGCGGCAACAAAGGCGTTTGTATTAAGTTTTTCTCGTTCGCTAAATCGTGAATTAAAATCAAACGGTGTTTCGGTCACGGCAGTATGTCCGTTTTGGACAAAAACCGAATTTTTTGATAGAGCTGTTAAAAAAGACCAAAATGCAGTTGTTAAAAAATACGTTGCTATGTATACTACTGAGCAAATAGTTACTCGTGCTATAAGAGATGCTAAAAAGAGAAAGGACGTTTCAAAATTCGGATTTATTGCAAGATTTCAAATGATACTAGCAAAGATCTTGCCACATTCGTTTGTAATGTCCTATTGGCTTAGACAACAAAAATTAACAAAAAGAAAGTAATATTAAAATGTCCTATATCAAATAGGGCATTTTTTTACACTATTTTTAACTTTTTTTTTGTGGACTTAATATTACTATGGACAAAATCCAAAAAATAGTATATAATATTTACAATGACCGAACTATCGATATTAAAGGAGAATATTATGCAAAAAGCAGTTTACAAAAGAGTTATAATAAAACTTTCTGGCGAAGCGCTTGCAGGTCAAAAAGGAAACGGCATTGACGAAAAGATTTTAAGCGATATTACCGACCAAATTAAAGCAGTTAAAGATTTGGGTGTAGAAATAGGTATAGTAGTTGGTGGTGGAAACTTTTGGCGTGGTAGACAAGGTAAAGAAATGGACAGTAGCACTGCCGACCATATGGGTATGCTCGCTACCGTAATCAATGCGCTTGCTATTCAAGATGCGTTAGAAAGAAAGGGTGTTCAAACCAGAGTTCAAACTGCTATTGATATTATCAAGGTTGCAGAGCCTTATATTTTAAGAAAAGCGCTCTCACACCTAAATAAAGGTAGAGTTGTTATCTTTGCTTGTGGAACGGGCAATCCACACTTTACAACCGACACTGCTGCATCGCTACGTGCAGCCGATATAAACGCTGAAGTATTATTACTTGCTAAAAATGTTGACGGCATTTATGATGCTGACCCTAAAACCAACCCTAACGCTAAAAAGTTGAAGCAAGTGACTTATAAAGAATACATTGCTAACGAACTACACGCAATGGACACCACTGCCATTACTCTATGTATGGAAAATAACATTAAAGTTTTGGCTTTCGGCTTGTTTGAGGACAATGCATTAATGCGTGCTGTTTGTGGCGAAAAAATAGGTACTTTGATTAAACACTAATTTACACTTATAAATTAAAAGATAAAGGAGATATATTATGTCAATCGAAAACGAACAATTTGAAACTTTGATGATGGAAACTATGGAAAGGGCTGATAAAACCGTTTCAGTTTTGAACGGAGAATATATTACCATTCGTGCAGGAAGAGCAAATCCACACATTTTAGATAAAGTGCTTGTTGATTACTACGGTACTCCAACCCCTATAAATCAGGTGGGCAACCTTTCAGTTACTGAAGGTAGATGTCTTGTTATTGCGCCATGGGACGCATCAATGCTTAAAATCATTGAAAAGCAACTTCTTGCTGAAAACTTAGGTATCACACCTGTAAACGACGGTAAGGTTATTAGACTTGTTTTCCCTGCATTAACCGAAGAAAGAAGAAAAGAATTGGTTAAACAAATAAAGAAAATGGCAGAAGACAGCAAAGTTGCGATTAGAAATATTCGTCGTGACGGAATGGACGCTTTGAAGAAAATGAAAAACAACAAAGAACTTTCTGAAGACGAACACGCAATTTGCGAAAAGGATATTGATAAGATCATTAGCGAATCAATCGAAAAGATCGATAAGCTTTGCACTGAAAAAGAAAAGGATATTTTATCAGTATAATGGAAAATATTAAGATACCTTCGCACGTTGGGATTATCATGGACGGCAACGGCAGGTGGGCTGAAAAGCGTGGCAAAAATCGTTCTTACGGGCATAAACAAGGTTCGGCTAATGTAGATGCTATCGTTACCCACGCTTTTGAATCGGGGGTTAAGTCTTTGACTTTATACGCCTTCTCTTGCGAGAACTGGGCTCGTCCAAAAGAAGAAGTTGACGAACTTATGAAACTTCTTAAAATTTATTTTAAGAAGTTTATAAAAAAAGTTGTTAATAACGACGTTAGACTTCGTGTTATCGGTGGAAGGGAAGAACTTAAACCCGACCTAATAAAAGTTATTGAAGACGGCGAAAACGCCACTAAGGATAACAAAAAGAACAATCTTAACATCGCCATAAATTATGGTGGGAGGCAAGAAGTCGTTAGGGCTGTCAATAAACTTATCGAACAAAATCAGCCTATAACCGACCAAAACATATCTAAAAATCTCGATACGGCGCATTGTGGCGATCCCGATTTAATTATTAGAACGGGTGGAGAGTATCGTGTTTCTAACTTTTTACTTTATCAAGGCGCTTATAGCGAATTGTATTTTACCGACGTTTTATGGCCTGATTTTAATGAAGTAGAGTTCGATAAGGCTATCCAAAGTTTTGGACAACGAAAACGCCGTTTCGGAAAGGTGTAATATGCTTATAAGGACTATTAGCGGGGCTGTTTACGTTATAATTCTCGCACTCTTTTTCTTGCTAAGGCAGTTTGTCGACCCAAAGATTTTTCACGCACTAACTTGCTTTTTTATTATCGTCGGCACGTTTGAAATTGCTCGCGCATTAAAACAAAAGATAATTTCTTGGGCGTATTACGCAAGTTTAGTCTACGCCGTGTTGTTTGTGCCTTGCTACTTGCTTGGTCAATACGTTTTTTATGATTTAGGGTATTTGTTCGCCATAACGCTTTTTATGATAATGGCTGTAGCGACCTGCTTATATTCGTTAGTTAAGGATATTTCAGTTCAAAAGTTCTTATGGACGGCGTTAGTATTTTTCTATCCTGCTATGTTACTTTTAGCCATGCTTCTTGCAAACGATTTAGGCTATAACGGCTTTATCGTACTTCTTCTAGCGTTTGTGATATCGCCTGCATCGGACGTGTTTGCTTACCTTGTCGGAAGTATGATAGGTGGCAAAAAACTTTGTCCTAGATTAAGTCCTAAAAAGACTTGGTCGGGTGCAATAGGTGGAACAATAGGTGGGGTAGTGGCTAGTATTGCCGTTTATTTTATATTTTTACCTAGCGAAAATTTCTTTTCGCCTGTTTTACTTTTTGCGATGATAGGGCTTGTTGCAAGCATCGTAAATATCTTTGGCGACCTTTTTGAAAGCTTTATCAAGCGAAAAGTAGGAATAAAAGATATGGGTAAGATTATGCCTGGTCACGGTGGGGTTCTCGATAGAATTGACGGAACGATGCCCGTTACCTTGTTTTTATACTTAGTATTTTTATTTGTTTAAGAAGGATAAATATTATGAAAAAAGTTGCTTTAATTGGAAGTACTGGTTCAATAGGCAAACAAACTCTTTCGGTAGTTCGCCGAAATAGTGATAAATTTCAGATAGTTTCACTCGCCGGCGGAAATAACGTTGGCGATTTTTTAGAGCAAGTTAAAGAGTTTAAGCCAAAAGTGGCAACACTTGCCTCACCATTATCAGACACAAGCCAAATTCCAAGCCAAACTGAATTTTTTAGTGGGGAGGACGCTTTCGTTAACGCAATAATTGACGAGGCTGATATCGTAGTGGTTGCTCTCGTTGGGTTTAAGGGTATTATTTCCGTTTTAGACGCCATAAATAAGGGCAAGGATATTGCACTTGCAAATAAGGAAAGCCTTGTAGTTGGCGGTGGTTTAGTTATGCAAAAGGCTAAAGAAAAGGGTATAAATATTACCCCTATCGACAGCGAACATTCTGCCGTGTGGCAAGCGCTTAATTTTGATTTTAACGCCCCTTTTAATAAGATTATACTGACTGCAAGCGGTGGGGCGTTTAGAGATAGAACAAAGGAAGAAATGCCGTTTCTAACGGCAAAAGACGCTCTTCTTCACCCAAATTGGAAAATGGGTGCGAAGATTACCATTGATTGCGCAACTTTAGTTAACAAGGCGTTTGAAGTTATAGAAGCAAAATGGTTATATAATACAACTTTTGATAAAATAGACGTTATAATTCATAGGGAAAGCATCATACACTCTATGGTAGAGTTAAATGATAAAGCAGTGATAGCCCAAATGAGCTATCCCGATATGGAATTGCCTATCGCCTTGGCGCTTTCCTATCCTGAAAGGGTGGAGTCTAATATCAAGAGTTTAGATTTTGGTGCACTACAAAAATTAACTTTTGAAAAAGTTGATCACGATAGATTTCCTTGTTTTAAGTTAGTGCTAGATAGCGCACAGTCGGGGTGTTTGTATCCTGCCGTTGCAAACGGCGCAAACGAACAAGCCGTTCAAATGTTTTTACAAGGCAAAATTGCATATACTGATATCTATAAGGGTATATACGGGGCGTTGATGGGCTTTGAAGGCTCGCACCATATGCATTTTGAAGACCTTGTAGAAGCCGATGCTTTCGCAAGGCGATACGTAAAAGAATTTTTTGGAGTATAATGAATTATCTATTTTTAGCAAGTTTTAGTGAAATAGCGTCTTACGTAGGATATATTGCGTTAGCAATCTTAATTTTGCTTATCATGATTACCGTGCACGAATTTGGTCATTATATAACGGGCAAGATTTTTGGGTTCGGTATAGACGAATTCGCCATAGGCTTTGGACCTAAATTGTTTTCTAAGACAAGAAAAAGTGGCGAAGTCTTTTCCATTAGGCTTTTACCTATCGGTGGTTTTTGCGCATTTCGTGGTGAGGACCAAGAAAGCGACGACCCACAAGCTTTTAATAATAGGGTATGGTGGCACAGAATTATCGTGCTTATTTCGGGTGCATTAATGAACTATATTTTGGCGCTTATAGTTATCATAATAATGTTTAGCGCATACGGTCAAACCTCGCTAGTGGCTTATAAAATGGCTTATACCGACCAAATAGAGAGCGTATATTGTTTTGAAAAGAACGATATTATACTGTCGGCTAATGGAAGAAACGTATATATGGTGACCGATTTGATGAACGCTATCGATAAAAAAGAGCAAGGCGAACTTGTCGATTTCGTGGTTAGGCGAAACGGTGTCGATACGCCTATAAAAATAAGGTTAAGGTGCGATGCAAATTTTGCTAATCTCGAAGATAATAAGACGCTATATACGGCGCTTGGCTTTTATTTTGAAGAACAAGACGGCGTTATGACTAACGGTGGACTATTTAGAGATTACGTTAAGTTCGGCTTTTTTGAAACAATAGGTAGAAGCGTTGAGTATTCGTTTATACTCGGTGGTATGATATTTAAGATTTTGGGTCAACTTATAACGGGAGCGCTGGGCATTAACACGCTTGGGGGAACGTTAACCACCATTACGGTTACTGCCGATGCTATAAAATTCGGTGGTTTTAATTATTTTCTAAATATGTTGTCGCTGATAGGCGTAAACCTTGCAGTCTTTAATTTGTTGCCTTTCCCTGCGCTAGACGGGTCTAGGGTTGTCTTTACTCTCATTGAAGGTATAAGAAAAAAACCGATAAATAGACGGATTGAAGGCGTTATTCACGCAGTTGGACTATTTTTGTTGTTGCTGTTTGCTGTTATCGTGGATTTACAACACTGTTTTTAGAAAATAGATCAAATTTCTTTTGATAACTTAAAAAGTTAATAAAAATTATAATATAATTACAAAAAATGACAACTATAACTAAAAATAATATAAATTTCAAACATTTTATATAAAAATTGATTGAAAAAATTGAAAAAATGTTTTATACTTTTATTTGTTATAGATTTAAAGTTTTATATTAAAAAACGTAAAGAAATTAAACAAAGTAAATAAACCAATTTAGTTGGAGGAGAAACATATGGAAATTAAAAACGCATATCTACTAGACTTATTGAAGAGAACTGAACAAAGAAACGCAGGCGAACCTGAATTTATTCAAGCAGTGACCGAAGTTTTTGCAACTTTAGAACCTGTAATTGAAAAACGTCAAGACTTGGTTGACGCAGGCGTTTTGGAAAGAATCGTTGAACCTGAAAGACAAATTATTTTTAGAGTTCCTTGGGTTGACGATAAGGGTGTTAGCCACGTTAATAGGGGCTTTAGAGTACAATTTAACTCTGCAATCGGTCCTTACAAGGGTGGTATTAGACTTCACCCTTCAGTAAACCTTAACATCATCAAATTCTTGGGCTTTGAACAAACTTTTAAGAACAGTTTAACAACGCTTCCTATGGGTGGTGGTAAGGGTGGCTCTGACTTTGACCCTAAGGGTAAGTCGGATAACGAAATCATGAATTTCTGTCAAAGCTTCGTAAACGAACTTTATAGACATATCGGCGCTGACCTAGACGTTCCAGCAGGCGATATCGGTACTGGCGCAAGAGAAATCGGTTATATGTTCGGTCAATATAAAAGACTACGCAACGAATGGGTTGGCGTTTTCACAGGTAAGGGATTAAACTACGGTGGCTCTCTTGCTAGAAAACAAGCAACGGGTTACGGCTTATGCTATTTCACTAACGAAATGCTACAAGCAAACGGAACGAGTTTCCACGGTAAAACAGTTCTTGTTTCAGGTTCTGGTAACGTTGCAATCTACGCTTGCGAAAAGGCAACTTCTTACGGCGCTAAAGTTGTGGCTATGAGCGATAGCAACGGCTATATCTACGACAAGAACGGTATCGACCTTGACGCTGTTAAGCAAATTAAAGAAGTTGAAAGAAAGAGAATTAAAGAATACCTTAACTACCATAAGGACGCCGAATACCACGAAGGTTGTAAGGGCATTTGGACTATCCCTTGCGATATCGCTCTTCCTTGCGCAACTCAAAACGAAATCGACGGCGAAAGCGCAAAGATCTTGGTTAAGAACGGCTGTAAGGTAGTTTCTGAAGGCGCAAACATGCCTTCAACCCCAGAAGCAATCGATACTTATTTATCTAACGGTCTTCTCTACGGTCCAGCAAAGGCTGCAAACGCAGGTGGCGTTGCAACTTCAGGTCTAGAAATGACTCAAAACAGTATGAGATTGTCTTGGACGTTTGAAGAAGTTGACGAAAAATTACACGGCATTATGAAGAGTATCTTCAAGGCGTGTGACGAAGCATCTACCGAATACGGTATGAAAGGCAACTACATGGCAGGCGCAAACATTGCAGGTTTCTTAAAAGTAGCCGAAGCAATGAAAGCACAAGGCAACGTATAATCTTTGAAGAGATAAAACTAAAAGGCAAACGGCTAACAAAATGATTTTCGTTAGCCGTTTTTTTGTTGTTTAGAAAATATTTAATATACAATTTTATTTAAATAGTAATAATTTTTTAATATTAGTCTTCAATAATGCCGTCATTATCATCTTCGTCAGAGTCAATCTCTTTTCCACAATTAGTACATAGCCAATAACTATCCCAATACATAATTCCACCACAATTAGGGCAATGCTTATAAAATCTTTCACTCGTAGCGTATTCTAATTTGCCAGAGCAATATGGACAATTACTATACTCAGATTCGTCATAAATTTTATCACAAAATGGACACATTTGCATAATTACACCTCACATCATATTTCACAATATTTTTTGTTGCATGTATAGCCACAATCAGGACAAACCATATTGTTGCCATCTAGTTCTAAATGAGCATTACAAGTAGGGCAGTGAACGCATAAAATATATTCTATTGCATGTCCTAAATCATTAAGAACATTTTCTGAATTTATGTTATTAACATATCCACATTTTTTACAAGTCCATGAACCATATATGCCTGTAAATCCATTTTGATTATTTAAGTGGGCATCGCATCTATCACAGTACCATTCAAAATTATTAAAATCAAATTTTGTCATATCGTTCTTCTCCGTTTTATTTTTTTATTAACTTTTTTAATTCTTTTCTTAAAGTTCCCACAAGTTTATCTCTTCTTGTTTTTCTACCATTTTTATTTCTAAAAATATTTTCTAAACCTAATTTTTTTTCTAATGTACCAACGCTACAATCACTACGAATTCTTCTCATATTATTTCTCCTTTTTATACAATTTCCCAACAAAATTGTTGCCAAATAAATGGTGTTCTTTTATAAGATACTTTTACTTTTTGTAGTTTTTGTTTCTGTTCTGTTTTGTTATAAATAGTTATTCCATATTCGTTTTCTATGTAGTGTAAATAATATGGTAATTTTTTCACAACTGCTCTTACGGATGTACTATGATGTTTAGATATTTTTTTTAAATCATCTATTAAAACACCTTTCGCAAATACTTTTTTGTTTGAGTTTCTATACGTTTGTTTGAAAAGAAAATATTCTTTTCCGTTTGCTTTCATATAGAAAGATTGTTCGTTTTTGTTTGTTGTCTTGCAAAATATTCTTGCTTTCATATTTTCTCCTTTGCCACACAGTGGTCTTTTTTGATGCTTAAATTATATCATTTTTGTAAGAAGAGAAAAATAACTGCATTGTAATATTAAGTGCTGATATTTTTACTTTTTAGTAATAAAAAAGACGACATATAGTTATATCGTCTTAAAATTTGATAATTTATTTATTTTTAATTAATTCTTTATATTTTTTTGTATCTATTTTTCCTTCAGCAAGCATTTCTTCTGTCCACAATTTAAGAGTATCTACGGTCATTGAAATGCGTTTTAATTCATTTTGTATATTAACAAAATCTTGCAACTCATCATCAGAAATAACCCCGTCCGCGGTTATTTCTATTAGTTTTTCTTGACTTTTTTTCATAGAATTTAACGATGCTAACATTTCTAAGACAATTTGTGATAGGTCTTTTACTTTAATTTCTGGAACATATCTTGCACCGATAGGACACTCATTAGAACAGTAATAATTACAAAGTTTAGGCTCGTGATAAGCATCTGCCATAGCAATAATATCCCAAGGGTCTGCTTGTATTTTTTCATTTTCTATTCTTTCAATTTTAAATGGTTCTATTCCTGTTAACTCTGCGGCTTTTTCTCTGCTAAATGCAAGTTCTTCTCTAACAGTTTGGTAAGGGGTTTTATTTTTTTTCGTTGATATTCTTCCCATATTTTTATCTCACTAAATAATAAATTCAATATTTTATCTTATATATAATATCATTATTTCATAAAAAAAGCAATAAAAAAATTTTTTGTTAAAATGTTAATTATTAACCTATTTTATATCGATTGCGTCTTTTTCAAAACGGTCGAAAAGATTGTAGCGTTCGGGATGGGTTAGAGCCGTGAATATCATATCACGGATATTCGGTATATCTTTTGCGATACCTTTTATTACGTCTTTGACGTATTCTCGCTTGGTGAATTTGTTTGCAGGGCAACAGCTTTTTACTATCGGTAAGGTTTTAGTAAAGGAAATAATATCCATTTCCTTAACCATTACCATAGGGCGAATAAGCGTTAAGTCCATTTTATCTAAATAACTTTTTGGCGCAAAGGTAGAGAGCCTTCCTTCGTAAAAAAGGGAAAGCATAAGGGTATCTATTAAATCGTCGGCGTGGTGGCCGAGAGCAATTTTATTACAGCCCTTTTCTTTTGCTAAAGTATTAAGCGCGCCCTTTCGCATTTTTGAACATAGAGCACAAGGGTTAGACTCTTTTCTAACGTCAAAAACTATTTGACCTATATCCGTTTTTTCTATAAAGTAAGGGACGTCTAGTTGGTTGCACAGTTCTTTTATGGGCGAAAAGTCAGTTTTGTTATCGGCAAAATTTAGATCGACTGAAATTGCGATAAGCGAAAACTTTTCGGGCGAAAATCTTCTATATTCGGCAAGAAGTTTAAGGAGCGCAACGCTGTCCTTACCACCTGAAACACCAACGGCAATCTTGTCGCCGTCGGCAATAAGGTTATATTTAGTTATGCCTTTTCGCATAACGGATAACATTTTTTGTGTCGTCATAGCATATACCTTAATAAAATTTGTTGCATTTTTTAGATATTTACATTATACTGTATTTTGTAAAAAATACAAACCATTTAGGAGTGTTATGACCGAATTTATAAGCAATTTAGTAGGAAATAATCAACTTGCAACCGTCATTATGTCAATTTTTCCACTCGTGGAACTTAAGGGCGGGATAGTTTTTGCTCGTAGCTCAGGACTAGACTTTTTTATGTCGTTAATTCTTGCGTTTATAGGCTCAACCATTGTGTTTTTTCCTATCTATTTTCTATTAAAGCCTATTCTTAACCTAATGAAAAAAATTAAGTGGTTTAATAAACTCGCTCTAAAAGTAGAAGGCTACTTTAACGACAAGGCAGAAAAGACTCTCGAAACTCAAATGAGTAAAGATATAGAAAAAGGTAAAAGAAAAAATTCTACCTTATTAAAGCAGTTGGGCGTATTCATTTTCGTGGCAATACCTTTGCCTATGACGGGGGTGTGGACGGGGACTGCCATTTCGGTATTTTTGAACCTTAAATTTAAGCACGCCGTTTTGCCAGTGGTTTTGGGCAACCTTGTCGCAGGGCTTTTAATATCTTTGCTTTGCGTTATTTGTTTGGCGTTTTGGAGTATTGAAGTGCTCGATTATATCCTTTACGGCTTGTTCGTTTTAGTAATAATTTTCCTTTTTATAACTATAATAAAAGTAGCGACCAATAAATCTAGCAAGCAATAATGGAGAATTAAATGGGCTTATTTAGTTGGCTTTTCAAAAAGCAAAAACACCGACCGATAAAACTAGGTCTAGCCTTAGGCTCTGGTGGGGCAAAAGGCTTTGCGCACTTGGGCGCGTTAAAGGCGTTTGAAGAAAATGGAATAACTTTTGATATGGTGGCGGGAACTAGCATCGGCAGTATTGTCGGCGCTTTTTATTGTTCGGGCTACTCTACTACCGATATTTTAGAGTTGCTAAAAAGGATTGACGTTAAAGAAGTCAAAAACTTTTTTATGATTAAAATGAGTACTTCTAAAATATTTGACGTTATAGATAAACATATCGGCGAGTTAAACATTGAACAATTAAAAAAGCCGTTTAAGGCAGTGGCAACCAATCTTGAAACGGGCAAGGAGCATATTTTCGATCGTGGTAGCGTGGCTTTGGCTCTTTGTGCGTCTAGTAGTATTCCACCATTTTTTAAGCCTGTCACAATAGACGGAGTAAAATATATTGACGGCGCATTTACTAATTCCATACCTGCCGACGTCGTTCGTGGCATGGGCGCTGATTACGTAGTGGGAATAGATTTAGCAACTACCCAAACTAAACCTAGCATTATTAAAAAGGTTTTTCCTTCCTATAAATCGGAAATTGAAAAACCGTGGGAAAAGGGGTATGAGTTTAGCGATACCATGATTCACCCCGACCTTAACGGATATACTTCCGTTCAGTTTTGGAACGGCGACAAAATGTACGAAATAGGCTATCAACAAGCCATTTCTCAAATGGATAAAATTAAAAGCGACCTTAAAAAATTAAAATATAAGTTGTAAAGAAAAAGTTATAAAAATGAGTGACAAAAGAAAAAGGCTAATAATATCTGCCGTTTGCATTATTATTGCGCTAATTACAATTTTAGTTTGCTTTATTGGCAATCTGTTTAATAAAAATATAGACGGTGTAAAAAATTCACCTACTTTATCTCCCGATAATGCTAGTTTTGCAGTCTATTATTTGGACGTGGGGCAAAGCGATTGCATTTATATTCATTTTCCCGACGGCAAGAATATGCTTATCGATACGGGCGAAGAAAAATATACTAACAAAAACTACTTGCAAGAATTTTTTACTAGCAAGAAGATAAATAGGCTCGATTATTTTTTGTTAACACATACTGACATTGACCATATAGGTAACGCACATTATTTTTTGGATAATTTTCAAATCGGCAAAATGTTCGTTCCGTACGTAAGTCAAGCTTCATTGAAGTTATTCCCAGAGTTTGATGATATTATGAAAAAGGTAAACGAAAAGCAAATAGACTTCGCTATCTCTGATTATTATCATAATGTTGTGGGTAAAGATTATGCGCTTGCATTTTTATCGCCCTTACCTAAAGACTCGCCTAGTGGTGCGTACAATGACCTAAATAGTACGCAAGAACCAAGCGATACTCAAAAAAATAACGTTTCGCCTATAATATATTTAGAGTGTTTTGGCGCAAGGTTTGTGTTTACGGGCGATGCGCAAAGTGCAAGTGAAAAATTTGTTGTAGAAAGATATAAAAGTGGACTCTACAATCATTTACATAAAGATAAAGTTCAAGTTAATCTAGAAAATATCGACTACTTAAAACTAGGTCATCACGGCTCTGATGACGCTTCGTGTAATGATTTTCTAAGTCTATTACAACCTAAAAACGTTATAATTTCGGTGGGTAAGGATAATTATTACGGTCACCCTAGTTCGGATATGTTTATGAGATTAGACGAACTTAATTTAGATTATGGTTTATATAGGACGGACACCAACGGCACTATTTGTGTTAAATATATAGATAATGAATTTCAAGTCCAAGTAGACGTACAATAAAAAGGTCAATACAAAAAGTATTGACCTTAATTGTGTAAACAATAAACCCCCAGATAGTCTGGGGGTCCAGTAAAGGTTTACCGTTGAGTAAAATCCTCCGTTTGTGTATAATAATAGTTGCGACCTGCCAGTTGCAACCAATAAAACAAACGGAGG
>SVHP01000019.1 GCA_015055735.1 Clostridiales bacterium | reverse complement strand
TAATGCTTAAAGCTGGCGACGTTGACGGTTTAGTTTCAGGCGCTTGCCACTCTACGGCAAATACTCTTCGTCCAGGTCTTCAAGTAATTAAAACTGCACCTGGCATCAACACCGTTTCAAGTAGTTTCGTTATGGTTGCTCCTAACGGCGAAAATAAGTACAATCCTGACGGCGTTGCAGTATTTGCTGACTGCGCTATCAATATCGAACCTGATGCAAATCAAATTGCTGATATCGCTATCTCTTCTGCTGAAACTGCTAAAACTATCGCAGGTATCGAACCAAGAGTAGCAATGCTTTCTTTCTCTACTATGGGTTCAGGTAACGACGATAAGTTCTTTAAGAGCGTTCCAAAAATGCAAGAAGCAACTAGAATCGCTAAAGAACAAGCGCCAGACCTTAAACTTGACGGCGAATTCCAATTCGACGCTGCTGTTGCTCCAGAAGTTGGCAAGTTAAAAGCGCCTAATTCACCTGTTGCAGGCAACGCTAACGTATTCATTTTCCCAAATATCAACGCAGGTAATATCGGTTATAAAATTGCTCAAAGATTTGGCGGATACATGGCTTTAGGTCCAATTTGTCAAGGCTTTGCTAAGCCTATCAACGACCTATCTCGTGGTTGTAGCGTTGAAGACGTCGTTGCAGTTATTGCAATCACTGCTCTTCAAGCAAAATAATTAAGGCTTTTTCATAGAAAACACGTTTTTGTTTAATCAACTCGTGCCGTTTCAAAAGCCAAAATATGTAAACGATAGACAATAAACATAAAATAAATAATAAAGGAAATTTAACAATGAAAATTTTAGTTATCAATGCAGGAAGTTCATCACTTAAATATCAACTTATCAATATGCAAGATGAAAGCGTTATTCTAAAGGGCGTTTGCGAAAGAATTACCTTTACCGGTGGTCAATTAACTCAAAAGACTTTCGACGGTAGAGAATGTATTATTAAACAAGATATGCCAACTCATAAAGAAGCAATGGAAATCGTGCTTAAGGCAATGCTCGACAAGGAAAAGGGCGCTTTAGCAAGTATCGACGAAATCAGTGCAGTAGGACATAGAGTTCTTCACTCGGGCGAAGATTTCCACTCTTCAGTTGTTATTGACGACGAAGTTATTAGAATTTGCGAAAAGAACGCTGAATTAGGACCTCTACACATGCCAGGTAATATCGCATGTATCAAGAGTTGCCGTGAAGTTATGAAAGGCGTTCCAATGGTAGCAGTTTTCGATACTACTTTCCACTCAACTATGCCTGCTAAAGCATACATGTATGGTATTCCATATTCTGTTTACGAACAATACAAGATTAGAAAGTACGGTTTCCACGGTACTTCACATAAATTCGTTAGCGAAGAAACCATTAAACTTCTTGGCTCTAAAGATTCAAAAATCGTTATTTGTCACTTAGGCAACGGCTCTTCAATTTCTGCCGTTAAAGACGGTAAATGTCAAGATACTTCAATGGGCTTTACACCGCTTGAAGGTTTGGTTATGGGAACACGTAGTGGTGACATCGATCCTGCTGCAGTTGAATATATGAGAGCAAAACTCGGCTTAACTGCTGAACAAGTAGTTGATTACTTGAATAAAAAGTGTGGTATTTTGGGTGTTAGCGAATTGTCAAGTGACCTTCGTGACCTAACTGCTGCTGCAAAAGACGGTAACGAAAAGGCTAAGCTTGCTCTTGAAATGCTCGCTTATAGAGTTAAAAAATACGTTGGTAGCTACATCGCAGTTTTAGGTGGGGTAGATGCAGTAGTGTTCACGGGTGGTATCGGCGAACATTCACCATTAGTTCGTGGATTAGTTATGCAAGATATGGAATACTGTGGCGCTAAGTTCGACGATAAGAAAAACCAAGATTATGATTCTGGTATCGGCTACCTAAATGCCGACGATTCTAAGGTTAAAATTATCGTTTTACCAACCAACGAAGAACTTTCAATCGCAAGAGAAACTAAAAATCTTACGGCAAATATCTAAAAATATATTTTTTAATATTAAAAGTAAAATATTTTTGTTAAAAAAGTTGACAACTATCGACAAATAGTATATACTTGTAAGGCTTATTAAGTTGGGTAAATTATGATTATAGACCTTAAAAAAATTAAAAGAAGTGGAAAAGAAGAAAGCGATTTCTTTTTCGAGTATTGCCCTGAAACGGAACTGATTGACCTTCCTAATGCCGAAATCGTGCTTCCGATTAAAATTTTCGGTACGGTCACTCTAACGGGCGCGCATAGTTGCGTTATTGACGGTCAGGTGGATTTGTCTATCCAAGGCGAATGCACTAGATGTTTAGAACCAACTAATAAATCATTTCTTTTGGATTTTGACGAATCGTTCGAGCAGGACGACCTTGACGGTTATCCGATAAAAAACGATACGGTCGATTTGACAAAGGTAGTTGACGACTTAATAATGATTAACTCACCTGTCACTTTTCTTTGCAAAGAAGATTGTAAGGGAATTTGTTCGGATTGTGGTGTTAATCTTAATCAGCAAGAATGTAAATGTAAAAAATAATAGGGTAGGTATAGAAAAATGGCAGTACAAAAAAGTAAAACGTCAAAACAAAGAACTAATACAAGATTTGCAAATTGGAAGTTAGAAACTCCAAACCTTTCAGAATGCCCACAATGTCACGAATTAAAGGCTTCTCACGTTGTTTGCCCAAAATGTGGTTACTATAAAGGTAAACAAGTTGTTGACGTTTCTAAAAAAGAAAAGAAAGACTAATTTAATCGGCTAAAATTATACTGCCGAATAAAAACGTTCCACTTATTTATATAGTGTAGCGTTAGCCTTACTTTTTAAAGCAAAACGGTTTTAATAGGGTGTATGCAAAAACGCATACACCCTAAACTATTATATATAATGTTTAACAATAAAAAACTAAAAGCAAGACTATTTGTTAGCCTTGCTTTTTTCTTTTGCATGTTTTTTTAATATTCTTTTCTACCTAAAAGATAATCAATACTTACGCTAAATAAGTTTGCAATTTTAATAAGCATATCAAAATCACACTCTCTTTTTCCATTTTCCCAGTACGATATAAGCCGTACTGAAACCCCTAACTTTTGCGCAAGTTGAGACCTTGTTAAATTATTTTCCACTCTTAACGCACTTATTTGTTCCGAAAATTTATTTTCCATACTATTATTTTAGAACAAATTGTTCCAAAATACTTGACTTGGAACAAAATGTTCCGTATAATATAGATATAAATTATTTTTTGGAGGTTTTTATGGAAACTTATTCTTTGAGAATTGAAGAGTTATTAAATCAAATATCTTTAGAAACAAAAAATTCTCGATTAATTATTGCTA
The DNA here is from genome assembly GCA_015055735.1 of Clostridiales bacterium. Lineage (GTDB taxonomy): Bacteria > Bacillota > Clostridia > Christensenellales > Borkfalkiaceae > UBA1259. Next base: position 26,886 of record SVHP01000019.1, on the reverse strand, counting down.
AAAGTCCATATGATGAAATTGTTAAAGTTTTAAATGGCAGAATTTCTTCTAAATCGTTTGAACATTTTGTTTTAAGTTATCAAGCCATAAGTGGTAAAAGTATAGATAATTTACAAGCAGAAGATTTTGATATAGAATTAATGATTAACAATTTATCAAAAATTATTAAAGAACAAAAAACCTAAAAGGAACAAAGGAGAATAAAAACAATGGAAGAAAAAGTTTTAATTGAAGGATGTATATCTCAAAAAGCAAAAAATATTTTTAAATGGATTATAGTAGCACTACTAATTATTAGTGCAATATCTCTTATTGTAGTAATTCAAGAGGGAAAAGAAATGTTTCTTGGTTGGCATAGTCATACGTATAGAGAAAGCCGTTACCAGTGTGACCGCTGTTATAAAATTGGAGACTTTTACGAAATGCTAGATCATCTTTCAGAAGTGCACAATTATAGTTTTAGTATTGTTTATGCATTTAATGTTTTGTACTATAACCCCTTGGTACTTATTTTGCATTGGGCATTTATCTTGTTTGCAATAATATTTTCTTTAATATATCTTTCAGTATCTCGTTCTCACATAATGATAACTAATGAAAATATTAGTGGTAGAACATTTTGGGGTAAAAAAGTAGTTTTGCCTATTCATATGGTTTCTTCATATTCTATTAGTAAGTTTTTTTCGATTATTGCCGTAAGCTCGGCATCAGGGTTTGTAAAGTTTCCTTTTATTGAAAACTACGAAGAGATAGGAAGTGTTTTGCAAAAGCTTTTAAATGAAAGGCAAAAAAATACGGAAACAAATAAAACGTTGTTTCTAAACAAAAATAATTCTAATAATTTAGATGATTTGAAAAAATTAAAAGAATTATTAGATAATGGTATTATCTCGCAAGAAGAGTTTGAAACAAAGAAAAAACAACTTTTAGGTATATAAATTAAAAAAGTTATTATAAACTAAACTTACAAAAACACCTAAATCGAGTATTGCTCGAGCTAGGTGTTTTTATATTGTTGCAAAAAACATTTATTTCTATGAATATCTCGCTTTTTATTTACAACAATTTAATAATGTGCTACAATTATGTATAGTTAGCGTTTGATTAAAGCAAAATATTTTTAAGGTATATTATGCTTGATGAAAGAACGCTAACGCTACTTAATATTATAAACGAACAGTGTGGAAAGGGTGGATATAAAGTTTTTGAAATAGAAGATTTAATATCGTCGTTTCCCACGCCTTACCTTTTAGATAGGCAAGGGTTAAACGAGAGTTTAACTATACTTTCGTCTAGAGAATATATAAGCATAAAATACCAAGACGAGCAAGAAATTTGCTTATCCGTTCTCTCTAAAGGACGGCTTGAAAACGAAAGCCGATTAGAGCGAGAAATAGAGAAAATGCAACTTGAAAAGCGATATTTTCTATACTCGTTTTTAGGTTCACTATCGGGTGGAGTTATAACCTTTATACTAGCGCTGATATTTAGCGTTATTAGGGGGCTATAATGTTATCGATACGAGAGCAAAAGGTAATGCAAATTCTATATAAAGAAAGTGCGAACAAGTCGGCAATACTTATAAGCCCCACCGATTTATCTATAATGTTAGGTCAAGACAATTTTTCCATTAGTCAAGTGGAAAAGTTAGTTAAAGACCTTAACACCGACGGATACTTTGATTTGGTATATTCGGATAGGCGTGGCGAAACGGTGTACTGCATAAGTTTAACAAATAAGGGCAAAGGCTTTCTTCGTGACAAAAAGTTGTTAAAGCGAAATTTAATTTATAGGCTAGTTTTATCGGTTAGTTTTGCGATATTAAGTTTTATAATAGGATTAATATTAAAAAGGCTATTTTAATATGGAAAAAAGGCAATTTATACTGCAATCTAAATTTGAGCCTACGGGCGATCAACCTTCGGCAATAGAAAAGTTGACCGAAGGCATAAACGACGGACTTCGCACGCAAGTCCTTTTAGGCGTGACGGGAAGTGGTAAGACTTTTACTATGGCGAACGTCATTAAAAACGTCAACCGTCCAGCCCTTGTAATCGCCCACAACAAGACTTTAGCAGCCCAACTTTGCAATGAGTTTAGAGAATTTTTTCCACAAAACCGAGTGGAATTTTTCGTTTCATACTACGACTACTATCAACCTGAAGCGTATATTCCAAGTACGGATACTTACATAGAAAAAGACCTTGCGATAAACGACGAAATCGATAAGCTACGCCACTCGGCAACTTGCTCACTATCCGAACGCACTGACACCATAGTAGTTGCGTCGGTGTCTTGCATATACGGACTTGGTGCTCCCGAAGAATATTATCGCCTTGCAGTTTCAATTAGACCTGACGATGAGATTAGCCGTGACGAACTACTTCGTAAGTTAGTTGGTATTCAATACACAAGGCGTGACGTGGATTTTTCTCGTTCTTCGTTTAGGGTTAGGGGGGATATAGTAGATATCTTTCCATCATCTAATACCGAAATAGTAATAAGGGTAGAATTTTTTGGCGATACCATAGATAAAGTTTCCGAAGTAGAGTTCGTTTCGGGTAAAGTTATTTCGGAATTAAAGCACGCCGTAATCTTCCCTGCGAGCCACTACGCCGTTGCGCAAGAAAAATTAGCGACAGCCCTTTACGCTATCGAACGAGATAGGGACGATGAAGTAGCCTTTTTTAACGAGCAAGGTAAACTTATCGAAGCGCAAAGGCTAAAACAACGTACTGACTACGATATCGAAATGATTAAAGAGATAGGCTTTTGCAAAGGGATAGAAAATTACAGTAGATATTTTGACGGGCGAGAAGTCGGTCAGCCACCTTTTACTTTACTTGACTATTTTCCAAAAGATTTTATAGTGTTTATAGACGAATCGCACATGACTATTCCACAAATAGGCGCAATGTATAACGGGGATAGGGCGAGAAAAACCAATCTTGTCGATTACGGATTTAGACTTAAATCGGCGTTTGATAATAGGCCGTTAACTTTTGACGAGTTCGATAGAAGAGTGGGGCAAATGATTTGCGTTTCTGCAACCCCTGCAAAATACGAACTAGATCAAGCAGGGCAAGTGGTAGAACAGCTTATTCGTCCAACAGGGCTTATCGATCCTGAAATTACCGTTAGACCAACTAAAAATCAAATTGACGATTTACTTATAGAGATAAATAAAATCGTAGCGCAAAAGGGGAGAGTTTTAATAACCACCTTAACTAAAAAAATGGCTGAAAGTTTAACCGAATACCTAAAAGAACACGGCGTTAGAGTTAGATATATGCACAGCGATATAGACACTATGGAACGAATAGAAATCGTTTCAAGTCTACGCTCTGGCGAGTTTGACGTGCTTTGTGGCATTAACCTTTTAAGAGAGGGGCTAGACCTACCTGAAGTTAGGCTAGTGGCAATTCTAGACGCTGACAAAGAAGGCTTTTTAAGAAGTGAAACTTCGCTTATTCAAACCATAGGTAGGGCTGCAAGAAACGCCGAAGGGCGTGTTATTATGTATGCCGACACTATGACCGGTAGTATGAAAAGGGCGATAGACGAAACTAATAGAAGACGAAAAATTCAGTCCGATTACAATAAAGAGCACGGCATAACGCCTAAAACTATCGTTAAAGATATAGTGAATACTTTGGAAATTACTAAGAAGGCTGACCTAACCAAAGAAGTTAAAAAGCAAGATATCCCTGACGAAATAGAAAAACTAAAGGCACTTATGAAAATTGCCAGCGCAAACTTGGATTTTGAAAAGTGTATTGAAATTCGTGATACTATCGCAAAATTAAAGGCAAAAATGCGTAAATAAAGAAAAACGCTTTTAATACGGAGAAAAATACTAATTTATGAACGATTTTATTAGAATAAAAGGGGCAAAAGAAAATAACCTTAAAAATATAGACGTGACTATTCCTAGGGATAAGTTAGTGGTACTCACGGGACTTTCGGGAAGTGGTAAGAGTACGCTCGCTTTCGATACCATTTATGCTGAGGGGCAAAGACGTTACGTTGAAAGTCTTTCTAGTTATGCACGTATGTTTTTAGGGCAAATGGAAAAACCTGACGTAGAACTAATCGAAGGCTTATCGCCTGCAATTTCTATCGACCAAAAGACTACTTCGCATAACCCCCGTTCAACCGTCGGGACAGTAACCGAGATTTACGATTATTTTAGACTTCTCTTTGCTAGAGTTGGCACACCGCACTGTCCAAATTGTGGAATAGAAATTTCACGCCAAACAGTCGACCAAATTTCAGACAAGATAATGTCTTTCCCTGTGGGTAGCAAAATCTTGGTTAACGCCCCTGTCGTTCGTGGCAAAAAGGGCGAATACAGCAAGAACTTTGAAAGTTATAAAAAGAGTGGCTACGCTAGGGTAATGGTTGACGGCATAGTTTACGATTTAAGCGAAGAAATCAAACTCGATAAAAACAAAAAGCACGAAATCAGCGTTGTTATCGATAGGCTAGTGGTTAAAGAAGGTATAGAAAAACGCCTTTTCGACAGCCTTGAAACGGCAATTAAACTTGCCGACGGGCTTGTTAGCGTTCAAATAGTTGACGGCGAAAGTTATTTGTTTTCTACCAAATATTCGTGTCCCGACTGTGGAATAAGCATTGAAGAAATTGAACCAAGACTGTTTTCTTTCAATAATCCGTACGGCGCTTGTCCTGAATGTTCGGGCTTAGGCTTTAGAAACGAGATTGACGAAAATTTAGTGGTTAGAGATAAGAATAAGTCGCTAAGAGAAGGGGCGATGACCATTACCGGTTGGAATTTGGATAATGGAAAAATGGCTAACCTTTATTTTGACGCGCTTGCAAAACATTATAAGTTTAGCCTTGATACACCCGTTAAAGATTTACCTGAACACATCTATAAAATGATGCTTTACGGAAACAACGGCGAGCAAATCAAGATAGAATACCAAACTAGAACCATGAGTGGCAGTTATACGTCGGCGTGGGAAGGTATTATTCCAAACCTAGCAAGAAGATATAGGGAAACTTCAAGCGATTATACCAAAATGGAAATCGAACGATACATGACCGTTAAACCATGTAATACTTGTCATGGTAAAAGGCTTAAAAAAGAAGCGCTATCGGTCACTATTGGCGACAAAAACATTGCAGAACTTACCGATATGTCGGTATCGAATTTGTACGAATTTATTGACGGCTTAACCTTTGATAAAACAAAAACGCTTATTTCAACGCCTATCATAAAAGAAATAAAGACTCGTCTAAACTTCTTGATTGACGTGGGACTAAACTATTTAACCCTTTCTAGGGGCGCATCTACGCTTTCGGGTGGCGAAGCGCAACGAATTAGGCTCGCAACACAAATAGGAAGTGGGCTTACCGGCGTGTTATATATACTTGATGAACCGAGTATCGGTCTTCATCAGCGTGATAACGAGAAACTTATAGCCACTTTGAAAAAGTTAAGGGATTTAGGCAACACACTGATAGTAGTAGAACACGACGAAGATACTATGCGAACAGCCGATTATATCGTGGATATAGGTCCTATGGCAGGCGTTCACGGTGGCGAAGTAGTGGCTTGTGGCACAGTTCAAGATATTATGAACGAGCCACGCTCAATTACGGGCGATTACTTGTCGGGGCGTAGGAAGATAGAACTTCCTAAATCAAGGCTAGTACCTGACGGAAGGTGCTTAAAAGTTATAGGCGCAAAGCAAAACAACCTAAAAAATATCGACGTATGTTTTCCTGTTGGGCTTTTAACTGCCGTTACCGGCGTGTCTGGTAGTGGAAAGAGTTCGCTTATAAACGAAATAGTTTATCCACAATTATCTAATATTCTAAACAAATCTAAACTACGAACGGGCGATTGCGACAAAATCGAAGGTATAGAATATTTCGATAAGGTTATAGCAATCGATCAATCTCCGATAGGCAGAACGCCAAGGAGTAACCCTGCAACGTACACGGGTGTATTTTCGACAATTAGAGAACTATTCGCATCAACTCCCGATGCAAAAGAGCGTGGGTATAAAGCGGGCAGATTTTCATTTAACGTGGCAGGTGGTAGGTGTGAAAACTGTGAAGGCGACGGCGTTATCAAGATTGAAATGCACTTTTTACCTGATATGTACGTGCCTTGCGAAGTGTGTAAAGGACAAAGATACAATAGGGAAACTTTACAAGTTAAATATAAAGGAAAGAGCATTAGCGACGTTTTGGATATGACGGTTGATGAAGCGTGCGATTTCTTTGAGCCTATTGCCTCTATTTATAATAAGATTAAAACGCTTAAAGACGTAGGACTGGGATATATCAAACTTGGTCAAAGTTCAACTACCCTTTCGGGTGGTGAAGCACAAAGGGTAAAGCTTGCAACTGAACTATCTAAACGTGCGACGGGTAAAACGTTGTATATATTAGACGAGCCGACCACAGGACTTCATAATTACGACGTGGACAAGCTTTGTACCGTTTTATCAAGGCTTAAGGAGTCGGGCAATACTATAATCGTTATTGAACATAACCTAGACGTTATAAAACTTGCCGACCATATTATAGACTTAGGACCTGAAGGTGGGGACGGTGGCGGTATGGTCGTTGCCGAAGGTAGTCCTGAACAAGTGGCTAATAACACTGCTAGCCATACGGGAAGGTTTTTGAAAAAAATTTTAGAACAGTAAGTTATGGCGTATGAAATTGTTGAATAAGTTTTTAAGATATTTTTCAATAAGTGAAATAATATTATGGTGCATATCCATAGCGTTTATAATAGTACCGTACTTGGTGTTTGATAGCCAAAATTTTGGCATTATGTTAGTGTCGCTCTTGGGGGTGACGGCAATAGTATTTATTGCAAAAGGCAATCCGTTCGGGCAACTAATGATGATGGTGTTTGGAATAGTTTACGCAATATTGTCTTACGAGATGAAATATTACGGTGAAATGATAACTTATGCGGGAATGACCGTGCCTATGGCGCTTTCTTCTTTGATTTCGTGGCTTAAGAATCCGTTTGAAAAAGATAAACTAGAAGTTGAGATCGCAACACTAACCAAAAAAGATTATATTTTAACTTTAGTTTTTGCAGTAATAGTTACGGTTATCTTTCACTTTGTTCTGAAATTTTTTGGTACGGCGAATATTGTCGTTAGCACCATTTCTATTACGACAAGTTTTATAGCGGTGTTTTTAACCTATAAAAGAAGCGAGTTTTTTGCGCTTGGCTATTTATTAAACGATATCGTGCTTATAGTGTTGTGGGTTATGGCGTGTTATACCGATATAAAATACGTAAGCGTCGTGTCTAGTTTTGTAGCCTTTATGTTTATGGATAGTTACACCTTTATAAATTGGTCGAGAATAAAGAGAAAACAGCAAAAGGCTGTGAGAAAAAGTGCTGAAAATACATATATTTAAACAAAAATAAAAAAATTCCTTATAAAAAAAGGGATTTTTTCTTTTATATCGTATAATTATATGGCGAAAAATTCGGGGGAGAAAAATTATGAAAGAAAACACCCTTAAACAAGAGAAAATGTTTTTGTCGCCTTTTGCTTTTAAGTCCAAAGACACGGTCGGAAGAATAAGAGCAGAAGCGCCTTGTCCTATGCGTACCGACTTTCAACGTGATAGGGATAGAATTATTCATTGTAAGGCGTTTAGGCGCTTGAAGAATAAGACGCAAGTTTTCTTTTCGCCTGAAGGCGATCATTATAGAACTAGACTTACGCACACCCTAGCCGTATCTCAAGTGGCTCGTGGTATTGCGAGGGTACTTTCTCTTAATGAAGACTTAACGGAAGCCATAGCCTTAGGGCATGACCTTGGGCATACTCCCTTTGGTCATTCGGGGGAAAGGATATTAAAAGAACTTAATCCAAAAGGATTTAAGCATAACGTTCAGTCGGGAAGGGTTGTCGATATTTTGGAGAACGACGGAATCGGCTTAAACTTAACTCGTGAAGTAGTAGACGGTATTATCAACCATAAACTAGACTGTACGCCAAAAACTTTGGAAGGAAAAGCTGTTAGTTTTGCCGATAGAATAGCTTATATAAATCACGATATCGACGATGCGATTGACGGTGGATTTATAACCCTAGACGATATTCCAAAACACTTGAGAGAACTTTTAGGCGATACTTCTCGAGATAGAATTAACACCATGCTTAAGTCCATTTACAACGCCAGCAACGGCAAGAACACTGTTGAAATGGAAGATGACGTACACGATGCAACTATGCAACTAAGAAGTTTTCTGTTTGAACGTGTGTATGGTGATAAGACTTTTAGGGACGAAGAAGAAAGGGCAAAACGAATGCTAACGGCTCTTTACGAGTACTTTATGTCGCACCCTGATAAGATGCCTGAGTTTTACGTTAAGCGTATGGAAGTTGATGATAAACATACCGTTCTTTGCGATTATATATCGGGAATGAGCGATATGTACGCCGTAAACACGTTTACTGAAATCTTTATTCCTAAAAATTGGAAGTTGTAAAAAAGGGCAAATAATAAGTAGAATAAAAAACGACTAAAAAGTGCATAATAATACAATAAATAACAATAAAAAACGGAAGGATAAATGAAAGGTTTTGATGCAAAGTTCATCAGTGAACTCAAAAATAAAAACGATATAGTCGACGTGGTAAGCCGTTACGTGACCTTGCAGGGTCGTGGTGGAAACTATTGGGGCAGATGCCCTTTTCATCATGAAAAGACGGCGTCTTTTGCAGTTAATCCGTCCGGTCAGTTTTTCTATTGTTTTGGTTGCCATAAGAGTGGCGACGTTATAAATTTTATTATGGAAATGGAGTCGCTTGACTTTAACGACGCCGTTAAATTCTTGGCAGAGCGAGCAAAAATGCCACTTCCCGAAGTTAGATATGACGACGAGAAGATTAAAGAACAAAAAAAGCAAAAGGAAAGGGTGTTATCCCTTCTTACCGATACTGCTAGGTTTTATGCGCAAAACTTGAAAAAGGACGGCGCTGTTAAGCATATCGAATACATATTAAAACGCAAAATCTCGTCCGAATACGTGGCGAAGTTTGGGATTGGCGCATCACTTAACTTTTACGATTTGCCTAAACATTTATTATCAAAAGGCTACACTTACGAAGAAATGAGTTTGTCGGGCGTGGTTGACTTTAAGGATAATAGACCGTACGATGCGCTTGGTGGTAGGCTTATAATACCTATCATAAACCATTTTAACCAAGTGGTGGCGTTTGGTGGAAGGCTTTTGGAAAAAGCCGACTTTGCAAAATATAAAAATACTAGAGAAACTTTTATTTTTTCTAAAAGTAATAACTTATATAACTTAAACAACCTTAAAAAACTTAAAAACGAAAAGGGTATAGACGGCGTGATTATAGTCGAAGGGTATATGGATACCATTTCGCTAGTTCAAGCAGGCTTCCCTAACGTCGTTGCTAGTATGGGTACGTCTTTAACGAAGGATCAAGCACGTATATTAAAACGATACACTGACAAAGTGTTTATATGCTACGACGGGGATTTTGCAGGGCAAAAGGCGTCTATTCGTGGACTAGAAATTTTAAGCGAAGAAGGGCTTGAAGTCAAGGTAGTGGCGCTTCCCGACGGGTTAGACCCCGACGACGTGGTTAAACAAATGGGGGCTGAAGGATATAGGAAGTTGCTGTTTGAAGCAAAACCACTTATCGATTTTAAGTTAGATATAGTAAAAAGAACTTATGACGTAAGCACGGTTGACGGCAAGAGAAAATACGTGGTAAACGCAATAAGGGTTATTAGAGAGAGTAGTTCGCCTGCCGAACAAGAAGACTTGTTAAAGATTGTTCGTGACGTTTCGGGAACTACGCTCGAAGCGTTAAAGAGAGAACTTTATAGCGAACAAACGGTAAAAGAAGATAAGCCTGTGAACGTCGCTTTGTTTGCTGATAATTCGGGGACTAAAGTGGAAATGGCGTCTAGGTACATTTTGGCGTCTTACCTATTTAATAAACCGTACGCTCAAGAAACCGATATTCAAAGTTTAGAGTTTTTTATGCCCGTGCATAAAGAAATTCAAAAGTTTATTATTCAAAAGATTGAACAAAACGAGCCGATAAGGTTTAACGATTTGTACGAAACGCTATCTCAAGAGTTTAGTCAAGAGATTGCAAAGATAGCGGGGTTAGAAACCGAAGAGAATAAAAAATTCGACCAAGCCACGTATTTTTTCGACTGCATTAACACGGTAAAGAAGGAAAAGCTCGATAAGGATATAGATAGGCTTACGACTTTGTTTGAAGCCGAGTCGGATAACCAAAAACGAAAAGAATTTGCTAAAGAAATGGCAATATTACTAGCAGAAAAGAACAAACTAAATTATTAGACGAGTAGGATAGGAGAAACCATTATGGAAGAAAACAAGAATTTAGAACAACAAGTAAATAAGGACGAAGTTCAAGACGGCGAAATTTTATCGACCGAATTATTGACGGTCGTTGGCGATATCATTTTAGAATACAAAAAGAGTGGTAGCATTAAGATGAGCCAACTCTTTGATAAACTCGACAAATTTGAAACCACGCCCATTCAACTTGAAGAAATTTATAAGATGTTCGATAATCAAGGCGTTCAAATCGTGGACGAGTACGAAAGGGATAAGGACTTATTCGATCAACTTCTTAAAGAAATTAGCATGGACGACCCTGTTAAGATGTATCTTAAAGATATCGGTAAAGTTCCACTTTTACAGCCCGAAGAAGAAACCGAGCTTGCAAAGCGAATGATGGAAGGGGACGAAATGGCAAAAAGGTTGCTTTCCGAAGCCAACTTAAGGCTTGTAGTTTCTATCGCAAAGCGTTATATGGGACGTGGAATGCAGTTTTTGGACTTGATTCAAGAAGGTAACTTAGGGCTTATGAAAGCTGTTGAAAAGTTCGATTATCAAAAGGGCTTTAAATTCTCAACGTACGCTACTTGGTGGATTCGTCAAGCAATAACTCGTGCTATTGCCGATCAAGCAAGGACTATAAGAATTCCCGTTCACATGGTTGAAACGATCAATAAACTCATAAGAGTTTCTCGTAGATTATTACAAGAACTAGGTAGAGAACCTTTACCTGAAGAAATAGCAAAGGAAATGGGTATTGACGAAGCAAGGGTTAGAGAAATCCAAAAGATAGCCCAAGATCCCGTATCGTTAGAAACGCCTATCGGTGAAGAAGAAGATAGCCACCTTTCAGACTTTATAGAAGACGAAAAGAGCACTGCTCCAACTGACGCCGTATCTTATACCATGTTAAAAGAACAACTTATCGGTATTTTGGATACGCTTACCCCACGTGAAGAAAAGGTTTTAAGATTAAGATACGGTCTTGACGATGGTAAACCTAGAACACTTGAAGAAGTAGGTAAAGAATTTAACGTTACTAGAGAACGTATTCGTCAAATTGAAGCAAAGGCTTTAAGAAAACTTCGTCACCCAAGCCGTTCTAAGAAATTAAAAGAATATATAGACAAGCAATAGAATAATGACTGAAAGACTAAAGATAATATTCGACCATATACCAAATTGCGACATTTTCGCAGACATTGGCTGTGATCACGGCTATATTGCATATGAAATGCTTAAGAGCAATAAGGCGAACAAGGTCATAATTTCGGACATCAGCCAAAAGTGTTTACTGAAAGCACAAGAACTCTTAAGTCCTTTTATAAGCCAAGGCAGGGCTGTAAGCGTTGTTTCCGACGGGTTTGACAAGGTTGGTGCTTGTTCTTCGGCGCTCATCGCAGGTATGGGTGGAGAAGAAATTTGCTCTATTTTAACAAACGCTAAATCTTTACCCGATAGCCTTGTTTTGCAACCTATGAAAAATACCGACAAGGTTAGGCGATTGGTTGTAGAAAAGGGGTATAAAATCGTAAAGGATTTCATTTTCAAAAGCAGTGGAAAGTTTTACGATTTAATGGTTTTGGAAAAAGGCGAAGATAGTTTAACCCAAAACGAAATAGAATTCGGTAGGGATAATATAAACGGTAATTCCATACATTTCAAAGAGTTCATAAAGCAAAAAATAGGTAGATTAGAAGGGTACTTGGAAAGCCAAAATCTTTCTAATCAAGATAGAGAAAAAATGCAAAAAGAAAAGGAAAGGTTAAGTAAATATGTGTAAATTAAGCAATTTAATGACCGTTTTGCAAGAAATAGCCCCACTATCGTTAAGTCAAAAAATGATAGAAAAAGGCGACTACGATAATAGTGGACTTATCATTGAAAGTAGCGACACGGCCGATAAAATTTTATTTTCTTTAGACCTTTCGGTGGAAGTGGTTGAAAGGGCAAAAGAGTTAGGTTGCGATACTATAATTACTCATCACCCTGCGATATACGCACCTATAAAAAATTTAAGCGTTAACGACCAAACTAAAGCGCTTATACTTGCAATTCAAAATAGAATTAGCGTAATATCTATGCATCTAAATTTAGATATTGCAAGCGCTGGTATAGACCATAGCCTCGCTTTAGGGCTTGGTGGAAGGGATATAAAGATACTTGACTTAATCGACGGCGAACACGGGTACGGTAGAGTTTCGACTGTGGATAAGCAGTCTTTAGTGCAGTTTGTAGAAAAAGTTGAAAGGACTTTTGAAACAAGAAAGTTGGTTTATTACGGCAATAGGGAAGTAAATAAAATCGCTTCCTTTTGTGGTAGTGGTGGAAGTCAAGCTTTACAATGTTGTGATAACGATGAAGTTGATACGGTTATTACTTCGGATTTAGCACATCATCATTTGAAAGAGTTGATAGAAAATGATAAAAACGTGGTGATATTGCCACATTACGTAAGCGAACAGTATGGATTTAATAAGTTTTACCAAGCAGTGAGTGAAAAATTAAACGGCAAGGCTCAAACTTTTTATTTTGTAGATAATAGATTTATGTAAAGGAGAATCGATTATGATAAAGGCATTAAAAGAATATCAAGTTCAAGATGCAAAGTTAAGAGAAATTGAAAAAATTCTTTCGGGTAGCGAAGAAAGAAAAAAGACGGTTTCTGCAAAAAAATACTTAGAAGGCGTTGAAGAAAACGTCAATAAATTGGATTTTCGTGCAGCAGAACTTAGCGCAAGTTATGATAAGGCAGTGGAAAATCAGTTAAAACTTAAAGAACAACAAGCCGAAATTGCCGAAGCAATAGAAAGGGTTGAAGATGAAAAAGAAGCAAGCTTTTTAATCAAAAAAGCTGAAGAGTTGATAGGCAAAATTAAGACGCTAACTAGCGAAATGAATAAGGTTATGGAAGAAATTCAAAACGTTATGAAAGAGTATGCGTCAATAAAGAAAATGACTAAAGCGGCTCAAACTCAATATAAAGAAAACGCTGAAAAATATAATGCGCTAAAAGAATCTTATAAGGAAGAAAGATTGGCGATTGAAAAGGAATTAGAAAAGTTAAAGAAAAACGTCGATCCTGCGCTTATGGAAAGGTACTTGCAAAAGCGTGCAAATAAAATATATCCTATACTTTACGAAGTAAAGGGTAATATTTGCGGGGCGTGTCGAATGGAATTGCCTATGTCCGAACTTACGAAACTTAAAAACGGTGAAGTTATAGACTGCGACCAATGTGGAAGGCTACTATACTTAGACCAAGAAAACAAATAAACGATTTTTTCGTAAAAATATCCTTGCTTTATCGGTAAGGATATTTTTTTAGTTTTGCTAGAGAAAATATTAGTAAACTAACGAATAAAAGACAAATGAAACACGAACGAGCCTAGTACATATAATATTTAAACAATATTATTTAAAATATTTAAAAAAATTTGGGCTAAAGCATTGTAAATAAAATTTGTTTTTGGTATAATTTATATGAGAATATAAAAGGAGTACTGTCTTGAAAAGATCGGGCAAGAATAAAAAGAGTTCAAGAGAAAAGAGTTTAATATTTACACGAGAAACTTTGGGGGTTGTTCTCGTTCTTTTTTCTACCTTAAGTTTAGTGTGTTTAATTACTCGTGATAAATTGTTTTCGGGGGTTGGGCAAGCGGTCAATGCATTTTTATTTGGATGTTTTGGCTTTTTTGCTTATGCCGTTTTATTGTTTATAATCGGTATCGGAATTTTTCTAATTAGCGAAAAACCTATAAAGATGCGTGTTAAACATAAAGTGCTTATAACTTTAGGTTTTATCGTGCTTGCAACCGTTTTGCAAATCGTTACTGCGCCAATTAGAAACGTGGAGTTTAATCAATATATTTCCAACTGCTACCAAATGGGGCAAGATGGAATTAGTACGGCGTCGGCAGGTGGCGTTGCGAGTGGCGTTATGGCGTTCGGCTGTTGCGCTGTTTTGACCGATATAGGAAGTTACGTGGTTTTAGGCTTAGTCCTTTGTGGCATAGTTTATCTATTAGTTAAAGATTGGGTTGAGTTAGGTAAGAAAGCAAGTCAACCTACTCCTAAATTTAGGGGCTCGTTCGTTAGTCATGAAAAAACCAACCTTTCAAAGCCGACTAACGTAGAAAATGTAGAACAAACCGTACAACCTGAACAAGTACAACAAGTGGATAATAAACGACCAAGGTTATTCGTCAATAATCCACAAGAATTTGCCTTTAAGAATAAGCGTGAAATTCAAAGAGAGCAGTCTAAATCTAGTGGTATGAAAATGGACTTTTCACAAAACGGATTTGGGGTAGCTTCTAATATACCTACTAGCAAAGAATTGTATGAAAATATTCCAACAGGTTATCAAGGTAAGTTGGATTATATAAAAACTCCAACGACCATAGATATGAACGATTTCACCAACAACATGAACGGTGGATATACAAACGTGTCGGCTTACGTTTCGCCAAGAGAAGAAGAGAATCAATCGCTTTTCTCTAACGATATTCCTATGATAGAACACGATAATAGGAACGCTAGGGGTGCTAATCCTACTCTCGGTGACTGTGCTGAAGCAAGGGCTGAAAGATTTGAACAAAGATATTTTAACAATGTCGAAACTGAAAGACAGCCTATCGTAGAAGATTTGTCAAATCAAGTTTTCGAACAAGCGTATAACTTCGATCAAGAACAAATAAACCTACCTAATCAAAACGAACAAAATCTTTTATCGGATATTCCGTTTATTCAAGAAAATAACGACGAGCAAGTTTTTGGTAAACAACAGTCGTTGTTTAATCAAATCGATAATTCAAACTCGTCCATAGACGAGCATAAGCAAACCGATTTAGACGGTTTTTCATCTGAAATTAAAAATCACGAACAACCTACTCAGTCTAACATCATCTCCAATCATAGAATTAGAGAGATTTTTGATGAGAAAGAAAATAAAGATAATTCTTCTCAATCGATAGGTTATACTAGTCGAGTTGAGGCGGACAGCAACCAGTCTTCAAGGCGTATCAGCATGTTTGACGACAAGACGGTTACGCAAACTACTCCTGTTGAAAAGGAAAAGGTTAAGAAATCGCCACCTATCAATCGTAGGTATTATCGTCCACCGTTTGAACTTTTGGAAGATTACGTTCAACCTATGAACGCAGGACAGGAAAACCACGAAGAAAGAAAGAAGATAATTCAAAGAACTTTGGAAGAATTCCATATAAACGCCGTACCTCAAGGTCATATACAAGGCCCGTCGGTTACGAGATACGAGATAATGATGCCTGCCGGTATTTCGGTTAAAAAGGTATTGAATTACGACGACGACTTAAAGATGCGTCTTTCGGCAAAGAACGGCGTTAGAATAGAAGCGCCTATCCCTGGCAAAAACTTGGTCGGTATAGAAGTTGCAAATACCATTAAAGTGACGGTAGGCTTAAAGGAAGTTATGCAAGGTCTTGCAAACAAGAAGAGTAAGCCAGGTTCGTTGATGTTTGCGCTAGGAAAAGATATAGTCGGAAACGCTATAAGCGACGATTTAACTAAAGGTCCACACTTCTTGATAGCAGGCGCTACGGGTTCGGGTAAGAGCGTTTGCTTGCACGTTATGATTGTCAGTCTTTTGATGAGATATAGCCCTGAAGAATTAAAGTTGGTACTTGTCGATCCGAAGAGTGTTGAGTTTAGAAAGTACGAACATATTCCTCATTTGTTAGTTGACGAAATTATTACCGAGCCAAAGCGTGCGTTAACCCTTTTACAATGGGCTTATGATGAAACTAATAGAAGAAACGAATTGTTCACTGCTAGTGGTGGGCATATAAGCAATATAGACGACTACAACGCATACATCGCTAACGGTCAAATACCAAAGTTACCTAGAATAGTGTTTGTAATAGACGAACTTGCCGACCTTATGGAAGCGTGCAAGAAAGATCTAGAAGCGAGAATTAGAATGATCGCTGCAAAATCTCGTTCAGCAGGTATTCACTTAGTGCTTGCTACTCAACGTCCGTCAGTAGACGTTATTACGGGTACGATTAAAGCAAACTTACCGTCTAGAATTGCGTTAAAGGTTATGAACTTTGCCGACTCTCAAACTATTTTGAGTGAAGCGGGCGCTGAAAAACTTTTAGGTAACGGCGATATGCTTTACAAAAACTCGTCTATGGGCGAAAACGAAAGATATCAAGGCGCATATATCAGCGGTAGGGAAATTTCAAACGTAGTTAATTATATCAAGGAAAAAAATACTGCATACTTTGACGAAGAAGTTAAAGAATTCTTGGATAGAGAAACTAGACCAAAGCAAGAAGAAAGTTCTTCTTACGGTGGTGGCGGTGCAAACGAGGAAGGAAAGGAACTTGACGAATTGTTCTTAAACGCTTTATGGACGGGGGTTAATTCTAACTCTATTTCCATTTCTTCTTTGCAAAGAAGATTCCAAATCGGCTATGCTAGGGCTGGTGGATTAGTGGATAAAATGGAGCAAATGGGCTTTGTTTCTCCGTATGACGGTAGTAAGGCAAGAAAGGTGCTTTTAACTAAAGAAGAGTTTATAGAAAAATTTGGACCAAGGGATGAAGCGTATTAAGATGCACGGCGTAGTTGATAAGAAAATAGGCGTTATTTCGTTGGGCTGTGATAAAAATAGAGTGGATACCGAAAAAATGCTTGCTATTTTAAGTCAAAAGCACACTCTAACCACCGACTACGATAATGCCGACGTTATGATTATAAATACTTGCTCGTTTTTGGAAAGTTCAAGAAAAGAAGCCATTTATGAAATTCTTTTAGCTATTGAACAAAAGAAAAAGGGTCTTGAAAAAATTATCGTGACAGGCTGTTTGCCACAAAAATTTTTGGACGAAATTAAGGACGAATTAGTAGAAGTGGACGCCTTTATGGGCGTTTCCGACTACCATAAGATATTGGAGGTCATAGACCAAATATATTCGGGAGATAGAGTGATAGAAGTGGGCTTGCCACGTCAAGAGTGTGGTACTAAACGTATTTTGACTACTTCGGGGTATGCATACTTAAAGATTGCCGACGGTTGCTCAAATCACTGTACCTATTGTCTAATACCTTTTATTCGTGGTAAATATCGCTCGGTGCCTATCGACGACCTAATTTTAGAAGCCAAAAACTTAGGGGATATAAACGAACTCATTTTGGTTGCCCAAGACACTGCAAAATACGGACTTGACCTAAACGACGGGACGAATTTAGTTAAGCTTATAAGAGAACTTTCAAAATTGCAAAACGTAAAGGGAATAAGACTATTATATTGCTATCCTGAAAACGTTACCGACGAGCTAATTCACGAATTAGCAGTCAATCCTAAAATGATTAAGTACTTAGACATGCCTTTGCAACACGCTGACGACGGCGTTCTAAAACTCATGAACAGAAAGGGGACGGGCGACGGATATTTGGCGCTTATCGAAAGGTTAAGAACTCAAGTCAAAGGGATTGCTATTCGTTCTACTTTTATTGCAGGGTTTCCTAGAGAGAGTGAACGAGCGTTTGAAAATTTAGTCGAGTTTTTGAAAAAGGCAAAACTATTTAACGCAGGCTTTTTTAAGTACAGCAAGGAAGAAGGGACGGCGGCGGCAAGACTAGACGGACAAGTTCCACAATCGGTAAAGACGGCAAGATATAAGAAATTATATTCGGTGCAAAAGAAGATTGTTAAAGAAAACAACAAAGCGCTAATAGGACGAACTTTTAAGGTTGTGGCAGAAGGCTTTGACGACGAGCAGTTAGTTTATTATGGAAGAGCGTATTTTAATGCGCCTGACGTGGACGGAAAAATTTACTTCTTCTCTAGCGAAGACGTGGAGTACGGTAATTTTTACGATATAAAAATAATTAAGGCAACGGGCTACGACCTGTACGGTGAAAGATTATGAATTTACCTAACAAATTAACTATTTTAAGAATCATTATGATACCAATTTTCGTGGCTGTATTTTATCTAACCATGATTCCTTACAATTACGTGATTTCGGCAGTGATTTTTGCGCTTGCAGCGTTTACCGATTTCTTGGACGGATACATAGCTAGAAAATATAAGTTGGTCACTAATCTAGGAAAGTTCTTAGACCCTATCGCTGATAAAGTGTTAGTATCTACTGCGCTAATTATTATGTTGTTGCCATATCCTTCGGAATCGCAAATAGTACCTTTTTACGGTGCGATAGCCGTGGCTATTATACTAGCTAGAGAATTGATTGTCAGTGGGTTTAGAATAGTGGCTGCATCTAACGGAAAGGTGCTAGCTGCCGACAAGAGTGGAAAGGTTAAAACTTTTTTACAAGACGTGAGCATCTTAGTGTTGTTAGTTGGTGCAGATATAACGCCAGTAATGTTTACAGGCTTAAACTTAGTAGGGCTAATCTTACTTGGTTTAGCAACTATATTGACAATAATTTCGGGCGTTGAATGTATCGTTAAAAATATAGACGTTTTGAAGGATAGTAAATAACAAATGAAGAGCGCATTGATATTTTTTCGCAATTTAACAAGCAATTTTGACGGAGAATATTATCAAAGTGTAATAAATTGCTTTTCTATAGGTGGCTTGAAAGCCGATACGGTTGAAATTTTATCGCATACCGACGACTTGGGGTTTACTAGACGACTTGCCGAGTTTAAGGATATGTTTGAAAATATCGTCATCATCGGTGGGGATAGCGTAGCGTTTGATTTAAAAAGTATCATTGCGCAAAGTTTTGATACTACTTTTGTGGAAAACGAAAATGCAAAAACTTTTTTAGACGCCGTTTCAAAGGAAAAAAACGTCGTTTATCCTGAAAGTTATGCAAGTTTACCTATCGAATCAAGCGTAATTCCAAACATAAACGGTGGCTATCAAGGCTTTATTATGGATAGTAACGAACTTACCTTATCCGTTCTACCGTTTGACCTAAAAGAAGTCAAGGTTATGTGCGATAAATACGTGTTGCCGTATTTAGAAAATAAACTTGGAATAAAAAAGACAAGACTTACCTTAAAATATTTTGGCGACTTAACGGTGCTTAACGATATTTTACAAAAAGCCGAAAAAATAAGGGAAAACAGTTTTACTTGGACGGTTAACGAAAAGTACGGAGATGCTCAAGTGGACTTAACTTTTCCATATGAAACCGATGAACAAATCAAAAAGGACATCGTTAGATTTATAGTTTCAAATTTAAGGGAAAATATCTACGCTGAATACGACGTTGGGCTAGGCGAAAGGCTTTTCGACCTATTGAGATTAAGAAAGGTAAAACTTTCTCTTGCCGAATCGTTTACGGGTGGAAGAGTGGTTGCCGAAATAATAAAAAATTCGGGAGCATCGGCTTACGTTAACGAAGGACTAGTTCCTTATTCAAACCAAAGCAAGATAAAAAGACTTGGCGTGCAGTCAAAAGACCTAGCCTCGCAAGGCGCAGTAAGTGCGGTAGTGGCTTATCAAATGGCACTAGGCTTATTAAAAGAAGGCAACTGTGATATGGCTATTTGTACTACGGGTATAGCAGGACCAAATAGCGACGATACCGATAAACCTGTTGGATTGTGTTATATTGCCGTCGGCATGAAAGACGGTATTCATACCTATCGAAATAGACTATCGGGAACAAGAGAGCAAATTACGGAAACAGCAAAGAATACTGCGCTGTTTTTGGCAATAAAGAAATTAAAAACGTTATAGAGGAAAAACAAAATGGATGAAGCAAAAATAAAAGCACTCGACGGAGTGATGGCTCAAATTGAAAAACAATATGGCAAAGGCGCTATTATGCGTCTAGGTCAAGACGCAGGCGATAGCAATATAGAAGTTTTACCTACCGGTTGTCTATCTTTAGACCTTGCAATCGGCGTAGGTGGGCTTCCTAGGGGAAGAATTATCGAAATTTACGGTCCTGAATCTTCAGGCAAAACGACCGTTGCCCTACACGTTATTGCAGAAACTCAAAAGGCTGGTGGAATTGCAGCGTTCATAGACGCCGAACACGCTTTAGACCCTGTGTATGCAAAAGCGTTAGGTGTAAACCTTGACGAACTTTACGTATCTCAACCTGATACGGGTGAACAAGCTTTAGATATTACTGCATCGCTCGTAGCAAGTAAGGCTGTTGACGTTATAGTAGTTGACTCGGTTGCTGCCCTTACTCCAAAGGCTGAAATCGAAGGGGATATGGGCGATTCTCACGTCGGCTTACAAGCAAGACTAATGAGTCAGGCTTTGAGAAAATTGACTGCAATAACCAATAAGAGCAAAACTTGTATTATATTTATTAACCAACTTCGTGAAAAGGTTGGCGTTATGTTCGGTAACCCTGAAGTGACTGCGGGTGGAAAAGCGCTTAAATTCTATGCGAGCGTTAGAATTGACGTTAGAAAGTCGGACGCTCTTAAAGATAGTGACGGCGCTTACGGTAGCCACACTAAAGCCAAAATCGTTAAAAATAAGGTTGCTCCACCGTTTAAGACGGCTGAATTCGACATTATTTTCGGTAAGGGTATATCTCAAGCAAGTTGCTTGATTGACTTAGGTATTCAATACGATATCATAGCAAAGAGTGGGGCTTGGTTCTCTTACGAAGGCGAAAAGATCGCTCAAGGTAGAGAAAAGGCTATTTTATTTTTGGAAAATAATCCTGATATCGCAGAAGAAGTTAAACAAAAGATTTTGGACGCTTTTTATAACAAGTCGAAAAACGACTAGTAAAAAGGTAAAGAAAATAGTTAATAAAATATTTATATCAATTGACATTTGAGTATATTTAGTATACAATATATATGTAATGGCACAATATGTGCCAAAATAAAAAACAGGAGGGCATGTGATTATGCAAAATTTTAACTTAAGCTCCCTGTTCTTGAACAGCACTATCGATACGACCTTGTTCGTTATCGTGATTGCAATTTTAGTAATATTAGTAATAGCCGCATGGTTGATTAGTTGGAAGATGAGTGCCAACAATCTTAAAGTGCAATACGAAAAGCAAAATGGGGACATTGAGACTCAACGTAACAAAATGCTTGACGACGTTAGGGAAGAAAGCAGGGCTATAAAAAAAGAAGCTATTTTAGAAGCGAAAGAACAGGAAATTAAACTTCGCAACGAATTTGAAAGGGAAACTAAAGAGAAAAAAGTCGAACTTCAAAGAATGGAAAACAGACTTAACCAAAAAGAAGAAACCCTTGAAAAGAAAGAAGAAAATCTTGCGAAGCGAAACGAGGAAACGACAAGACAACAAAACGCTTTGAAAGCTAAAGAAAACGAACTCGATAAGAAGATTGAAGAAATCAACGTTCAACATGAAGCGATGATTCATGAGTTTGAAAAGATTTCTCAAATGAGTAAAGAAGAAGCAAAACAACAACTTATCGATTCTATTACCGACGAAGCAAGGCGTGACGCTGCTGGTTTAGTAAAGAACATCGAAGCTGAAGCAAAGGAAAACGGCGAAAGAAAGGCAAAGGAAATAGTTAGCCTTGCCATTCAAAAATGTTCTACCGAACAAGCTACCGAAATCACGGTGTCAGTCGTTCCACTTCCAAACGACGATATGAAAGCGAGAATTATCGGCCGTGAAGGAAGAAATATTAGAACTTTAGAAAATGCAACGGGCATCGAACTCATAATCGACGATACACCTGAAGTAGTTATCGTATCGGGATTTGACCCTGTTAGACGTGAAGTTGCAAGAATTGCGCTTGAAAAACTTATTCAAGACGGTAGAATTCACCCAGCAAGAATCGAAGAAACGGTTGAAAAGGTTAAGAAAGAACTTGACGCTCAAATTAAAGAAGCGGGCGAAGCCGCTATGTTTGAATGTGGCTTGTTCGGCTTGCACCCTGAAATCATTAAACTTTTAGGAAGATTAAAATTCCGTACTAGTTATGGTCAAAACGTATTAAAGCACTCTATTGAAGTGTCGCACTTAGCAGGCGTTATGGCAACCGAATTAGGCGTTGACGTGGCTCTAGCAAAAAGGGCAGGCTTGTTGCACGACCTAGGTAAAGCAGTTGACTTTGAAGTTGAAGGAACTCACATGCAAATAGGTGGGGATCTTGCTAAAAAGTATAAGGAAAATCATAACGTTATCAACGCTATCTTGGCTCACCACGGCGACGTTGAACCAAAAACTATCGAAGCAGTGCTCGTTCAAGCAGCCGATAGTATTTCCGGCGCAAGACCAGGTGCAAGAAGAGAAACGACCACTAACTATATCAAGAGATTGCAAAAACTTGAAGAAATTTCTTCTTCATTTAAGGGTATCGATAAGTGCTACGCTATTCAAGCAGGTAGAGAAGTACGTGTACTCGTTAAACCTGAACAAATCAGCGATGCTCAAACCTTGTTCTTGGCAAAAGATATTGCAAAGAAAATCGAACAAGAAATGGAATACCCAGGTCAAATCAAGGTCAACGTTATTAGAGAATGGCGTGCAACCGAATTTGCAAAATAGTAAAAACAAAAACGATAAAAAGGACTTGATTTTTCAAGTCCTTTTTTGTGCCTTATGGTCAATCTATTATGTATCAATATATATAACTTATGTTCATGTATTGGATAAAGGTGAAAATTAAATATGTTTTAATATATGCACATAGGTAATAAATGCTGATATTTTGAATAAAGAAAATTGCAAACAAAAAAGACGACTTTAAGTAAAAGCCGTCTTATTAGATGTCTTAATTAAATTATCTATTATTGATAAGTTTAGTTAGTTCAACAGGGTCTAACTTTTGTCCGTCCTTGTAAACACGCATATTGCCTGAAGCAATTTCGTCGATAAGGATAACTTCATCGTTGTTATAACCAAATTCATACTTAATATCCCAAAGGTCACAACCGATAGACTTTAAATCGTCAGCGATAATCTTTGTGATTTTTAAGGTTTGAGCCTTCATGCTTTCAAACATTTCAGGACTCATAACGCCGAGCGCTGCTAACCCTTCGCCCGTTACTAGTGGGTCGCCCTTAGCGTCGTTCTTAAAGGTACATTCAACGTAGCCACCTTCTAAAACTGTACCGTCTTCAATATATTCGCCGTATCTACGGATAAAGCTACCCGTTGCAACTAAACGACAAATAACTTCTAAGCCCTTACCGAAAACTTTACCAGGAAGAACTTCCATAGTAGCGTTTTCAATGTCAGCACTAACGTAGTGAGTTTTGATACCTGCCTTTTTAAGCATTTCAAAATAGTAAATTGAAGACTTTAAGTTAGCCTTGCCGATACCTTCAATGGTCAAGCCAACGCTGTTTTCACCTGGATCAAACACGCCGTCTTTTCCGGTGCAATCGTCTTTGAATTTAAGCATAACGTTGCCGTTATCCATTTTATAAACGTCTTTAGTTTTACCTGTGTAAATCTTTTCCATAATACGCCTCTTTAAAAAATATATTTGCCGAAACGGCATTTTGTTTTGATTTTAGTTTATTATAGCAAATAATCGCCTATTTGTAAATAATTTAAAATACCCAAAATTAAAAAAAATAATTTTTTTATCTAAAAAATTATATAGAAATAAAACTTACTATGTTATAATAAATAAGTAATAAACTTTAAACACTTTAATTTTGGAGAAATTATGAAGATATTATCGCCTGCCGGCAATCTAGAAAGCCTAAAAATGGCTATATATAACGGTGCTGACGAAGTTTATCTAGGGATAAACGATTTTAACGCACGCAATAATATCGAAGGGTTTACTCTCGAAACATTAAAACCTTCCGTAGATTTTGCGCATATTTACGGCGTTAAAGTGCATTTGGCGATAAATATATTATTTTCTTCTACTGAACTACAAAAGGCTTTAGACGTAGTGTGTAGTTGTCTAAATATGGGGGTTGACGCCTTTATCGTTCAAGATTTAGGACTTATTTCACTCATAAATAAATTGTATCCACAAGCTGAAATCCATTTAAGTACCCAAATGGGTATTCATAATCTCGAAGGCATTTTGGCTCTAAAAGATTATAAATTCAAAAGGGTAGTTCTATCTAGGGAAACGCCTTTACAAGAAATTAAAAGGATTAAGGAAAACACCGATATAGAAATAGAGTATTTCGTTCAAGGTGCGCTATGCGTATCATTTTCGGGCAACTGTTATATGAGTTCTTACTTGTTTTCGGCAAGTGGAAATAGGGGCAAGTGCAAACAACTTTGTAGACTGCCGTTTACCTTAAAAAAACAAGGCAAAATTTTGAAAAAAGGCTACCTTTTGAGCGCAAAAGATTTTAATATGATATCTAGGCTTGACGACCTAAAAAATGCAGGGGTTGACGCTATAAAGATTGAAGGCAGGGCAAGGCGACCTGAATACGTTGCTCTAGCAACTAGGGAATACTATAACGCTATGAACGGAGTAGATACCAATTTAGATAACTTAAAGTTGGCGTTTAATAGAAACTATACCGAAGGTTATTTTAATGGCAACGGCGCTATTATTTCGGATATACAAAACCATATAGGAATAAAGGTCGGCAAGGTCGAAAAAGTAGAGACGGGCAAGAGATTTAATAGGGTGATTTTTTCATCTAATAGACCACTTTATCCAAAGTCCACTTTCAAGTTTTTTTACAATAAAAAAGAAACTATCGTAACGGCATACGACCTCGTTAGTTTATCGGTCGATACCTACGCTTTAACGACCACTAGCAAGGTGCAAGCGCAAAGTGACGTGCATTTGATAATAGACCAAAACCTAGAAGAAAAGGCTTGTTCGTTCGTTAAAAAAAGAAGTGTACAAATCGATATTTACGCAGTAAAAAATCAACCGATAAAAGCAGTCGCTGAACTCGACGGGCAATATATAGAAGTTAGTGGTCAAGTGCTTTTAGAGTCCTTAAATAGACCACTAGAGCGAGATGAGATAATCTCCAACTTTGCAAAAAGCGAATTTTATAAGGGTGAAATTACGATTAAACAACTTGAAAACGTGTTTATAACAAAACAAAATTTAAACGAGTTTAGACGGCAAGTTTTTGAAAAGGTCACTGAGTTTTTAACTAGAGCCCCGATAAGTGTAGAGCCTAAAAAATTACCAAGTTTACCTATTATAAACCCTATTAAAAACTTTGAAATTGTACGGGATATAAACGAGGATTTTAATCAAGAAATCGTTATTTTCTCACCAGAATTTTATAAAACGGACGACGTAAGAAATTTTGTGGATAAATGTCAAAAATTAGGCAAAAAGGCATATTTAGACACTCCAAATTTTGCTTTAGAAAAGGATATTAAGTTCCTAAAAGATATAATTTCAAGTTGTAAAATCGGTATTGTTGCAAACAACTATTATGCGCTTAATTTAACTGACGACGTAATTATCGGTGGGGGATTAAACGTGTATAATCACTTTACTGCAAATCAGTTAAAATATCCGTTTTTTACTGCTGAAGGAGAGCTGGGGCAAAGACAAAATTATTACTATATGACCTTAAGGCATTGTCCAATGAAAAACTTGCTTAATTCAAGTTGCGAAAAATGCCTTTATCAAGAGGGATACGAGTACGTTTTGGATAGTGGAAAGACCTTCAAATTAAGTAGAAAAAAATTGTCCGATTGCACTTTTTATCTAAGCGATTAAATTTGCTCTAACCAAAAGAAAAAAGATAAAAGTTGAATGTATATTCAAACGCTCAAAAATATTTGGGCGTTTGTCTTTTTTATGTTGTTCTTCTTGCCTTAAAACATTTGACAATTTTTGTAGTAAAATGTTATACTATACGAGTATTGAAAATAACGTTTTTTGCGACTGACGGCTGAGTGGATAACCACAGGGAGTAAAAGGCGATTTACGGTCGGCCGTCTGGGCAGTTTGTTTTTTCAAACTGTCCTTTTTTAAATAGAGGCTGTTAAAAATACTAATCGGTTAATATTTTTCAAGTCGCCTTGTAAAGTAAAGGCGTGTGAATAAATTTATTTTTTGCAATTTTAAAAAACTAAAATTAGGAGTTAATTATGAAGAAAGTTGCAGTTGTAATGGGTAGCGATAGCGACCTTAAAGTAGTTGAAAAGGCTATTGAAACTTTGAAAAATTACGGCGTTGAAACCGAAGTGCATATCTATTCTGCGCATCGTACGCCTGTTGAAGCAAAAGAATTTACCGTAAGCGCTAGGGATAACGGAATAGGCGTTATCATTGCTTGCGCAGGAAAGGCTGCGCATCTTGCTGGCGCTATTGCAGCAAACACTACCTTGCCCGTTATCGGTATTCCTATAAAGGCTTCAGTGCTTGACGGTATGGACGCACTTTTATCGACCGTTCAAATGCCTGCGGGAATTCCAGTTGCTACCGTCGCTATTGACGGCGCTGAAAACGCTGCGCTTTTAGCAATTCAAATTTTAGCGGTTGAAGATAAGGAATTGCAACAAAAATTGCAAGATGCAAGAGATAATAAAAAGGCGCAAATTTTAGAAAAAGATAAAGAAATTAATCAAAGATTCAAATAAACTTAAAAAAGGAAAGACTAATGGAAGAAAGAGAAATGCTCTACGAAG
>SVHP01000018.1 GCA_015055735.1 Clostridiales bacterium | reverse complement strand
AATTCTAGAAGGTAAAACAATCGGTTGCATTTCAGTATCGTCAAAGTTTGGATAGAAATCAACCGTATCTTTATCTATTTCACGAAGCATTTCGTTAGCAAGTTTAGATAACCTTGCTTCAGTATATCTATAAGCTGCAGCAGGGTCACCGTCTACCGAGCCAAAGTTTCCGTGTCCGTCAACGAGTGGAAAATTTATTGAGAAATTTTGAGCCAATCGAACGAGCGCATCATAAACCGAACTATCGCCATGTGGGTGATATTTACCTAAAACTTCGCCGACGATTTTTGCACATTTTTTAAATGCTTTATCGCTAGTTAAGCCCATGTCATGCATTGCGTAAAGAATACGTCTATGAACGGGCTTCATACCGTCACGAACGTCAGGAATAGCACGAGAAACGTTTACAGCCATAGCGTAGGCGATAAACGATTTCTTAACTTCGTTATTTACTTCAACGTTAATTAACTTTGTTTTTTCAAGCGTCGCTTTGAATTCAGCGGATAATTCCGCACTTATTTCTTTTTTAGCCATAATTCTATTCCTTTCTTATTAAATATCTAAATCGGTAACGAGTTTAGCGTTTTCTTCAATAAACGTTCTTCTTAACTCAGGATTATCACCCATAAGAGTTGTAAACGTTTCGTTTGCTTCAAGAGCGTCTTCCATAGTAACTTTAAGCATTGTACGAGTTTCTGGATTCATGGTGGTTTCCCAAAGTTGTTCAGGGTCCATTTCGCCTAGACCTTTATATCTTTGAATATCACACTTACCTACTTCAGCCAAATAATCTTGTAATTCTTTATCGGAATACAAATACTTATCAACTTTATTCTTGGTCGCTTTATATAGTGGTGGTTGTGCGATATACACGTGTCCTTTTTCAATAAGTGGACGCATAAATCTAAAGAAAAAGGTTAAAAGCAAAATTCTAATATGACTACCGTCAACGTCGGCATCGGTCATGCAAATAATTCTATTATAACGCAATTTGCTTTCGTCAAAGTCGTCGTGAATCCCACCACCAAAAGCAGTTATCATGCTCTTAATTTCTTCGTTTTCCAAAACTCTATTAAGTCTTGCTTTTTCAACGTTTAATATTTTACCACGCAAAGGCAAAATGGCTTGGAATCTTCTATCACGACCTTGTTTTGCACTTCCACCTGCCGAATCCCCTTCGACTATGAAAATTTCGCAAAATTCAGGGTTTTTATCCGAACAATCGGCAAGTTTACCAGGAAGAGTAGTACTTTCAAGCGCACCTTTTCTTCTAGTACTTTCCCTTGCGAGTCTTGCAGCTTCTCTTGCACGTTGCGCCGTTATACACTTAAGCAATACTTCTTTTGCTTTAGATGGATTTTCTTCCATAAAAGCGCCAAAATATTCGTTCATGGCTTTAGTTACGTAATTACGCATTTCACTATTGCCAAGTTTAGTTTTTGTTTGACCTTCAAATTGTGGCTCTGTTAATTTTACTGAAATTACAGCAACTAAACCTTCTCTACAATCGTCTGAAGATACTTTTTCTTCACCCTTAAACACGTTTAGTTTTTTACCGTAATCATTTATAATCCTACTTAAAGTGCTCTTAAACCCTTCTAAGTGAGTTCCGCCTTCTTCGGTGTTAATGTTATTTGCAAATGCATAAATAATTTCGTTATAGGTTTCAGTATATTGAAGTGCAACTTCAACTTCAGTATCGCCGTAGAAAACGTCAAAATAAACGGGTTTTTCAAAAAGCGGACCTTTATTTCTACTTAAATCTTCAACAAAGTGAGAAATACCACCTTCATAATAGAAAACGTCTTCCCTTTCTCTTTCAGGTCTTTTATCGATAATTTTTATAGTCAATCCTTTATTTAAATAAGCAAGTTCACGAAGACGAATTTTTATAGTATCATAATTAAAATCAACCGTTTCAAAAATCTCGTCGTCAGGCATAAAAGTAACCCAAGTACCCGTAAAGTCTGCCTTATCAACAACTTTTAACGGCGCTTGAGGAATACCCCTATTATAAGTTTGTTTATGACGCTTACCATCTTGAAAAACTTCAACGTCAAGCCACTCGGAAAGAGCGTTAACAACCGATAGACCAACCCCGTGTAAGCCACCCGAAATTTTATATCCGCCACCACCAAACTTACCACCAGCATGAAGTTTTGTCAAAACGACTTCAACAGCCGAAATGCCTTCAGAATGATGGATAGCAGTAGGAATACCACGACCGTTATCTTTTACGGTACAAGAACCGTCAGCGTTTAATTGAACGGTAATAGTGTCGCAAAACCCGTTATTCGCTTCGTCGATAGAGTTGTCGACGATTTCTTGAACCAGGTGATGAAGCCCCCTAACGTCGGTTGAACCGATATACATACCCGGTCTTTTACGAACGGGATCTAATCCTTCAAGAACTTGAATCTGACTTTCGCCATAATTGTTTTCTAACTTAACATTATCTTGCATTTTTACACCCATAAATTTCGCGCATTTGAAATAAAAAATCCAATACGCAACGTGTCTTTTTTATTTGGTAATATTATAACATATTTTACATTTTTTTACAAGCATAAATCGGCACTATTAAAACTATTTATAGTTTTAAAGGCAATTTTTTGACAAATTATTTTTTTCTTTATTTGGTGAATATATTTAATTAAATTACACATGATATTTTTAGGACACAAGGAGAGAAGAATTATGAGTGTTTGCAAAAGTTGTAATAAAGAAATTCCAAACGGAAATATAATCGGTTGTAGCAACTGTGGCGCAGAATTTTGTGGCGATTGCGCAAACAAAACTATGCGTATTTGTCCTTACTGTTATTCGGATATGGAATATATAGGATAACCATTAAATTCAAGGATAAATTAGGGTAAAAAGCAAACAAAAAAACACCTGTTAGATATCGAATTTCGATTTTCAAACAAGTGTTTTTTATTTTATTATTTTTTATTTATTATAGTTTTTATTTAGAAATATTAGCAACTAACTTATCAAGAAGAGTCCTTTCATATTGCCCCAAGCCTTTTATTTGGCACCTATCGGCTTCTTTGTATCCCTTTTTGATAAAGATATCGAGCCCTTGCTTTTCGCCGTCTATAGCGATTAAATAAGCCAATTTAGTTCTAACGTTAGCACTATTATTAACATTGTTAATATATTTTTCTAATTCGTACATTAAATCGTCAGCCGTTTCCTCATTAAAATCGAAGGTACAAGCATTGTACAAAGCGTCAACCTTTATAACGTCCATAAATTGTTTTGGAAGATAATCTTCAAGCGTCAACAATCTTTGAGTTGTCTTTTTAGCGTTTTCATAATCTTCTTTGTCTAAATAATAATTATATCTAGCATTTAATAATAATGCAAAATTTAAATCATCTTCAGGAAGTTGTGGAAGATCGAAATATAACTTTTCATCAATTTGCGCAGGCGTTTTTCCATTATATAAATTCGCTTGAATTTTCAACAAGTTTACCATAACTTTTGCAGTGTCAGTATTCTTCTTAAAATGGTATAAAACAGCCCCGTCATTTAGCACCCCGTAACTAGACGAAGGCAATATAGTTCCAAAAAAGTAATAAACCCCTATTGGAAAAAGCATAGCCCATAAAGTAAAAATCCAGTCGGGTAAAATAGCTGTCATAAATAACGGCGGAACACCTAAAATCGTTATTATAATTGAAGCAATAGCACCTGCTCTTGTCATTTTCTTAAATTTTGCTTCTATATTTTCTTCAGTCGTTGGAATCATTTCGGTATAACCCGCCTCATCGCCAACCATGACTAAATCGAATCTAGTTTTTTTCTTAACTTTAGTCCATTTAAAAAACCATACTACCATTGACGAAAAGGTAAACTTATTTTTTTTACCGCTAATCAAATGCGCTAGCTCGTGAGCAAAAGCGTTAACTAGCCCTGCAAAAATTGCACCTACGACAAATCTTATCAATGAATTTATGGTGGTATCTGGATAATTATTCAAACTTAGACTAACAACGCACAGTAAAGACGCCATTGTCAAAACCATGTTTATTATATAACTTACAACGTTAATTTTTTTATTCATTTTGACTCCTTTTTATCATTAAATACCCTTCCAAATTATCCCTTTCGCTTATAGTGATTTTTTGAGCCCCTGCCTTAGTTAATATACGGTAGATGAGCGCTACCCCACTCGGAATTACCAAAGCACGTTCTTTTTGAAGTCCGTCAAGTTCTTGTCTTTGCTCAAGCGACATTGAAAAAAGCATATCTCTTATCTCTTTTATCCTTTCTATAGAAATCGAATAACCATGCACTAATTTAGGATCGTAAACCTTCATTTTTTGATCAATAGATGCTAATGTTGTTGCCGTTCCACCTATCCCAAAAAAATTAGTTATTGGTATATTACCATATTCTTCCACTTTTTTATCGATAAAGGAAATAATCTTTTCTTTATCTTGTCCAAATTTATCGGTAAGCTTAACAGCGCCAACGTCTAAACTTCGAGAAAAAACGGTTTTAGCATCTTTAACAACCATGACTTCGGAACTAGCCCCACCTACGTCAATAATTCCACCGTTGTCTTGAACTGCGCCTAAAGCGCCCAAGCTTGCTTCCATATCCCCACTAATAACATCGACGTTAATAGAACAAAGTTTTCTAACCAATTCCAAAAACTCTTGTTTATTAGTAGCTTGTCTTACCGCAGCAGTCGCAAATACGTAAATTTTATCAGCGCCAAGCTCTTTTGCTTTTTCTACAAAAAAAGAAACTGCTTGCGCAGTTCTATTCATAGGCTCGAATTGCAAAATACAACTATCACCCATTTTTTCGGCAAGACGAGTAGTTTTTATAAACTTACTTTCAGTCACGTCATCAATACTTATCATAAGCCTAACCGAGTTAGAACCTATATCCACAACACCGTATTTCATATTGATTATTTTTCAGGATAAACAAGATTAAGCCTTCTAGCTTCTCTTTCTATCCAATCACGCATAGAACGTATTTCTACCGTCTTTTCGCCGTCTTCTATTAATTGTTGTAATTCAACAGTGGCTTTTTCCCATCTTGCAATATCTGCCTTTTTCTTTTGAATAGCCACCATTTGGTATATCATAATAGCCAACAAGGTAACCAAAAGCAACACTGCTCCAACAGTACCTGCAACTATCATTTTTTTAGTCTTTTCATTGGTCATTTTTCGTCCTTCTCTTTTTAGGTATTTTATTTACTATTATATTATAAAACTTTTTTATAGTTTTTGCAAGTAATATATGAAAACTTTTTAAATACCCAAAAAAACCACTAAACACGCCTATCAGCATGTATGGTCTAAAATTAGGAAAAAAGAGCATATGCGAATAATACGAAAAAAGCAAGCCTGAAAAAGCTAAAAAAAGCAAATCGATAGCACTTAGCAAGACTTTACTATTAAACACATACCTTACAAGTCTAACGACGCTATATAAAAGGGCTAAAACTGTGCCGAAAGCAAGACAAGCAACAAATACGTAAAACTGATTTTTAGTAACGAACACTACTTAAACACCCTTTTCATTACAGGCAGTTTTTTATGGTAGTATTTTATTTCGTAAAATTTGCCTTCGGCACTTAAATTTCCATTAGACTTATTAAAGGCTGAAATTTTTATATTTTCGCCCAAAATTTGCATTTTATTGCCTAGAACGGTGAGTTTTAGGCACTGCTCGTTAAAGCTATCTACGCTTTCAACCCCCGTTAAACTTAAATGCTTTCTTCCTTCTATTATTAATTTTTCATTATTTATAGCACTTTGTTCATACATAATTTTTCTCCTTCATTGTATTTTATGAAAAAGCAATTAAATAAAGAACAAACGCAAACACTAAATCTCTAAATACTAAAGTTGTTTTTCCAAAACTTTAAGTAGGTTTTCCTTTTCGCAAACGCCACTTATCGAATCGGGCTCGGACAAACAGTTTATTGCAACTAAATTTGAAAAATCAAGCATTTTATCGTCAGGATATTCGTTATATAACGAATATAAACAGCCTGCACAAAAAGCATCGCCTGCCCCAACGCTACCCTTTATAAATCCTTTTGGCAATTTTCTTGATGGACAACTTACAAAATTATCGTTTTTATCTAATGAGAAACCTTTTTCAGGACAATGAACAATAAGTTTTTCATTTATGCCCATTTTCATTAGTTTTTTCATAATTTCAAATACGTTTTGCTCGTTTAAGCTATCGTCTTGATTTCTTGGCGAAATTCCCGCAATTTGCCCTGCCTCAATTTCGTTAATTATCACGTAATCGCAATATGGAAGGGTTGAACTAACAACCTTTTGAAAATTGCCACTACTTTCACTAACGATATCGATAGAAGTTTTGATACCCTTTTCTCTAACCTTTTCCAAAAGTTTAGACATAGGCGTTCTGCCATCTTGTTCTATTTTATCAAATTGATCAAGCAGCATTAAATATCCTATGTGAAATATTTTACAGTCAAGGTTATCAAGGTCGATATCTTGCATAGAAAATATCTTATTAGCACCACGGTGATGAAAAAACGTTCTTTCACCCGTGCCGTTTACAGTCATAACGTCAGAATAACTCGTTGGCATTTGGTCGGTCACTTTTACGTTTGAAACGTCGATACCTACCGAACTCATTTTATCCAATGCAAATTTACCGTTTACATCATCACCTACTTTTCCATACGCTTTCACAATCAAACTTTTATCTAATTTTTTTAAGTCAATACCAGTGTTTGGCACACAGCCACCTATTGCAAGAGATTGATCGGTAATGGTAACAAGCATTCCCTTTTTTGGGTATTCTTCTATCATTTTTATATTATCGGTCAATATGTTCCCTGCAACAGCAATTCCATTTCTTTCCATAACTACACCCTTATTGTCTTTCCTGCTTTTATTTCGCACGATTTTATTAAATCTTGAATACTCTTTCCGTCCTTAATATCTTGGTATAATTGAGCGATAAATTTGGTTTTTTCACCATCGTAATCGCTATATTTTTTAAGAGTTTCTTTAACCCCAAATTCTTTAACGAAAGAACTTAATTCTTGACTATTTTCATCATCAATAGGCTCAAAAGCCATAGCGCAAGCAACGCCTAAACACAAATATTCGTTAGGTAAATTGTGTTTTTCAGTTAATTTTATAGCGCCTATCAATCTATCGTTTGACGATAGTTTTCTCTTAGTATCCTTTCCTACCCTCGCAACGGTATCGCCGAGTTCAACGTTTGCAAAACGATACAATAAATTTTCGGCGTGATCTAATAGCATATCGATATCTACTTTATTTTCTCTAGATATTGCTAAAGCTGATTGCACTAACGCTTTAAAAGCTACGCATTTTATATCGTAGTCGGCTATTGCTTGATAAATATATTCGTAATTTCTTAAATATCCCAAATACGCACAAGTAGCGTGACTCATATTGTGCATAAATAATTTTCTTTGAATAAACAAATTAAACGGAGTATACGGATATAAATTTTGAACGTCGGGAATTTCGCCCTTAAAAGCATCTTTATCAACGGGTAAAATATTATATGGTTCTACGTAAACTCTTAAAGGATTGCCTAATTTTTTATCTTCTGGAACGACAGGAACCATTCTACCGATGCTTGCTTCAACAAAGCCTATTTCTTTATCGATTCTATCGCTATATTCAGGTAGTTGCTCTTTAATTAAGCCTTTCAAATATTGGTCTGCACCGATTAAGTTCTCACAAATAATGATATTTAACGGTTCCTTATTTTGTTCAAATCTCTTTTTTATTCCTAACGAAATAGGCTTAACAATAAACTTTAAAACATTAACCCCGATTGCCGTTGCCATAATATCACAACTTGCAATTTCATTTGAAACGAGTTCTACGTCTTTTCCGTCTATACCATACACGTTTTTAACTATTTGTTCTTCTATTCCGTCGTTTGAAACAACGTTTACAGGGTATTGTTTGTCGCTATTTAATCTTGCGATAACTTCTTGATTTATGTCAATAAAGCCAACTTGATATCCACTATTTGAAAAAAGTTGACCAATAAACCCCCTACCGATATTTCCTGCGCCATACATTATAAATTTTTTCATAAATATTCTTCCTTTTAACTGCTTTCAGCAGGCAAGGTTGCCTGCTGAATATTATTTATTAATTCATATCAGGCGTTAAAGGGCCTGCAAGTTCTTTTAAGAAAAATAATTTACCTGGAATAGTAGGAATAAAAGACGAAGTAACGTATCTATTTGGAGTATATCTTAACGTCATCCATAAACTCATACCTTGCCATTGCATTCCACGATTAAACGTTCCATCAGCGCCACCTATAGCGTAATCAGCTTGGAACATTAAAGCAGGACCAACAGTATTTGCTCTACAAGGAACTAAAGATGTTCTTGATTTAAATGAAGTAATAGCATTTTGCTCTATGGTCAACGGATGAAGTTTTGCACCAATTCTATAAGGTTGAGCTAGCCATTCTTCGTTTGACGAAAACTCGCTACCAAATTGTGGTTCCCAGAAAGCTATATGACACATTCTACCAATACCGTAAACCAATACTAATTTTGCGCCTTCGCTCTTTAATTTAGCAATTTTTTCAGGATAGGTTGGAAGGTTATCTTTCGTAGCAAAATTTCTATGGTCTTTTGGTACCGTCAATTCGCCTAGTGGATTATAGAAAGCATTTTCCATAGCGTTTTGGAAAGATGCTTCGCCCGTGATAGTATTTCCTTCAGCATCAGCCCATTCGTCCATATTAAAGCACCAAACGTTTTTACAACTAACGTTCCATTCTTTTAAGAAGTAAACTGCCCACTTATACATACCCATAGGTCCAACAGGTAAAATAAACGCTAATTTTTGGTTTCTTTCGTTTGCTTTTTTAATTTCATTTGCGATTTCATGACCCATTTTAACGTCAAATTCGCCTAAAGCATCACACATTATGGGCGTAAAATTTTCGTTCCAGAAAGCTTGTCTTTCTGTTATACTTTCCGGTGCGTTTGAACAACATTTATCAATCTTTTCAAAATCCCAGCCTTCAGGATAAAACCCTTCTAACAAACTACCTTTTACTGTTGAATTAAAATTCATAATTATTTTCTCCTTTTAATTTTCATTATATATTTTTTCTACAATTTTTTGTACTTGAACCGCTCTATCCGTATAAAAATAATCTAATTTACCACTTTCAATGTTTTCACGGAAGAAAATTATTTGTTTCAAATAAAGATTACCATCTTCCCCTAAATATTCTTCAGGTTTATCCGTCGTACGATTTTGGGCTGCAACGTATTCGCCTTGTGGCGAATATAAATGACAAAGCTTACCCTTTTCTTCTTGAGCAAGCGTGCCTGTACAAACGACGTACCCCTTATCTCCGTAAAGTTCTAATTTACTTTCAGATGCATTATCAGGAATATTAAAATTAACGTCTATATGTCCTAGAGTTCCACTTTTGGTCTTAAAAATTATAACTGCGCCATCGTCAACTTCATACGAAAAAGTCTTTGTGGAATAAAAGGCTTTAACGTCCACTATTTCTTCATCAAGAAGGTCTTCTATTAGTTCTATACAATGAACGCCAAGATCCATTACTGCGCCACCGCCACCAAGCGATTTGTTTTGACGCCATGCACCTTTGATTTCAGGGTACCAACAAGAAAACTGCGCCCTTACGTCATTGACTGCGCCTATCCCACCACTCTTTACGATTCGCTTTGCTTTTTCGTGAAGATTATGGTATTTCATCATATAACCAACGCATAAAAGTTTTCCAGCCTTCTTAAAAGCGTTAGCTAACTCTTCTCCTTCTTTAACGTTCATCGCTATGGGTTTTTCTACGAAAACGTGTTTTCCGTATTTGAGCGCCAACATCGCTTGATTATAATGACTAAACACAGGCGTTCCAATATATACAGCGTCGCAGTCTATACTTTTTAGCATAGTTTCTTCATCGGTAAAATACACTACGTTGTATTTATTTCCAATGCGCTCTGCTGTTTCTTTAACCCTATCCATAACGGCTACAAGTTGACTTTTTTCATCTTTTAATATTGCAGGAATAGTTCTTCTATCAGCAATACCACCTGCACCTATTACACACCATTTCATACATTAATACCTTTTCTAATTATTCTGGCAAAAGCCTTTTTGTAGTTCCTTTTAAATATACTTGGCATTGCTTAAACGCTTCGGCGTAATCCGCGCCACATTGATATCCACGATATCTACTACAAGTTCTAACCATATCGCAAAAATCTATATTGTCGTGATCTCTCATCCACACAATTTGACTTTCGTGACAATTTAGCATCTTAATTTTTAGATCTATGGTACTAGTAATATCAACGTACATGCTTGGGTTGAAATTTACGCCAGCCAAAGTATCCATATAATAGATAGGCACTAATTTTGCAGGCGTATCGTCTTTTGTAAATCTATGCACCGAACACTTATAGTTTGGAAGAGTAGCCGTAAAACTTGCATCGAACACAAGTTTGCTAACCGACGTATGATCAGGCATATAGTCATCAGGATCATGAGTGATAATCAAGTCGGGATTAGCGTATCTTATTACGTCAACCATCTTATCTCTTGCCGATTGGTTGTTTTCGTAAATTTCCAAATCGTCAAAACCACCGTGAATAACTTCAATTCCCGCTAGTTTACCAGCAGTTTTGGCTTCGTTTGCTCTCATAACTTTTAATTCTTCAGGTGGAATAATAACGTGTCCTAAATTACCACTTGATGCGTGACATACGATAACAGTATCACCACGTTGAACGCATTTTGCTAAAGTTCCAGAACAAGCAATTTCAATATCGTCAGGATGTGCGCCTATTGCTAAAATTCTCATTGTTTCTCCTCATATTGTTTTTTATTACATTATATAATATAGATAACAAAAACACAATGCCATAAAATAGCCAAAAAAGGTAAAATAATCTACTTGTAAAATTAAAAAGATTATGTTATAATATACTTATGAAAAAATATTTTAAGCATAAATTAAAAGACCTAATAGTAATAAATAAAATTGTTACTATACACTATTTTGAATTTGACAAAGATTTTTCATACGATTTTGAAAAGCACAATTTTTGGGAAATAGTATACACTGATAAAAACGATTTAATTTGTTCAACTGAAAGTGGACAAACTCTATTAACACAAGGCAATATGATTTTTTATAAGCCTGATTTTACTCACGCACACTCAGCAGACGGCAAGCAAAAGCCTAAAGTATTTATTATATCGTTCGAATGTCATTCTGAAGCAATGCATTTTTTTGAAGATAAAGTTATTACTTTAACCCCCGAACAAGTTAAGTATTTATACCTAATATTAAACCAAGCAAAGCTTACCTTTGATATCCCTTATTCCGATCCTAATTTAAAAAAGATGAAAATCCTTCCTTCCCCAACGCTCGGTGGCGAACAAATAATCAAAAACTTACTTGAACTCTTATTGATTGACATAATGAAAACCCAAACTGAGACTATCCAAGGAAACAACACTTTCATTTCTGAATTTGAACTAGGAAATAAGCTGATTAAAGATATAAAAATTCTCCTTAAAGAAAATATTTATTCTAATATTTCAATCGATTACATTTGCCAAAAAACTCACTATTCAAAATCTTATATTTTCAAACAATTTAAAAAGCAAACGGGTAAAACCATTATCGAATATTACGTCAACTTAAAAATCAACGAAGCAAAAAAGTTACTTAGACAAAACGTTTATTCTATAAACGAAATTGCCGACAAATTATGCTTTGATACCCCCAACTACTTTTCAAAAACATTTAAAAAAATATCGGGTATTACCCCGACAATGTATAAAAAAATGAACACAAAACTTTAATTTTGTGTTCATTTTTTATTTGTATTTATTTTATTAAATTTAGTCGGGAAGTTTCATATCCCCAAATTTTATCCAATTCTTTTTCCTCATAAACTCACTTATTAAGATATTCAATATTACAGGAAGTACGATCATAAGAAGTATAATTCCAACAACACCTAAAGTGCCCGTAGTATTGGTAAACAAATCTATAACTCCTACAAAACCACTAGTACCCATACCTCCACCATTATAACTACATTTCAACATAAATACACAAGTTGAAAGCGGACCTAAAACAGCGCTTGAAATTATCATAGGAAGCATAATTATAGGTTTTTTCATAATGTTAGGTATTTGCAACATACTTGTTCCAACACCTTGAGCAATTAAACCACCTACGCCGTTTTCTCTAAAACTTGCAACAGCAAAACCTAGCATATGACACGCACAACCAACGGTTGCTGCGCCACCTGCAATTAACATATAGTTTGCATTTTCTCCACCTGCTTCAATGACTGATTTTGCAACTGCAATCCATATTGCAGCAGAAGACGTCGGCATTGTCAACAATATACCCATTACAACCGAAACGATAATACCCATAAAGAAAGGCGTTATCTTAGTTGCTTGCGCAATTAGAATACCAAGTTGGTCTACTAACCAAATAAATGGAGCAGCAATGAACAGCCCTATAAAAGCCAATAACATAGTTCCAAGTGGAATCAAAATAATATCAAGTTTAGTTTTTCCTGCATAAAGTTCAACCAATTCAATAACGAACATGGTGACAACGTACGCACCGATAGGATTACCTGGTGCGCCAAAAGAAACTGCAAGAAACGGTGCTTTAACTAACGGAAACAAAGCACCCATAAACGTACCAAAAAGTAGTTTGTCTGCAAATGCACCTATAAAACCTGCAACGCCTGCCGAAAAAATCAATAGTTTATTCTTCCCTAAAGCATAAGCGATACCGACGCCAATTCCTGCACCCATAAGCGTTTTTGCCATACTTGCAATATAGTACAATATTTGTCCAAAAATATTTTTCGTAGTAATAATTTCGGTAGAAATAGTCGCCAAAATCGTACCGGCAATTAATGTCACGAATAAGCCTTGAGCCATACCTGAAAATGCCGTAATAAAATATCGCTTTGGCAAATTCCTTAAATAGTTCTTAAATCCACTGTTGCTTTTTTGTTCTATCATAATTCTACCTCAGTTAATTTATTATCGACTTTATCACAAGAGGTTAAATAATATTTAATACCGTCTTTCACGACCAATTTATCAGCACGAACGTTTTTACCATGCAAATGCCCATAAATCACGTAATCAACTTTGTTTTCTTTGAATATTTCAGTAAAACCAGAATCTTCTCTATGCACATTAAAAGGTGGATAATGCACGAGCGCTATGAGTTTATCCCCTTCTTGTTTTATCTTTTCCACTGCCTTAAACGAGAGTTTAAGTCTTTCTATTTCTCTTAAATAAATTTTTCTATCTTGCTCCTTAAAATCAGGAGAACCTGGAACACTCCAACATCTAGAACCACAAATAACGACCCCGTCAAAACGAATACTATCGTTTTGCAATGCATAAAAACTAGGTGGAAGAATATCTCTAACCTTACCTATTCCACTCCACCAATAATCGTGGTTACCTTTAATAAGAACCTTTTTACCTTTTAAGTCAGCCAAACTTTCCAAGTCTTTTTTAGCGTCTTCAATATTCATTGCCCAACTTATATCGCCACCTATTAAAACGACGTCGTCATCGGTCACTTTTTTATTCCAATCTTCACGTATTTTATCCATATATCCCACCCAATTTCCACCAAAAATATCCATTGGCTTATTGGTATTAGTCGATATATGTAAATCGCTGATAGCATAAATTTTCATAACTAAAGTGTAGCACAATAATTTTATTTTGACAAGTAAATCAAAATATAAATAAAAAAAGACTCTAGGATTATAAACAATTCTAAAGTCTTTAATTATATTTATTCATCTAAAATTATCTATGATTTCTTTATAGCATTATCAAAATTCCTTCTCTTATGAATAATTATTAAAGAAACTATAAACAAAACGATTAAAATGCTTATCCATTGGGAAGTTGAAAGCCCTAAAACGCCACCTCTTTCGCCATCGCCCCTAAAAAATTCTAACACAAATCTAACAACTGCATATGATATAGAATAAACTATTGACGATAAATACGATTCCCTATTTTTCAAATAGAAAATTAAACATATAGCAAATATTAACAAGAGAATAAAACTCTCAATTAATTGTATTGGCAATAAGGGTACGCCTATTGGCGTAAAGATATTTATACTTTGTGTATAAGTGTAAGACAATGCGCCGTGATACTCTATACCATAACAACAACCAGCAAAAAAGCACCCTATTCTACCTATCGCATGTCCCAACGGTAAAACAGTTGAGCAAATTGGACAAAGTTTTCGCATTGACATTTTGAAGAATTTACAATACAACCACAAGCCGAGAGCACCGCCAATTAACCCACCGTAAAATACAAAGCCTCCTCTCATTACTTCCATAAACGACAATTGTAATTCAACTATTAAATCAATCGATGCAATAATAAATAAGGCTTTTGCACCGATAATCGCACCAATCAAAATAAATGCAACGGCAGAGAAAAAATCAAAAAGACTTATCTTGCTTTGCTTAACAAAAATTATCGCAAGAATTACTGAAATAAAAATACCCAAAAAGAATAAAATTCCATACATTGGGATATCATTACCAAAAATAGATATGTACACAATAAACCTCTTAAAAATAGAAAAGTGGTTTTAAAAAACCACTTTTACACTTTGTTTTACTGTTTGCAAAATCTTACATCAATCCATTTAAGCCACTTAATGCTGAACCTGCTGCTAAAACGCAAATTCCACAGGTAAAGAAGAATATTGATGAAAAAACAACAGCAATAATTCCTAGAACTAAGCCAGCAGTTGCTAACCCACTTTTTTCGCCACTTGCTTTCACTTTTTTCCCACCAAGTACAGAAAGTACTAAACCAACGATTGAAACTGGTAGGGCTATAATTGAAAAATAAGTGCCAAGTATCGACAATACTAATCCCACCAACGATAAAACGAAACCTGTTACTGATAGACCTTTTCCCATAGAGAAACCTCCTTTGTAAATTTGTTTTTAATGTAAGTAATTATATAGGAATTTTTCCTATATGTCAAGTAAAATAGTGGAAAAAATACTATTATTTACATAAAAATTATCGTTCTTCTTGTTTTTGTATAATTTTACTAAAAGGAGATAAAAAAATTGGTAAATAACCGAGAAGCAAACCTTTCTATTCTAGTAGGAAAAAACTTAAAATTAGCACGAAAATTAAAGGGAATAACTCAAAAACAAATTGCAACTGAGTTAAACAAATATCAATCTGATTACAGTGAATATGAAACAGGAAGAATTCAATTAGATTATGACAAAATTGTTTATTTATGCAAACGATTTGATATTACCCCAAACGACCTTTTTGGCTTCGACGATTAATTTAAATATGTGAAAATAGAAAAAAAGGAAAAACTTTTTGTAAGTTTTTCCTTTTTGTTTTTAATACAAGCCTAAATCAATTATTGTGGATACATTGGCAATTCAAAAAATCCAGCGCACACCTCTTGTGTGTATTCTTGACAAGGTGGTATTACGGCATATCCATACGATGGAATTAAAAGTTCAACTTCCATTACTATCTTCATTATTATAGATACGCAAGCATCAATAACGAACTGATTTAAATCGGTATACGTGCCTTGCGTAGACACCATTGAAACGACAGCTTCTACCATATACGGCATTATAGATGCTGATGGTATATTTAAAATGACGTCTTTTGTGACGGTTATAGATGAAGTAGCAACACCTTCTACACCGTTTGCATCGGTATAAGCAACCGACACTGGAATTATAACGTCTGCTCTAACCCTTGCACAATTTGGTCGTTCGGTAAGTGGATCAATTAATAAATTACTGATAGTTCCTTGTGACGTGGTACTTTTTGCACTAACAAAAGTTAACGGATATGTAGGATTTGACGGGGTTAAATTTGTTATGTT
Source organism: Clostridiales bacterium (assembly GCA_015055735.1). Lineage (GTDB taxonomy): Bacteria > Bacillota > Clostridia > Christensenellales > Borkfalkiaceae > UBA1259. The sequence continues at coordinate 16,409 of SVHP01000018.1, read as the reverse complement.
TAAAACTATATCATTAAGTTGAGTTTGTTGCATACACGCATCAAAAACCTTTTTTGCTTGAACGCACACCTTTTCGCATAAGCCGTTTAACGGATTTCCGTTTATTTGCCCAGGACATTTATCCGATTGAAAATTATTGAAAAACGACATATTTTCCTCCTTTTTGGCTTTCTATTTCAATATATGCGAAATAGTACAAAAAATGACACTACTTAGTTGATATAATACTATAAAAGGTAAAAAGGCAGCAATTTCTTGCTACCTTTCTAATTTTTCTAAATATTAATAATTAAAACCTAATTCAATCGCTTTAATATTCTTTTCTAGTAATTCTGCTTTTTTAGCTGGGACCATTTGAGATAGACTATTTTTGATTTGATCCAAAGTTAATACGCTAGTTTCTCTTATAACTTTGCCCATAATAATCATGTTTGCTAATCCATCTAGTCCGTTATCAGTTGCTAATTTAGTTGCAGGAATACCTACTATAGAAACGTCTTCTCTAACAACTTCTTTACTAATTAGCGAACTGTCAAATATAATATAACCGTTCTTTTCCGTTTCATTTAAGTACTTTTCTAACGAAGGCAAGTTCATAGCAACTAAAATATCAGGTTTATCAACGATTGGAGATCCGATAGGTTCGTCGCTTATAGTAACGCTACAATTTGCTGTACCACCACGCATTTCAGGACCGTATGAAGGAAGCCAACTTACTTCCTTGTCGGCTTTTAAGCCTGTAAAAGCAAGTGCTTTACCAGCAAAAAGAATACCTTGTCCACCAAAACCTGCAATAAGGATTTTACTCGTCATACTACTTTTCCTCCTTATACTTGTCTTTGAATACTCCTAATGGATAGTGTTTTTCCATATTTTCTTCTAGCCATTTAAGCGCATCTTTTGGAGACACACCCCAGTTTGTTGGGCAAGTAGATAGAACTTCTATCAACGAGAAACCTTTGCCTTCAATTTGGTTTTTGAAAGCGTGTAAAATTGCTTGTTTTGCCTTTTTAATATTCTTTACGTTATTAACGGCAACTCTTTCTAAATAAGATGCACCGTCAACTTGTGAAAGCATTTCACAAACTTTAATAGGATAACCAACAACGGTAACGTCTCTACCATATGGCGAAGTTTGCGTAACTTGATTTGGAAGAGTTGTTGGAGCCATTTGACCACCAGTCATACCATAAATAGCGTTGTTAACGAAAATTATAGTTATATTTTCATTTCTTGCAGCCGAATGTACCGTTTCAGCAGTACCGATAGCAGCAAGGTCACCATCGCCTTGATAAGTAAATACTATATTGTTTGGATTTGCCCTTTTTGCGCCCGTAGCAACTGCTGGAGCTCTACCGTGCGCTGCTTGTATCATATCGCAGTTAAAATAATTATATGAGAATACTGAACATCCTACTGATGCAATACCAATAGTTCTATTTGTTACCCCTAATTCTTCTAATGCTTCAGCAACTAGACGGTGAATAATTCCGTGTGTACAACCTGGGCAATAATGAAGTGGATTATCGGTTAAACCTTTGGTTTTTTCAAATACTACCATGCTTTTGCCTCTCCTTTTTCAATTTCAATAAGTTTATTTAAAACTTCGTTTGGTGTCATAATGATACCACCTGTTCTACCATAGAAATATACAGGTTTTTCACAATCGATTGCAAGTTTTACGTCATCAACCATTTGTCCCATATTAAGTTCAACTGATAGGAAAGATTTTACTTTTTTGCTTGCATTCTTTAATGCATCTTTTGGGAAAGGCCATAATGTAATAGGTCTAATCATACCAACCTTCATTCCCTTTGCCCTTGCTTCCATTACGGCATTTTTAGAAACACGCGCAGCAATACCAAACGCAACTACGCAAATTTCAGCATCGTCCATCATGAATTCTTCGTACATAACTTCGTCACGTTCGACTATTTTGTATCTTTCATATCTTGAAATATTCCATTCTTCTAGTTGAGCAGGGCTTAACGATAGTGAATTTACTACGTTTCTACCTTCATGAGTACCTGTACCCGTCGTTGCCCATGGCTTATCGTATTCTTTAACTTGTCCAAGTTCTAAGCTAACAGGCTCCATCATTTGACCCATAGTACCGTCTGCAAGGATCATGGTTTGCATTCTATACTTGTCTGCAAGGTCAAAACCTTTGAAAGTTAAATCAACCATTTCTTGAATAGATGCAGGCGCTAAAACTATAAGTTTATAATCACCGTGTCCACCACCTTTAAGCGCTTGGAAATAGTCCGATTGAGATGGTTGAATACCACCAAGACCAGGACCACCACGTTGTACGTTGATTATAAGAGCAGGTAGGTCACAACCTGCAAGATATGAAATACCTTCACTCTTTAATGAAATTCCAGGGCTACTACTACTTGTCATAACCCTTTTACCACAAGCCGAAACGCCTATAACCATATTTATTGCGGCAACTTCAGATTCTGCTTGTAAGAACGTTCCACCGATCTTTGGCATACGTTTACTCATGTATGCAGCAACTTCTGTTTGTGGAGTAATTGGGTATCCAAAATAATATCTACATCCAGCCATTATCGCTGCTTCTGCTAATGCTTCATTACCTTTCATCAATACTTTTTCTGCCATATTACACCTCTACTTTTCAACCCTAATAACCGAATCAGGACACATAGTTGCGCAGAACGCACAGCCTATGCACTTTTCTTGTTCGATTACTTGCGCTGGATGATAACCTTTTGCATTAATTTTTTCTTTTGAAAGAATTATAATTTGCTTTGGACAAGCTAATTCGCAAAGTCCACAACCTTTACACAACTCTTCGTCAAAACTTACTTTTGCCATATTTTCTCCTTTATAGCCAATCCCCGTATTTTATAGGGTCAATCGGCAATATTTCTTTTATTTTCATTAGTTGACCACCTATTAAGTCACGCCTAACGGCAGTAAACTTAACGGGTAGACCAGTGATTTTTGATAACTCGTTAGTAAAATCTACGCCACGTAAAATCGTTTGTTCGGTAGTTTCGTTTCCAAGGTTTGCATTATTTACAATACCCGTAAACTTAAGTTTTGCCGTCCACTCAATTTCTTTCATTATTTGGATAGCGCCTTCTATATCTCTCGTTTCAGGGCGACAATTATTAAGGACAAAGAGCGCATCGTAATTATCTTCAGCTTTAATTTTTTCATAAAAACGACCGAGAGCCAAAGCGCCCCTATCGTCGCCACCTATATCAGCTACTGCATAACGAGATAAGTCGTCTAGCATTTTATACGCCTTAGCATTTAATGCAGGTAAATCAACGTTAGTTTCCGCATACGGTGAAACAACTAATTCCACGTTGTTTTTATCTAGCATATTTTTAGCGTCAATCGTTCTAAAATACGGATTAACTATATCTAAATCGTAAATGCTTACAGCCTTGTTCATTTTTGCAAGAGCAATGGCGTAATTTACCGATATAAAAGTTTTTCCACTTCCGTAATGTCCTAAAAAAATGGTAACTCTTTTATCAAACATTAAATTTTTACCTTATAACACCAATCACGCTTATCAGGATTCTTACCCCATTGAATACCTGTTAATTCATCGTACAATCTTTGAGCAAGTTCGCCGATTTTATCGCCAGCAACAACGTAGTCAACGTCTTTATAAACCAAATGTCCTATAGGCGAAATAACGGCAGCCGTTCCCGTACCCCACGCTTCTTCGAGAGTACCGTTTTTAGCAGCGTCAATCAATTCGTCAACTGAAATCAATCTTTCGCTTACCTTGTATCCCCATTCTCTTAAAATTTCAATACAAGACTTTCTTGTTATACCAGGTAGAACTGAACCCGTTAGCATAGGCGTAATAATTTCGCCGTTAATCTTAAACATAACGTTCATTGCGCCAACTTCTTCAATGTATTTTCTTTCAACACCGTCAAGCCATAAAACTTGAGAAAAACCTTTTGCAGCAGCTCTTTTGCCTGCTCTCATACTAGCAGCGTAATTACCACCGCATTTAGCGTAACCCGTTCCACCACGAACGGCTCTAACGTCCTCGCTTTCGATACTGATTTTTACAGGGTTAAGACCTTCTGCATAGTACGCACCAACAGGCGATAAAATAATAACGAAAGTTGCGTTATGAACGGCGTGAACACCCAAAGACTCGTCGTTACCAAACATAAATGGACGAATATATAAAGAAGTTCCTTCCTTGTCTGGAATCCATTCGTAATCCAAATTGATTAGTTCGGTCAAAGCTTTTAGCGTGAATTCTTCAGGAAGTGCAGGAAGACAAAGTCTTTCAGCGGAATCGTTCATTCTTCTAATATTTTCAAGTGGTCTAAACATTTGATATCCATCGAAAGTCTTATACGCTTTCATACCTTCGAATATTTCAGCACCGTAATGAAGAACGGTAGATGCTGGATGGATTGGAATATAATCAAATGGAACAATCCTTGCATTTTTCCAACCTTCAGTGTCAGAATACTCCATAACGAACATATGGTCGGTAAAATACTTACCAAAACCAAGTTTAGAAAAATCTGGTTTTTCTTTTAATACTTTTGCTTTTTCAATTTTAATTTCTTGCATAACGTCACCTCTTCGGGTTATTTCATATTTTTTATTTTTTCTATTGCGTCTTCACGCATTTTATACTTCAATATTTTACCGGCTGCGTTCATAGGGAATTCGTTTACGAACACGAAATATCTAGGCACCTTATGTTTTGCCATATGGCTATTTCCATATTCACGCATTTCGTTTTCGTCGCTACTAACTCCATTTTTCAAAATTACATACGCACAAGCTTCCTCACCGTAACGACTGTCAGGTACGCCTACGACTTGAACGTCTTTTACCTTTTCATTAGTCAAGTAAAATTCTTCAATTTCTCTAGGATACAAGTTTTCGCCACCACGAATAATCATATCCTTTAATCTACCCGTAACTTTATAATATCCGTCTGCAGTTTTACAACAAATGTCACCACTGTGTAACCAGCCTTCTTTATCGATAGTTTGCTCGGTTGCTTTTGGCATTTTGTAATAGCCTTTCATAATATTATAGCCACGAGCAACGAATTCACCGTTTTCACCGACTGCTACTTCTTCACCTGTTTCAGGATTTATAATCTTACATTCAACACCTGGGAATGCGCTACCTACAGTTTCAACACGATGATCCAAATCTTCGTTTACTTCACCCATCGTGCAACCAGGAGATGCTTCGGTTTGACCGTAAACGCTTATTATTTCGGTCATATTCATTTCTTTTGCCGCCCTACGCATCAAATCAGGTGGACAGTTAGCGCCTGCCATAATACCCGTTCTAATATATGAAAAATCAGTCTTTGCAAAGTCAGCGTGGTTAAACATTGCGATAAACATTGTCGGAACGCCGTTAAAGCAAGTGATCTTTTCGTCGTTTATACATGCGAGTGAAGACTTTGGTGAAAAGTACGGTATAGGACACAAAGTTCCACCGTGAGTCATAATGTTAGTCATTGAAAGCACCATTCCAAAGCAGTGGAACATTGGTACTTGAATCATCATTCTATCAGCAGTTGAAGTATCCATTCTATCGCCGATAATCTTACCGTTGTTAACTATATTCCTATGCGTTAACATTACGCCCTTTGGAAAGCCCGTTGTTCCCGAAGTATATTGCATATTGCACACATCGTCGCTCTTAACGTTAGACGCTCTTCTTCTAACTTCTTCATTAGGCACTAGGACGTGGCGCTTAAAGAAATCCTTCCATTCTAAGCAACCGTCCATATCAAATCCAACCGTTATAACGTTGCGTAAAAACGGTAGTTTTTTAGAATACAATGGTTGACCTGGCTTTATCTTTTTTAATTCAGGACAAAGTTCTTCAATAGTTTCCTTATAATTAGAATCCTTACAACTATCGATCATAACCAAAGTATGAGTATCCGATTGTTTCAAAAGATATTCTGCTTCGTGAATTTTATAAGCAGTATTGACGGTAACTAAAACTGCTCCTATCTTTACAGTTGCCCAAAAGGTCAAAAACCATTGTGGAATATTTGTTGCCCAAATAGCCACGTGATGTCCAGGTTCAACCCCCAAAGAAATCAAAGCCGCCGCTACCTTATCTACGTCATCTCTAAACTCAGAATAAGTTCTAGTATAATCTAGCGTTGTATACTTAAATGCGTATTGGTCGGGATAACTCTTAACCATTTGGTCTAAAACTTCAGAGAAAGTCAAATCCAAAACGTCATACTTTTTCCAAGGATGCGTACCCGTTTTTGAACGGTTATAATAAATAGGCGTTTCTTCCTTAACGTTAGATTTTGCCGACATATAACTCTTAAAATGAGTAAGCAAGATATCCGAATTAGTTATTTCTCCCGAATCCATAATCGAGATATACCCGTCGTAATTTAAAGAACGAAGAGCGTTCATAAAATCTTGAACAGGAAGCTCGCCTTCACCGATAAGAGTATTCACCCCATCTTTTCTATCGCCTATTCTTACGTAAGTGATATATGCGCCCAAGGCTTGGATAATACTGTCTGCGCTTTCGTTGGTCGTAAAGAAAGTTTCACGAATATTCCAACAAACTCTAAGACGTGCTGAAGCAAATACGTTTATGGTTTCTAAAACCTTTTCTGTTTTAACCAAAGCGTCGCAAGTTTCTATCAAGATATCAACGTTGCAATCTTCAGCATACTTAATGACTGATAGCAAAAGTTCTTTAAGTTTTTTTGTACTTAACAACTTTTCAAACTTAATAATTACACCCGAAACACCTGCAATAGAAGCGTATTCAACGTACTTAATTATATCTTCACTATCGGTATTTTCGTTTATTTTTTCAGGATAGCATATAACTGGAATAGAAATGTGTCTATTTACCAATTTACGCTTTGCATCAGTCGTTATCGAAGTATGAAAAATACTGTCGATATGACTTTCTTTTTCTTGTTTTGCATCAAAAATTTCTATACCGTCAAAGCCGTAGTCTTGAGCAATATTGCAAAGCTCAATAAAGCTATTGGCATTGACGAATTTATCCGGAAAAGAGAACTTCATATCACTTATCCTCGTAAACTATCTTGTTCAACGCATTGATATATGCGCGAATACATGCGCCGACGATATCGGTTGAAACGCCGTTTCCTGGATACAACTTCCCATTTGCACGAAGTCTAATTATAGAAGATCCAACAGCCCCTCTACCTTTAGTAACAGCATGAACTTGAAAATCGTCTAGTTCATAATGATGACCAACGACTTGTTCGATTGCATGAAAAGCAGCGTCGATAGGACCGTCACCAGTCGAAACACCTGTAAACTTTTCGCCGTCTTTTTCTAAAGTAACGTTTGCTGTAGCAGGAATAATATTACCACTGTTAACAACGTAGTTAATCAAGTGATAAGTAGAAGGCACTTGCATTGCAACGCTTGCAACTAACGCTTCCAATTCCTTTGTATCAATCCTTTCCTTTTTAGCAGTAATTTTCTTAAATTCTTCAAAAACCTTGCCGATATCAGAATCGGAAATTTCATAACCTAATTGCTTAACTATTTCGGCAATATCTTTAATCGTGCAGTTATTATCAACAAAGCCCATATTAACCGTTTGTTCAACAGTTTGTACTTGACCTTTCAACACGTCGCACACGTCAATAGAAACAGTTTTTGTATTAGTAATATCCAACTTGGTTTCCATATCTAGATTAAATCTTTTTGCACGAATAATTTCGGCAAAAACTGCAAGGTCTAAATAGTTGCCACTTATCGCAGCCTTAACCCCGTCAGCTCCAGCTTTAATAGATTGAACTGCGCACGCTGATGCCATCGAAAGATTGTTTGATGGTTGTACGTGTACGCTAATATCACATGAGTCCTTAATCTTTTTAATTAAGTTAGGATAATCTTCTGGTAAAGCCACACCTTCGCTATCGCAAATAGTAATTATACTTGCTCCGTTTTCAAACGCAATTTTAGCGCAAGTTTCAACAAAACCATCTTCTGCCCTAAACGCGTCAAGTGCAACGAACTCTACCAAATCGCATTTTGCCTTAGCAAGAGATACTAAATTTGCAATTTTTTCTAGCATCATAGGCGCTTTTAAGTGATAAAAATATTCCATCAACGTAGTTGAAACAGGTAAAATCACTTGCAAGCAAACCTTCTTTGCCTTTTTTACACATTTAACTGCAAAATCTATACCTTGTTCACTATCCCCAACAGGAATCTTTACAGTTGCATTTTTTAACGATGAAGAAATAGTACGGTAAATAATTTCCGTTTCCTTTGAATTTGCTAAAGTAGGTAATTCAATATAATCCACTAATAAGCTATCCAGTTTTTCTGCAATAGCAAGCTTCTCTCTAAAAGTCAACGAAAAACCTTGTTCGTCGATAGCCTTTAACGTAACGTCCGAAATACAAATTTTCTTCATAATCTACCTCCAATACAAATTACTTACTTTAAATAAAAAAATCCCCGACAAAAGTCAGGGACGATTTAATACCGCGGTACCACCCGAATTGTTGCTAAAAGCAACCACTCTTTGACCTTAACGAAGTCATCCGTAAACAACTATTTTCGTTCATCATCTACGTTCTAAAGTGATACGATAACTTATGCATTTTTACAATATTTATTAAACATGCAAGGTTATTCGTCTCCGCCTTTGCGCATAAAATGCTATTGTAAGTAAATTATATATAACATTATATATAAAAACAAAAGTGATGTCAAGTAAATAGGTATTAGCGAGATATATTTTTGCATTTATCCTTAAAAAATACAAAATCCCTAACTAAACAGTTAGGGACGATAAATTACCGCGGTACCACCCGAATTATTGCTCAAAACAACCACTCTTTTGCCTTAACGAAGCATCCGTAAACGATTACTTAATTTCGCCGTTTCCGCTCAGGAATGAGTAACGATAAATCTCTCGTTGACTTGCACCAACCGTCAACTCTCTATATCAAAACAAATCGTCTGTTTCCTTCATTGCGTTTATATTTCATTTATTTTTGTAATATTTTACTCTTCACAAATTTATTTGTCAAGTATTTTTATTTAATTTTTAACAAATTTTTTATATTTTTTGCCAGAATATTTTCCCTTTCTTTTTCAGTCAATTTGACCTTATTAAACCTAGCTAATTCGCTTGTCGCACCCCACATAGGAAAATCAGTTCCAAAAAAGAACTTTTCGCTACCAAGTAAATCAATAATGCTCTTAGCTTTAACATCGTCTATAAACATAAGCGACGAGCACGTATCGAAAAATACGTTATCTAGCCCTTTATACACCTCTACGTCATCCCAACATCTATATCCACCAAAATGCGCACCTATAAAGTTAACATTTTTAAACTCTTTTGCCATGTTTGCCAAACGACGTGGTTTAGAATATTCATATCTATCGTCACCCGTATGGAACAAAATTGGCATTTTATCTCCAACTACCCTATAAAACTTTTTTGCATCTTGTCCGTCAATATAAAACTTTTGAAAATCAGGATGCAATTTTATACCTTTGAAACCGTTTTTTACCCCCCAACAAACTTCATCGTAAATTTGCTCTTCTGTTAAATCTTGGTGCAAAGTCATAAACCCAATAAAGTTATCGTGTTTATCCAACTCGCTTTTTACAAACTCGTTTATCGAGCGAACTTGTTCAGCTTTAGTTGCACAAGAATGAACTACGTATTTTGTTATACCAGCCTTACTACCTTGTTCTAAGAGAATATCCGTCGTCCCTTCTGTTAACTGCATATGAATATCGTAAAAATTGCCTATTGCTTGCGTTGCTTTTTGCGCTATTTTATATGGATATATGTGTGCGTGCGCATCTATTATTTCCATTTTTACACTTCCTAATTATTATCCTTAAAAAATTACTAAAAATTTTATCACAACAAAAACCATAAATCAAGCACATATAACACAAAAATTACAATTTTTTAATTTTTTCTATTAATCTTACGACGACAATTTTCCTTTAGTCGTTTACGTATCTTTTCAAATACGACAAATCTAGTTTCCACTCATCAACTAAATTAAGTTTCCTATGCATATCGTTAGCCTTACCAAGCTCTTGTTTATACTGTACGTAAGTACAATTATTTACTTTCATAAAATGGTTTTCAGCCCTTTCAATATCGCCCTTAATAGAAGTAAAATTTATATGGATAACGCTGTGACAATCCTTACAAACTGCAATAATATCTTTTAATTTAGCTATTCCGTTTTCAGCATCGTATTCCCATCTTTCGTGAGCATCTAGCCTTTGCGTTTTCTTGCCACAAATACTGCATTTACCACCCGCACGAAGTTTAGCATCAGCCTTTAAAAAATCCCATTGTTGCTTAGATAGAATACTCCTTAAATTATATCCCCAGCACCCATCTGGCACTAGCTCTATTTGTAATTTATACGACATTTTATCCCCTTCTGCTCTCATGACAAACCAAATATATAATTTGATATTCTTCACTTAGTTTTTTTATTAATTCTAGCGCCTTTTTAATTTTTTCATCGTCCAAATTGGTAAACGGATCGTCTAAAATCAAGAAAGGTTTTTCTTTAGTAAATAAAACGTCAGTTAAGGCAAATCGCTTGCAAATATCAAACAAATTTTGATAGCCTTTACTGTAATAGTCAGTGTCTTTTACCCCATCTACTTCGCTTACAGTTAATTTAAGATCAATATCTATTTTCGCACTGCTTTTTTGGTCTATATAAGATAAGTACTTATTCAAACTTTGTTGCAGTGGTGCACGATATTTAACCTTTAAATTTTCATCAGCTTGTTTTAAGAATTTTATAGTCGTCAACAAAGTTTGATATTCTTCTTCATAAACGCTTAATTGGGTAATCAAATCGGACTTTTTGCTTTCCAAATCCACAACGCTATTTGCTATAACTTCGTGATAATTTAAACTTGCCTTTTTGTTTGCTAGCTCGTTTGAATTTCTTGAAAATTCATTTTGAACAATTGACAATTTTTGTTTTAACAAATCTAAATCTTCATTTTTATCGATTGTTTTATTAAATTCATTTATGTCGTTTTGATTATAATCGTTTAACTTTTCTTCAATATTTAACGCACTTTTTAAATAATTTTCTCTTTCTAAATGAATATTATTGATAGCGTTCAGTATAGAAAACCTATCTTGATTAACGTCAACATTAAATCTAGCAATATAACCGTCAATCTCATCGATTAGTTGAGTTTTTAAATTTAGTAAATTGTTTAGCTCTTTTTCTTTATTTGACAAAAGAAGATTAAACTCTAAATTTTCATTATCGTTAACTTTTTTCTTACTAACTAAAAACAAACAGCCACTTACTAGCGCCAAAACAACTGATATTATTGCTATTAAATGATCGACAAAAAACAAGCCAATTCCAACAACTCCCAACAATACGGCAAGAATAAGAAAAATATTTTTACCATTAGCAGGTTTCTTTTCTTGATTATCGTGAATTTGGTTTAATGCAGATATATCGTCTTGCAAAATTTTGATATTATTATTTATCCCCAACAACTTATTGTTAGTCAAAATATAATCGTTTATTTCCGACTGATTAACGGCGTTACCGTTCAATTGATAATCTAACTGTTTAATTTTATTTGATAATTGATTTTTTTCATTTAACAGCCACTCGTAATTTTCTTTCTTAACTTTTAAAGCCTGAGCGTTTCCAACTTTTGCGATTTTGTCAGTCAATATAGTGCTTTCATTTTTTAACTTCAACACCTGCCCTTCAAGAGTTTGCGTTTCATCTTTCAAAAGATTAACTGCTTCTAACGACTTTTGTGTTTGGCATATTTGTTCATCTATTTGAACAATTTCACGTTTGGTATCAGAAATTAAGCCCTTATCACCACGATATTTATAAGTTTTTGCTTTTTCTTCTAAGTTTATCAAAGCTTTATCAAAGGCTTGACTATCTTGAACTTCACAAACGTCGTTAAATTTTGCCGTTAAACTCGTATTGCTTTTAATTTGAAAATCTTTTTGCGAAAAATAGGTAGTTGACAAAAACCCGTCTTGGTCAATTGCAAATATTCTTTCACCCAAATTTTCAGTATTTGAAAATGCTTTTCCCGTTTGCACATCAAATAACCTAACGGTATCTTCCGACTCTTTTGAGCCAAAAAATCTCTCTAACTTAAAGGTCTTATCACCCCACTCAAACTCAATAAAACCACCAAATTTTTCAGTACTATTCCAAGGTTTATATTTTATTCTTTCATTTTCAGCGACAGAACGCTTTGATGAACTTATGCCGTAAAACATGGCTTTAATAAAGGTTGCAAGCGTGCTTTTTCCCCAACCGTTGTCTTGCTTAATGGTGTTTAACCCTTGACTAAAATCGTAAGAAAAATCTTTAAGCTTGCCGAAGGAAGAAACGTAACAACTAATTAACTTCATTTAGATTTCCTCCCCTTTTAATGCCGACAAACCACACATTATGATCTTATTTTTTTCTTGACTATCAAGTTCACTTTCCCAAACGGCTCTAACAAATTCACCACGAACAGACTTATCAAATTCGTAATCGCTTAAATTTACTTCCAACTCAGTTTTGTCATAAACCTTTGCAAAGAAAAATAGATTATTCAACTTTGTTGCCAACGAAAATTTATCGATATAAAAATCGGTCTTGTGCTTTCCTTTTAAAACAACTTTTACAAGAGAATTAGCGTCTATCTTTTTCAATAAATCTTGTTCTATAAAATCACAAAGTTCATAAAAAGAAGTTTTATCACTCACATCATATTCAATTTCATAAAGATTTCTACTCGAAAACTTTATAAATTGACTTTGAAGTTTTTGGTCTTTATATTCTAATAAAACAAATCCTTTATCGCCCAATTCGTCAAAGCCCCTACCATCTAAGCAACCCGAATAAACGTATTCGCCACGCTCATCTAAAACTCCACGTGAATAAGAGTGAATATGTCCCAAGGCTAAATAATCGATATTTTTATCTTTTAGTTTTGGTAGACTAATAATTTCTGCTTTATCACTACAATTATAACCTGCAACTTGACCGTGAATAGCAACTATATTTACCTTGCTTTTATCCAAAATAAGCGTATCGTATATTATTTTTTGATTTAAGTTGGTCAAATTTATTCCCGAAACAACACAATCACCGTAATCAATACTTTGCCAATTATCAGAAAAAATGATTAAATTTTCAGGAAATTCTTCTATTTGTGATAAAAAATTTATTTCGTCGTGGTTACCTGCAACATATAAAAAATCAATATTAGAATATTTTTTAACAGTACCTATTACCCTTTCTCTAGTTTTAATGGTTACACGAGAAGTGTCAAACATATCGCCAGCAATAATAATGGCGTGAACTTGATTATTAGAAGCATAAGCAACTAATCGTTCAAAGGTATTAACAATTTCTTCTCTTCTTATTCTAGATTTATCAGTCGGAATTCCGTCTATCTTAGAATCCAAATGCAAATCTGAAACGTGAATAAATTTCATAAATGAATCTTCCTTTTTAAAGACAACTTAATTATAATATTATAATACAAAAAAATTGATAAGTAAAGCAAAAAAATAATCCTTAATTACTAAGGATTATTTTTGCCAAATAAAATTAATATCAATTTATCTACCGTTTTTAGAAACGTAAAAAATAGTAATAGTACCAGGTCCCGAATGACAACCAATTACTGGTCCCAAATTTGTTATTATAGGTTCAATGCCTTTATTCTCCTTTATATTTTTACATATAAATTCAGCATCTTGATAACAATCAGCATGGTTAACTATGCAAATCTTATAATTCTCATCATACGATTCATAAAATTTATCAAGCATAGAACGAAGCGCTTTTCTCCTTGCCATAACTTTTTCAAGAACTATTAAATGTCCGTCGTTATCAACGTTCATGACAGGTTTAATATTAAGTATATTACCTATCGTTGCTGAAGACTTTTTTATTCTTCCTCCATTTGCTAAATATTTAAGATTATCGACGCTATAAAGATGTGCAACGTTATACTTCATTTGCTCCAAATATTTCCCAAGTTCAATTACGTTATGATCTTTAGCATATTCTTTTGCAAGCAAACCTAAAAGTCCATGCCCACCACACGCACATTTACTGTCGACAACGTACACTTTATTTTTAGACTGCTTATTAACCTTTTCAGAAGCCTGCAAAGCACTATTGTAAGTAGCGCTTAAGCCACTAGAAAAAGCTATATGCATAACATCTTTACCTTCTTTTAGTAATTCTGTAAAATAATCAATATACCTTTGTTCATTAAGTTGGCTTGTGCTTGTTTTTGAGCCGTTTTTCATCTTTTGATATAGATTTGTCGAAACTACGTCATGCTCGCTAGACGAATAAATTTCACCGTCAATCATAAAATCCATATATATAATTTTAAAATCATTTTCAGCAATGATTTCATTAGACAAATCGCAAGTTGATTCCATAGAAATGATTGTATTATTCATAAATACTCCTTTTTGCTTATGATAAATTGTAAATTTTAATTTTAAAATATTTACTATGCAATACTAAAGTCCTTATTTATTTTACGTAAAAAACATAATTTGCATCAGTCATTTACAAGGTTATTATAACTAAAAAAAGTTGACATTGCAACAAAAATCACTCCCCGTATTTTTGAACAGCTATAAATTATTAAGCTAGTCATTTTCTATTAAACGGAGAGTGATTTTTAAATTCTACTAAACGTAGAATTGTTTTATTTTTGATAATTATTTAATTGTTTTTAAGCCTTTTTGGCAATTAAAGCATATGCTAGCATACCTTTATTTTTAAACATTTTTTCATACTCGGTTTCAACGTTCTCTATTTCGTTTAGACGCAATTTTTCAGTAACGTTCTGAACCTCAAAACCAAATTTTTCAAATTGACTAAACGAGTAATCAAAAAATTCTTTATCATCGGTTTTTTGACAAATACAACCATTATCTTTTAAAAAGGTTTTATATGCTTGAACGTAAAAATCACTAGTAAGCCTTCTTGATTCATAAGTACTCTTTGGAAATGGTGGAGAGAAGTTCAAATATATATTAGATATAGATTTTTCTCTTATATATCTAGGCAAATACTCTGCCCCACTATTTATAAATTTAACGTTAGTAAGGTTTTCTTTTTGCGCCAATTCGCAAGCCATAACGATAATATTTTCTAACAATTCAACAGCCAAAAAATTTACGTCTTTATTTGTCTTTGCTTTTTGAACTATAAAACCACCTTTACCACAGCCGACCTCTAATTCAACAGGATTGTCGTTATTAAAAAAATCTTTAAAATCAAAATATTTTTTATCTTCTATTGCGAGTTTTACGTTTTTTATATCCATATCTGGCACTATCAAAAGTTCCTTAACTCCAAACAATCTTTCATCTAAGTGTTTTTTTCTTCTTATTCTCATACTATTCTCTATTAAACAAAATAATTCATTAAAAATATGCACTCCAAAATTTTGTTTAACTTTTGGGGTGCATATAAAAAATACCAACTGATATAATCTATTTTCAATTTTTAGCTACACTTAAAACATTAGTTAATAAAAGCTTTATAAATTGCTTGAATACATCTTTCATAATCGTTGTTTGATACACCAATTATAATATTCATTTCACTTGAGCCTTGATCGATCATCTTAATATTGATATTGGCTTGAGCTAAGGCGTTAAACAAGGTTGCTGCCGTTCCAGAACGCATTGCCATTCCATGCCCAACTGTTGCGATTAATGATATATTTTCTATAACGTGAATATAGTCAGGGTTTACGTTTTCTCTTATTTCATTAACCATATCAGTTAACACCCCGCCTTTTAATTGTTCACTAGACAACACTACCGATAAAGTATCTATACCTGACGGCAAGTGTTCAACACATACGCCGTAATGCTCAACAACAGACAACACTTTCCTAATAAAACCAACTTCAGCGTTCATCATTGATTTTTCTATCAACAATACGGTAAAGTTTTTCTTCCCAGCAATACCCGTAACAAAACTGTCGTTTTCACCTTGATTATAATGTTCGTTGGGTACAATCATAGTCCCCTTATCGTCAGGCTTAAACGTGTTTTTTATGTTAATAGGAATTTTTCTTTTCATTACAGGCATAATTGCTTCTGCATGGAGAACCGATGCGCCCATATAAGAAAGTTCTCTAACTTCTTTATAAGTAATTTGCTTAATAGCCTTTGCTTCAGGGACAATTCTTGGATCGCATACCAAAAAACCACTAACGTCAGTCCAGTTTTCATATAAATCAGCTTTAACACCACGAGCGATAATAGACCCCGTAATATCGCTACCACCACGACTAAACGTCTTTATATTGCCTTGAAAATTCTTGCCATAAAAGCCAGGAATAACGGCTCTT
>SVHP01000017.1 GCA_015055735.1 Clostridiales bacterium | reverse complement strand
GACCTTTCTAAACAAGTAGATGAACGGCAAACAAATAACCGAGAACATTACGCCGACGGTTGCCGCCATAGTAACGCCTTGTTGTCCCCCCTTGGTTTGGTTAACGATAACCATCATCAGCGTATGCGTTTGACCACCAGGCCCACCGTTAGTTAAAAGTAAAGCGTTCATAAAGAAACCTAACCCAGTAGTTGATGAAAGGATAAGTTTAGTCGAGAGCGTAGTAGAGATCATAGGTAAAGAAATACTTACAAATTCTCTAAAAAATCCTGCTCCGTCCATCTTTGCGCTTTCAGAAACTTCAGGCGGAATTCTATTATATCCACTCATGAAAATAATCATGTCGTAACCGATACCAGCCCATAGACATTCTATCAAGATCATAGTCCACGCAATATCGCCGTCACCAAAGAATCCGCCTACCGGTACTACGTGTTGCATTTGTAATAATTCCAAAACGTACCCTATCATACCGATATTAGGGTCGAACATCAACTTAAATAACGCAACCATTACGACCGATGAAATGATATTTGGAACGAAGAAAATAACCTTAAAGAAATTTCCCAACGGCACTTTCTTATAAATGGTATAACCGAATATCATAGAAATAGGTGTCATAACGCACATAACCCAAATCAAAATACTGATAGAGTTTTTGATGGCGTAAACCATCATATCGCTAGGACTTCTTTCAAATACCCATTTCCATAAGTCTTGATAGTTTTGCAAGCCCACGAACTTGTATTGTCCACTGTTAATACTAAAACTTTGGAAAGTCAATACGATCGTTTCGATATTTAGATATACCCAGAAGATTGCAAAGTGTATTAAAGGCCAAATAATCAAAGCGTAAACGAATATAGTAGTTGATATATTCTTCTCTTTTTTTATTACCTTAACTTTTGTATCTGCAACATTGTCCATTTTTATATCGTCCTATAATTTTATAAAAACATTAAACTAGTATAAAACTGTTAAAAACAGCATTTTTAGATATTAGAGGTTACCGTGTTCAACGTACCAATCCCATTCATCAGCAACGTAAGCTTCTTCAGCACGAACAACTTCTTCAGCGCTCATTTTAGAACCACTTAACATTGAATCGTATGGTTGACCTTTAGCCCAGAAACCTAAACCTGCTTTTGAAACTACAGAAGTAGAAACGAACGCAAAGCTTTGAGCGTCACGTAAAGTGTCATATACTGATTTTTGACAAACGGTAAGTGAATCGTAAATATCGCTGTAATCATAGTTATAGCCAGGCATCATTCCTGAATCTTTAATCATATTTTTACATTGTTGTTCTTCAGCCATGAAAATCATGAATTTCTTTGCCATATCTTTGTTTTTAGCAGCAGAAGGAATAAACCAACCTGCAACTTCACCAGCGTAGTTTACTCTGATAGGATCGCCGTTAGCGTCGGTCTTAGCGCCGTCGATAACAGGTGTTGGCATAAGTGCAATTTCCATACCTGCTGGAAGTGAAGATAATACTTCGTTTTCAAACCAGTTTCCGTTTGGCATCATAGCGATTTTGCCTTGAGTAAATAACATTTGTAAAGCCATAAAGCCTGCGCTCTTTGATTGAACGTATCCACCATCGTGTTTTTCAACGATATTTTCAAATGCTTGAAGAGCCTTTAATTTTGCTTGACCGTAAACGCTGTCATAAGCATAGTAATCTTTGCTTTCTTGTTTAGCAAATTCAGCGTATTGGTCAGGTCCTAATAATTGACCGATCCAGTTTTGAACTAAGAATTCCCAGTAATTGTAGATATCTGAAGAACATCCGAATGGATAAATTCTTTCTGATTCACTAACGTTTTTCACGTGAGCGTTATAAATGGTTTCACAAAGAGCCAAAAGTTCGTCGTAAGTTTCAGGAACTTCCCAACCCTTTTCTTCGAACATGGTCTTGTTATAATAAATACCCCAAGCGCCGTTTGCACTAGATAGTTGATAATAATCTTCCTTATACTTACCAACTTCTCTCATGCCAGGGTCTTTTGTCATTTCTAACACGGTTTTACCATTAGAAAGCTTTGCATCGTAAACGTCTGTAATTGGTTCTACCCAGCCCTTTGACACCCATTCAATAAAACCAGTACCAGAGCCTAGAATAACGTCTCTAACTTGAATGTTGTTAGTCAATTTATTAACAACCGTTTCCATATAGCCCTTTTCTGCATCAAGATAAACGTCTTTTTCATAATCTAGACCTTCTTGAGCACAGAATGCCTTAAGTGCGTTTTCGATCCATAATTGACCGTAACCACCCTTATCGTAACCAACGGTCAATTTGTAATCGCCGTCACCTGGCTTAGTACATGCTGGTAATACGCCAAAGCTTGCAACTAGCATGATTAAGCCGATTAAAATGCTTACTATTTTTTTCATTTTTTTCTCCTCCGAAAAAATATTTTTTTCTATTATACACTACCCCCTTTTGCTATTCAATAACCTACTTTAAGAAAAAAGTGTCATTTTTCACACAAATGAAAAAATAAATTAAACGGCTCATTGTTTCACAAATGATACTTTTTATGGCATTTTTATTACTTTTTTGGCAAAAATGCTATAATTTCGCTATTTTTGGTACTTTTTGTTAACACTAAACGAGAGAGAATAAAGATACAAAAAATTGTTCTTTCGTTATTGATTTACACTCCCAAAGGGTGTATAATAACATAAAAAATAAACGCGCGCGTTTTTTATAAGGATAGAGTTATGCCAAAATTAGAAAAAAATTACCAATTTAAAACCCAACTTTTACAGGTTCACAAAAAAGATATTAGAGACCTTTCGGTTGAGCCGAAAAAGACCGATTTCGTTTTTGACGACGACGTGCAAATTATCGTTAAAGACCTAGATATCGATCAAGTTATTATGACTGCCGTTAGGGATTTTGAAGACTATTTATTTACTTCGATGAACGTTTGTGTTAGCGTTAAGCTTGCCCAATCTAAAAAAGCCAAGACTTTGACGATTTGTCTTAACCAAGATTTAGGAAAGGCTAGCGGTTATATGGGTTACAGAATAAAGACGACTAGCAAGGCTATATTGCTCGAAGGATACGACCCAAGGGGTATTGCGCAAGGGCTTTACTATCTTGAAGATATGATGAATTACATACATGCGCCTTATATAAGCGCAGGTACAATAGAAAGAAAGGCGCTTTTCTCGCCTAGAATAGTTCAATCGCCGTTTGGAATGTTTTCTTACCCTGACGAAGCCTTTATGTTAATGGCGCATCGTGGCGAAGACGCTATTGATTTATGGCTAAAAGATCCATACACCGATAAAATGGGCAACCCTATCGACGTAAACCTTATTGCCCAAAGGGCTAAAAAGTACGGCGTGGACGTTTACGTTGAAATTTACGCACCAAACGAAATGCACCCGACCGACGACGGGGCGCAAGAATATTACGATAAACTTTACGGGGAAATTTTTGACGTTTGCCCTATTATTAAAGGCATTATGGTCGAAGGCGAATGTTCTAACTTTAACAGTCGTGACCCAAAGGTTGGACTTGCCCCACACTCTAAAAACTATATAGACAATATCCCAACAGGAAAGGTTAGCCCTGGTTGGTGGCCTTGCTCCGACTACCCTGAATGGATTACTATGATTAGGGACGCCGTTAGAAAAAAGAGCGATACTTGTGAAGTTATCTTCTGCACGTATAATTGGGGCTACGCACCTGAGGAAGATAGGATTAAACTTCTTAAAGCGATACCTACCGATATCAGTATTTGCGCAACTTTCGATATGTTCGAGCAATATAAAGTGGGCAACATCGTAGAGAACGTTTGGGATTATTCTCTATCTTTCGTTGGTCCAAGCAAATATTTCGTAAGCGAAGCCAAAGTTGCAAAAGAACGTGGTATAAGACTTTTATCTATCACTAACACGGCTGGTAGAACGTGGGATTTCGGCGTAGTTCCTTACGAGCCTATGCCTGAACAATGGATTAAGCGTTATAAGGCACTTCAAAAAGCAAAAGCCGATTATAACTTAGCAGGATTTTACGAATCTATCCACTACGGCTTTCACCCGTCTTTTATAGGGGATCTAGCAAAGCAAGCCTTCTTTACCCCTATCGAAAGCCTTGACAAAACGCTAGATAAGATTTTGGCAAGGGATTTTGGCGAAAAGAACGTACCTACTATTAGGCGTGCAACTGCTTACCTAAGTAAGGCAATAGAATACTACATACCTACTAACGAAGATCAATACGGTGCGTTTAGGATAGGTCCTTCTTACCCACTATGGTCAAGCCAGTTTAACGGCTTGCCGTCGCCTATTCCAGACCAAGGTAGAATACCTTCTAAAAAGCACGCTATGTTCGGTAATAGAATTTACTTTGGCGAATACACCCAAGACCTTGACGGAAACAATTCGTTATCGGGGGTTAGAATTAGACAGGAAATCAAGTCGCTTGAAAGCATGCTTCAACTTGCTTACAACTGCTATTGGACGCTTTTAACTATCCCAGAGCCAAACGAAAACTTGCAAAAGTTTATGCTTTTGGTTAGATTTATTAAAAATACTATCATCACAGGCTTAAACGTTAAAAAGCATTTTATAATCAAGCAAAAACTCTCTATCGCAAACACTAGGGAACTAGCGGACGAATATATCGCTCAACTAATTTCGCTTTTGAAAGGAGAAAAGGAAAACGTTGAAGATACTATAAATATAGTTAAGTACGATTCGAGATTAGGTTGGGAGCCTAGTATGGAATATACCTGCGACCAAAAGAGTTTGGAGTGGAAATTAAGACAACTAGATTACGAACTTAACGTAAAAATTCCAAAATACAAAAAAGCCAACTCGTTAATCGACCAATTTTAATAGTTAATAAAAAACTAAATATACAATTTTTAACATACGATTTTTTACGGTTAAAATATCGATAAAAAAGTAAAAAATTGCTTTGTTTTTGCTGATATTTTTATTAAATACTTGTAAATTAAACTATATTATGATACAATCATCACGTAAATATTTTATAATATTTTTCACTATATAAGGAGACTCAAAATGGAAAAGAAAACTTGTGTCCTTTTAGGATACGGAAACAGATGCCAAAACTATTCTAAATACGCACTGCAACACCCTGAAGAACTTGAAGTAGTGGGTGTTATCGACGTTGCGCCATATAAACTACAAGAAGCAAAAAAATGTTTTTCTCTAAACGACGATATGCTCTTTAACAGCTTAGACGAATTTTTAAGCAAGGACGTTAAGTGTGACTTCGTTATCAACGGCACTATGGACGCCCTTCACTATGAAACGACCATTAAACTATTAAATAAAAAATACAACTTACTTTTAGAAAAGCCTATAACTGCAAACGTTGATGAACTTTTAGAAATTCAAGCGTTAGCAAATAAAAACGACTGTAAAGTTATAGTTTGCCACGTTTTAAGATACATTAAATTCTATCTAACAATGAAAGAACTAATAGAGAGTGGTGCTATCGGTACGGTAACTAGTATTCAAATGAACGAACACGTTTGGCACGGCCACTTTATCAATGCTTACGTTCGTGGAAAATGGCGTAACGAAAAGGACTGTGGCTCTGGGCTTTTACTCGCTAAATGTTGCCACGATACTGACCTTATGTGCTGGCTAAACAGCCACACCGAGCCTGTAAACGTTTCTAGCTTCGGCTCGAGAAATCAATACGTACCTGAAAATGCACCAAAGGATTCGACCGAATATTGCTATAACTGTCCAAGAAAAGACGAGTGCTTATTCAACGCTTACGATTTTGAACTTAAAAAGGATTTCTGTCCACAATATACTTGGCTCGAAATGGGAAAACCTATCTCTGAAATTACCGAGGAAGAAAAAAGAGAATACCTAAAGACTAACGTTTACGGAAAATGCGTTTATAAAACGGATATGGATATAGTTGACCGTCAATGCGTTAGCGTTGAATTTAAGAACGGCTCTATCGCTACCCTAAATATGATCGGTGGCACTACTATCGCAGGTAGAAACATACATATAGTCGGAGATAGAGGCGAACTCGTTGGCGCTGTTGAAGAAAATAAATTTACGCTTTTCAAGTATTTTAACTGTGAAAAAGAACATCACCTTCGTGAACAAAAAGTGGTTTACGATTTGGATAAACTCTTCTCTTTGGATGGCGACGGTCAATCTATGGAAGGTCACTACGGTGGGGACTATTTCATTATGAAAGACTTGCTTGCTCTTCTTCGTGGCGACAACAGTTCTCTTTCTACAACCGATATAAACGATTCTATTAAGGGACACTTGATTTGCTACGCTGCTGAAATTGCAAGAAAAGAAAAGAGAGTTGTCGATATCAACAAAGAATTTATCGACTAATAAACCAAAATAAAAACAAACGTAAGTAAATTTGACATAAAAAAAGAGAGCAAAGTTTTTAACTTTGTTCTCTTTTTATCTTAGTTATTATTATAATTTTTTACTTTTTATTTACCTTATCGGTAGTATCAGCCCCACCGTAACAATTATGGTCGTCAAGTCGCCAAGGAATAGTCACGTACGGAGTTTTCTTATTTATATCGTCAGCAAGTTCAACACCCCAACCTGGTCCGTTAGGTATTTCCATATATCCGTCCTTCAACTTAAACTTATATTCACCCATACAGTCTAGCGCTTGGTTAAAAGTCTTAGGTGGGAAAGTTTCCATAATCAAAAAGTTAGGAATTACAGCCGCCATATGCAAACTCGACGCAATATTGATAACGCTTACAGGAACGTGTGGCACGATATAAGCGTGATGCGCTTCAGCGAGCGCACAAACCTTCATACTGCCCGTAAAGCCCCCTAGCGTACACGTGTCAGGTCTTGCAATTCTCATGCCTGCGTTTAGCATCATCTCAAATTCTTGAATACTGATACATCTCTCCCCTGCTGCGATAGGCACTGTCGTCTTTGCCGTAAAGTCCTTTAAGGTTTCAATATTTTCCGAACGAATAGGGTCTTCAAAGAATAGTATGTTAAGTTTTTCAAGCATTTTGCAAAGCATTAACGACTCGTCACCGTTAATTTCTCTATGAATTTCTATTGCAATATCAATTTCGTCACCCAAAACTTCTCTTGCAAATGCAATCCTATCGTACATGGTCGCTAAACGCTTAGAAGTAGCCCAACCTTCCATATCTCTACAAGGGTTAATTCTAACTGCAGTAAAGCCGTCTGATTTTGCCTCAAGCAATAACGCCCTAAACAATTCTTTATCGTTATTAGGGGTAATAGGACGCCATACACGAATTTTATCCCTATATTTCCCACCGAATAAATCGTATACGGGAACGCCCAACGCTTTACCCTTTATATCCCAAAGAGCAAGGTCAATCGCCGATATTGCGCTTTGAATATTCATGCCCTTGAATTGATGTTCTTCATATAACCTTTCGTTTATGAAGTTAATTCTATTAACGTCCTCGCCTACGATAACAGGCTCTAAACATTTAAGAGTACCAACTACACCCTCTCTCATCGCCCATAGCCCCGACTCACCGAGTCCAACGATGCCTTCGTCAGTATGAACTTTCACGAATAAGTGTCTATTCCCAGCCAAGATCGGCTCTATCTTAGTAATTTTCATTTTTCGCTCCTTTTTTCTTTAGTTAAAAATATTTATTATGGATTTATTATTCTTTCGTTTCTTTAACTTCTTTTTCTTGGTCTAAGCCGACTACTTCGTCAACAGGAAGTGCGAACGCTATACCTTGCGCTTGTGTTGCCGTGCCGATTGAAGCATAAAGACCTTTTAAGATAGCGTCAACTAGGTCTGCTTTTGCTAAAATCATAACGATTTCTTTTTCGGGAGAAATAGAAATATTGAAAAACTTTTCGGCGTCCTTAGAAATAGTGCCCCTACCTTGAAGGATAGTGCCACCCTTTGCGCCACACGCTTTAGCCGTGTCCATAGCTTGTTCTGAAAAGCCGTTATTAACTATTGCTAAAATACATTTATAACCTTTTTTCATTATTTTTTACCCCCTTCTTTAACCGTCCTATCGTTGCTGAGCAGTTGATAGGAAGAAACGCCGATAATTCTATCGAGTGGAATAGTATAGGCAATACCTTTGCCGTTTTTAACCGTTTGGAATTTTTCGTTTAAGGTTTCTAACGCTTCTTTTATCTTATCTTCCCTAATCCAAGAAACGATAGCCGATTTATCCGATTCAACAAGCCCTAGTTTATTTAAGATTTGCGAATTTGCAGT
The DNA here is from genome assembly GCA_015055735.1 of Clostridiales bacterium. Taxonomy (GTDB): domain Bacteria; phylum Bacillota; class Clostridia; order Christensenellales; family Borkfalkiaceae; genus UBA1259. The sequence goes on along the minus strand of SVHP01000017.1, from coordinate 24,934 downwards.
ACCTTTTCCGTACAAAACCGTTTGAACGTTTACTTCAAACTGCTCTAGTAAGTCTAGATAAAACAGCGTTTTACTTCTATCTACGATAGTAATTAAAATCTTGAGTTTGCGAACGCTAGAAACCTGTTTCTTAGTGGAAACGGGTTTAACTTGCTTCAAACTGATAGGTTTTATAATCATTTTTTTAGGCATAGTTCCCTCCTACAAAAAACGAATAATTTGGTCGTCTTTTTCGCCCAAAATCTTCTTCATCGCAAGCTTTTCAGCACGTCTCTTTCTAAAGAGCGAAGTAAAGCCCAAAAGTTGAATAGTAATAAGTGGAGTCATGGCAACCATAGCGACTATACCGAACGCATCGGACAAAATATTTCCACCGAGCGCAACACACGTCCCTATTGCGAACGGCAATATAAAGGTTGACGTTAACGGACCTGACGCAACACCACCCGAGTCGAACGCAATCGCCGTGTAAATTTTCGGAACAAAAAATGATAGCCCTAACGAAATTAAATAGCCAGGTATCAAGTAGTACAAAATAGAAAATCCAAAGATAATTCTTATTACCGATAGACAAATTGACAAGCCAACACCTATGCTTAACGCTATCATCATCGCCTTCTTAGACACCGTGCCGTGAGTAATTTCTTCTACTTGCTTATTCAAAACGTGAACGGCAGGCTCTGCTAAAACTACCACAAGCCCAAGAACGAACCCAACAACCGTGACTGCAATAGACGACGTTTTGGCAAGTTCTTGCCCCATCTTAAAGCCGATAGGCATAAATCCTACGTGTACTGCCGTTAGGAACACGATTAAGCCAACGTAAGTGAAAAGCGTACCTATTATAATTTGAATAATTTTTTTCTTTGGCAGTTTCAATAGTATAAAATTGATTATAAAGAAAAACGCTACTACAAGCCCTAGAGCGATTGTAACGTCCTTAGCCGTCGTTAAAAGGGTAGAAAAAATGCTAGCGACGATATCGTTTGGTAACATATAGTCGTTAACGTTTGGCGCTGACATGTCCCCACCGTTAACAACGCTTAATATTAAAACAGCCAAAATCGGACCTACTGAACACATAGCAACAAGCCCGAAACTGTTTTCGTTAGAATTTCTTCCACCAATAGTCGCAGCTATACCAACGCCGAGCGCCATTATAAATGGAACGGTAATAGGCCCTGTCGTTACCCCACCCGAGTCAAACGATAACGGTATTAAATTGGAATTTTCAGGATCTATTGATAATACGAGTAAAGCCAAAGCAAATAGTACCATATAAAAATATATAAGCATACTTGCTAGATCTTTTTTGAACACGATTTTAATTATTGATAGCACTAAGAAAAGCCCAACGCCAAGCCCTACGAAAATTATTATGAGTTTACTACCCACTTGATCGGCTAAAACGGTTAGGTCAGGCTCTGCAACCGTTATGAAAAAGCCTAAAATAAAGCAGACAAGCATCAATACTTTTAGGTTTTTAGCTTTAACAAGCCCAGCACCTACGTGTTCGCCCATAGGCGTCATAGCAATATCAGCGCCGAGCGTAAAGAACCCTATCCCCAATACTAAAAATAACGCCGACACGCTAAAAATCACCACCTCTTCTATCGAAAGATTAACGAGTGGTGTAAAGTTCAATATTATAACGATAAGCGTTACCGGCAATATTGAAAATAATGATTCTTTAATTTTGCTAAATAATAACTTCTTCATTTCCGTTTCTCTATTTTTACTATTCTAACACAAATATACAAAAATTAAAAGTGAAAAATGTCGTTTTTAGTCTTTTTTTGTAAAGTTAAATAAATTTGTTTTTCACTAACTGAAAATTGATGTATTTTTTACAAACTAAAAAACGGTAGACTTTTTATCCACCGTTTTTATAAATCTTATTAAACTATAAATTTTTAGTTTCCATTGTATCCCCAAACAACGTTGTATTGATTATAGGTTTCAGCAACTTTTCTATCCCAATATCTATCCCAACCGCTTGGCTTTGCTGTTGCTTCACAATAAATTGTTTGTAATGAATCGCAATAAGCGAATGCCATCATACCAATAAATGTTACGCTATCTGGAATTGTTATACTTGTTAATGAATCACAACCATAGAACGCATCAGAACCAATAGTTGTTACACTATTTGGGATTATTACGCTTGTTAATGAACTGCAATCTTCGAACGCACCTTCTCCAATAGAAGTTACAGTGTCAGGAATAGTAAAGGACGTTGCTGTTTTGCCTATTGCATATTGTATTAAAGTCTTTCCATCTTTACTATACAAATTTCCATCTATTGATTTATATGTAGTATTATTTTCATCTACTGTTATACTTCTTAATGAATCGCAATCTTCGAACGCCCAATCACCAATAGAAGTTACACTATCTGGGATTGTTATACTTGTTAATGAACTGCAATTAGAGAACGCACCTTCTCCAATAGAAGTTACAGTGTTTGGAATTTCTATTTCTTCTAATGAACAGCAACAAAAAAACGCTTGTTCACCAATAGATGTCACACTATTTGGAATCTCTACTGTTTTCAACTCAGTGTTTAAGATGAAAGCAAGAGGATTTATCTTTGTTATACCATTAGGTATTACTAAGTCTATTTTTGAAATAGTAGAGTTATCAGGAAGAATTTCATTACCAAAGAATAAAATTCCCATATCCACTTTTAAATCATTGTTTGCAACAAGTATCTTATCTTCCCCATCAGTATAAATAATAAAATTATTTTCATCAACAGATAATTTAGAAATATAATTATCTTCACAATTAGATACGCTTAATGCATATGCACCCAATCCACCACTAGGATCGATATCATCTTCTGCTCTATATCCTTTTATTACCGTTATACTTGGCGATTTATTAATTACTTCTATTAATTTAGGACACTCGAACGCTTGTTCACCAATAGACGTTACACTTTCTGGGATTGTTATACTTGTTAATGAACTGCAATAAGCGAACGCCCCCATGCCTATTTTTGTTATAGTGTTTGGGATAGTAATATTTTCAATACCCATAAATATAAATGCAAAATCACCAATTGCTGTCACAGGTAAACCTTTATATTTAGAAGGAATTGTGATTTCTTTTATAGATATTATTTCTTCATAATCTACAAACAAATCTTTAGCACTATCAATACTTTCAAAAAATTTTAAGCCAATTTCCATATCAAAAACGTTTACAGTGTAAGAACTGTTATCTTCGTTTAAGGTGTATTTGAATAAATTTTCTAATGATGGTCCAAGTATTTCGCCATATTCAGTGTTACACTCATTGCAAATAGCCTTTTCTGAACGAGTTGCACTGCCACCACTACAATCTTCGGTTAAAACATGCGTGCTATCAAGAGCGCAGGTTTTAGTATGAGTATTATCTCCGTTACTTACCCAATCGCTATATTCGTGCTTGCCAAAACCTTGTTCAAAAGTAGTACTACCAACGTCCCCACATTCGCAAGAAAAATAATAGGTTGCTTTTTCAAGACAAGTTGCGTCGTTTGCTAGATAGTTTTCAGTTGCAACTTTTTGGTTATAAACGTGAGTATGTAGCAAGCTTTCAGTATCTAAATCTTCCAACAAACTATCCAACGTGCTACAAGCAGTTAAGCTTGTTAATAATGCGCAAATCATTACGCATAAAGTTAAAATTGTTACTAGTTTTCTTTTCATAAAAACCTCCTTAAGTATAAATTACGCATAGAAGTGTAATATATAATTATTATAGTAACAATTTTTGTTACTGTCAAGTATTTCGTAACAAATTTTGTTACAATCACGATATGGCACTGTTTAGAACGAGATTAAAAGAATTAAGAATAGAAAGAAAAATTTCACAATTAGAACTAGGAAAGCTAGTTAATACTTCTAAAATGGCAGTATCGCATTGGGAAAGTGGGCACAGTGAACCCAGCATTTCTCAGTTGATAGCCCTTGCCACTTTTTTTGACGTTAGTGTTGATTACTTAATAGGAAAAGCCGACGCATAGAACTCTCCCTACTCACGTGATAGGGAGTTTTTTATTCAGTATAGTAATCTAGCCGATTAGTTTTTAACTTGACTATTTTTGGTAAAGGTGTTAATATAGTTATAATAACAGTTTAAGGAGAGTTTTATGAGTAGTTTTGAAAATTTGAGAATTGTAGATAACTTTTATCAAACGTCCTTATTTTTTCCAATGCCGACGGTAGTTATCAGTACGCTTTGTGAGGACGGTTCGACAACGCTTGGTCCGTATTCGCTTATCCAACCTTACTACGTTGCAGGCAAGGACTATTATGCGATGTTACTTTCATGCCGTAACTCGTCTAACACTGCCCAAAATATTTTAAGGACGGGCAAGTGTGCGATAAGTTTTATAGACGATAAACCTGCTACCTTTAAGGAAGCTGTTAAACTTTCGTGGCCTGGCGATAAACCTAGCGAAAAAATGCCTAAATGTAAATTTAAGCTTGAGCCTGGCTTAGTGGAAGAAGAAACGGGCGAAAAACGCCCACACGTTTTAACTGACGCTATACAAGTTATAGAGTGTACTTGGGTTAGAGAACTTGACGGCGCTGACAAAGATTTACCTGGGTGCTTAAACGGATACGAGCCACCTTACCACGATTTTAATGGTATAACTAGTAAATTTGGTGCGCACTTTATCTTGAAAATAGATAAAATTTTAATGAAGAAAAAATATAGCGACGCTATTATTAACGGCGTTAGATCTAAAGACTTCCCACCACTACCTGTTGACTATGGATACCGTGATAGCAAAAATTTCTGGTATCATAGAAAAACTAAAATGCGCGCAGAATTGCTTCAAGTTAGACAAGCTTCTCTCGAATCGGTTAGATACGCTGCCGATAGAGTTGACGACGTGGTTAAGTTCACCGATGAAGCGCTTTTAACCGTACTTGGCGTTCCTAGAGTATTCTTGCCGTTAGTACTTAAAGGTTGCGTAAGTTGGGCTAAAGAAAACAACGTCACACTCATTACCGAAGTGGAAATGAAAATAATAAGCGACAAACGTGCTCAAGAAAAAAACAAAAAGAATAAAAAGTAATTTTTATTAAATATATTAAAAGCCGTGATTGATTTTATTTTCAATCACGGCTTTTTGTTGCGCTATTTATTATTTAATTTCTTACCAACTTCTTTTAAGATTTCTACTTGTGGGGCTGGGATTCTTCCTAAATAGTCAGGGCTTACGTTGAGTAAAAGGTTTACTCCGTGTGCGTTTATCTTTTCTTTCATCGCTAATATTTCATCAGCGCTCTTATAATCGTTATCATACCCTTTATATCCCCAAGTATGATTCATCGTAACGCACGCTTCACCTAATCCGTCCCAGTCCTTTTCAGGTAGTTTATTGTCTGCAAACGAATATATGTCGCCTAGTCCGTTTCCTACTCTTGACGGTACTAAACAGTCAGGTTGATATTTCTTTATTAAATCGTATATATCTTGACTTTGTTCTTTTGTTATTTCACAAGGGTCATCACACCATATGCAAAGCAAATCGCCGTATTTTGTCAATAACTCTTTGATTTGTGGTTTTGATTTCTTTTCTAGATATATATTTAAGTCTTTCTTTTCTTTATCAGGGAAATCCCAGTTATTTGCCCATTCGCAACCGAGCCATGGGTCGATATAGTTTACACCACCACCGTGTTCTTCGTGGAAGTCTAATTCTTGTGAATAGTATAGTCCTAACTTCATATCGTACTTTCTACAAGCCTCTGCTAGTTCTGCTACTACGTCACGACCAAAAGGCGTTGCATCTACAATATTATAACTATCTACTTCCGACTTGTACATAGCAAAACCTTCTTGGTGCTTACTTGTAAACACTATGTATTGCATTCCTGCTTCTTTTGCTAGTTTTACCCATTCTTCTGCATTGAAGTATATTGGATTAAATACTTTTGCTAGTTGTTCGTATTCTTTTATTGGTATTCTATTATACGTCATTATCCATTCTGCAGGTAAATCAGTTCTCTTTCCTTTCCATTCGCCTGCTGGTAAACTATACAATCCCCAATGTATAAACATTCCAAATTTCGCTTGCTTAAACCATTCTTTATTGTTCATAATTTTTCTCCTTATGCAAGTTGTTCATATTATAACATAATTGATTTACTTTATCATCTTATTTCTATAATATTCGCATACTTTTTGAATTGCGCATATAGTTTCTTCAAGGTCTTGCTCAGTATAGAATTCGTTTACGCTTAATCTAACCGAAGTTGAGAGTATTTCTTCAGCAATAGGACAATCGCCATCGTGATATTCCATTTTTCTACCATACACACCGTCAACAGGACATTGAGTTTTTCCTGGATAAATGGTGTTATTCTTAAACATTTGATATTGATATACACAAGTAGGAATGTACCCTTCTTGCGCTTCAAGCCCTTCGGCGTTAAGGGCTTCAACAAACTCTTTTCTACTTACCCCTAACTGCTTTTCGTCTATACGGAATAAATAGAACCAGTACGAACTTTCACACTCGTCTAGCACTTTCATAGGCGTAATACCTTGAATATTTTTAAGCGCGTTTGTCAAGCCGTCGCCGTAAACCTTACGTTTTGCGCAAAGGTCTTCAACGATTTCAAGTTGAGCAAGCCCTACTGCCGCCGTCAATTCGTTCATACGATAGTTAGGCGCAAGGAAAGGAACGCTCTTGTTTATACCCTTACCTATTCTATTAAAGTTTTTATCGGCAAACATCAACGCCCTTTCGTATAGTTTTTGGTCGTCGGTTATAAGCATACCGCCATCACCTGCCGAAATATGCTTAAAGTCGTTAAGACTAAAACAACCTATATCGCCAAACGTTCCAACGTATTTTCCGTTGTATTTACAACAATATGCTTGAGCACAGTCTTCAATAACGTAAATATTTTTCTCTTTAGCAATCTTTACGATTTCTTCAATTTCAGCAGAATTTCCTGCAAGGTGAACGACGATTATCGCCTTGGTCCTATCGGTAATTTTTTCTTTTACCGATTTTGGGTCCATATTAAACGAATAAGGGTCTAAATCAGCGAATACAGGTATAGCGTTTTGATACAATATTCCTATAACGCTACCCATATCGGTAATTGGCGAAGTAATAACTTCATCGCCTGGTTCTACGCCCACAGCGCCCAAAGCCACGTGAATTGCAGAAGTCCCTGAACTAGACGCCACGCAATATTTTGAATCGTACATCTTTGCAAAAGTATCGCAAAATCTTCTAGTCATATTGCCAAACCAATAAAATAAAGTATTTTGGTTTAATGCTTCTTCTAAATATTTTAATTCGTTACCGTTAAATCTATTGCCCGTGCCATAAGGTGTTTTCTTTGCCTTTTCGCCACCAAAAATTGCTAACTTTTCCATGATTTTTACTCCTTTTATTCTACTATTCCTTATCAATAAGAATTAACTTTGCCTTTTTTAATATCAATACTAACAAAGGTATTATGATTAAATGAATAACTATCCCAACCACGCTATCAACAAACGCGCCTTTTATAAATAACGCAAAGGTAAATGCTTGTCCCATAAAAGAATACAATATCAAGGTTGCTATTCCCCACACTATTCGCCCGACTAACATAGATGCGATTAGAGAAATGAAGATACTACCTTTTATATTATACAACGCCTTAAATACAAGCCCCGAAGTTAACCCGTATGCACCTAGTTCAAACGCCATACCGATAGCATTAGGGTACATTACGGGCATTCCAAAGGTTATAGAACGAAGTAGTGGCGCAGTTAGCCCAACAATAAATCCGTATTCCCCACCACAAACCATTCCACATAGAAAGACTGCAACGTGCATTAGATTTAGCATTTTGCCTAAAATTTTTATTTGCCCGGTAAGAAACGGCAACACTAGCGCTAAACACAAAAAGAAAGCGGAATAAGTTATTTTTAACGTTTTATTTTTATTCATATTATTCTTCTACTATTACAGAAACGCCGTCTGGTATAACAGTTAAACTAAAGTCGTCTTTATTTAATATTATCTTTGCCTTTTCTAAAGCGTCTTCTATACTTTCAGCATATACCATTTTCATATCTTCTACCATATCTTTTGGACAAGAAGACACTAAAATAACTTTGGCTTTTAGCATTACTCTAGCTAGGATTTGCGATTGCCACTGGTCAACTACTGTTTTTAGTGGTGGTGTTTTAAGAAATTTATCCATTAACTCGCCCACGCTATCACAATCCTTAAAAGTTTGATAGAAGTTTTTTCCACCATGCCCATCACTAGCTTTTGCTACCATAATAATACATCCACCATCGTTAACAGTTGTTTCTGCCGCCGTCATTCCTTTTACTGCTTGATAAATATTTTGGTCGAGCGGATAACCACCGTTAGTAGATATTACTACGTCTGCCTTTTTTGCTTTCACTTTGCATTTTTGCATTAAAAACTCAACGCCTTTAGCATGTGCTTTTTCGACGTCTCCTGCAACGGCAAATATGGGGTCATGTTCAGCGTTTATTATAACGTTAACTATGAACGCAAGATTTGCTTTTTTTGCAGCGTATAACATATCGGCGTGAATCGGGTTGTTTTCAAGTACGCCAGTCCTTGCCTTTTGGTGATTTATAAAACTTGCATTATGATTAAACATTACTGTTTCCCTTGCACATACGCCTGGTAAAACGCTCTTTCTCCCACCAGAAAAACCAGCAAAGAAGTGTGGTTCTATAAAACCTTCAGAAACGAGCAAATCTGCTTCTGCTGCAATCTTATTTAGAATAAACCTACCACCGGAAGGCAAGTCGCCCATATACACCAAATTATCGTTATCATCACAATCATGAATAACGATTTTTTCTTTTTTTACAATTTCTTCACCAAACTTTGCAATTAGTTCGTCTTTAGTAGTCGTACGATGCAAGCCCGTTGCAATCAAAATTGTAATATCAGCATTAGGGTTGCCCTTTCTAATGGCTTTTAGCATTAGTGGTACGATTACTTTGCTAGGAACAGGTCTAGTATGGTCAGACGCTATTAAGCAAACCTTATCTTTTTCTTTTGCAAGATTTTCTAGCCTATCCGTACCGATAGGATTTTTCATAGCATTTTCCACAATGCTATATTTGTCTTCCTTTGCTAGGTACTCACTTAAACTTGAAGTTAAAACACCCAAAATCTTATCTTGCTCTACGTTAAATTCTATTTTTTCTTTACCATAAGGTAATTTCAAATTCAACATTTTATTTACTCTCTACAAATACTTTTTCTTCCCTAGTATAAGATTCGATAATCTTTTCTATTATATAAACCGGATAAATCAAGTCTTCGTAACTTTCTTCCATTTTTTTACTTTCTATCATTTCAACAAATTTTTGGCAACCGACGTCTATACAAACGCCGTCGTCAACAGGATTTGTAATATTCTTATCAGCCAAAATCAAGGTCATTTGATAACAGTTGACACACTCGTTTGCATACTGACCGACTACCGAAAACCCGTCGTAATCGAACACTACCGTCACGTTGCCGTTATTATTACTTGCATAAAGGGACTTGATTTGCTTGCCAAAAACCAAGATACACATTTCAACCAAATGCGAAGCGTAAAACCAAAACCCACTCCATTCGCAATTAAATAATATAGGCGTCACTATTTGTCCACCAAAAACTGATTTTCTATTTTCTTTAACTATCTTTGCGCAGTCTAAAACGTGTTTAGAGTATTTTAAGTTAGTTCCACCACAAAGCAAAGCATCGTTCGCTTTTGCGATTTTGATAAGTTCCTTTGCTTGCTCGTAATCAGTAGTTATAGGCTTATCAATAAACGCAGGGATACCCCTTTCTAAAAAAGGTTTAACGAAGTCAAAGTGATATTTACCGTCCCTTGCAGTTATCATAATTGCATCGACTTTATCTAACATGTCCAAAGGATTGTCGTAAACCTTATCCACGTTAAACTGCTCGGCAATAATTTGGTTTTCCTTTTTATAATGCCCTGAAATCGCCGTCACTCTATAATTTGGGAAATTATACTCGCCCTTATCGTTTTTCTTATTGAAATAATATGCAAAATATTCTGCGTGCGAACATTCGCCACCAATAACGCCAAGTCTAAACATTTACTTCACCTTTTAACCTATAAAAATACCGTTTTCGCTATATTCGACCAACTCTTTTTCAATATTTATTTGGTCGAGAATTTCAAGTACTTCAGGGATAGATTTATATTTTCCCTTTGCGGTTTTAACTATTTCTTTTGCTTTTATAGCATCGTTTTCCATTAGTTTTTTAATCATAGCAACTTGCATCTTTGCCGAATCAACACAAGCCTTATCCACGTCAACCACCTTAAAATCACTGCCGTGCAAAGAGCCTTCTACCCCACCGACGATATAGCCGTGTAATACTGGCATTACGGTTGCAATATCGCCCATATCGGTTGATCCCCCCGACCATTCGTCGCTTATACAAACGCTTCCTTCGCCAAAAATTTCATCTACTGCTTCAAGCGTTAAATTTTGCATATCGCCATTATCGTATAACGGTTCAGAACCGACCCTATCACGAACGTGCACCTTTGCGCCCATGGCAACTGCGCAACCCGAAAGGGCTCTATTTACCTTTTCGTTAAGTTCTTTTATGGTTTCCATATTAGCGCCACGAACAAAACTTTCAACTATTACTTCGTCAGGGATAGCGTTTACTGCTAGACCACCTTTTGATATTATAGGATGAACTCTCAAATGCTCTCCGTCCTTAAAAGTTTCCCTCAATGCGTTGATTGCGTTAAGGGCTAAATTCGCCGAGTATAAAGCGTTTATTCCGTTTTCAGGGGCAATACCTGCGTGCGAAGACTTACCCATAAATTTTATTACTTTACGGATAACGCCGTTGCTTCCTTTTGGTAAAACTAAACGAACGTTTTTATTTGACTTTGCAGTTCTAGTATGTATCATAAACGCCAAATCGCAATCGTCAAAAAAACCACGATACATAAATTCTTGCTTGCCTGAAACGTATTTTATTATACCTTGCCTTTTGAAATCTTCAATTTGCTCTACCACGATGCCTTCTTCGGCAGGAACGACGCAAAGTTTAATCTTACCACTGAGTAAGCCTTCTTTTTGCATATCTTTTAAGACTGCCGCTACCCCTAAAAGCGAAGCGCATTGGATATGATGCCCACAAGCGTGAACGGCTTTAGTTGCCCTATCGCAATCGGGGTGACTTTCAATAGCTAAAGAATCTAGTTCAGCAAAGACGAGAAGGGTTGGGCCAGGTTTACTTGTGTCTAGTACGGTATAAAAACCTGGAATATTGCCTGCAAAAGTTAGTTCATACCCTAACTCTATAAACTTTTCAGCCATATATTTACTCGTCTTATACTCAACGTAGCCCGTTTCTGGGTTTTGCCAAATATACTTTTCAGCTTGGTATATTAAATCTTTATATTTATTAACGCTTTCAACAATGTCAAACATAATTCTACCTTAATAAAATTGTCGTTTAAGTTTTTCTTGTCGTTTATTTTACTTTATTTATACTATTTCCCTTGCTCTTAATTACAAAATCAGAGTTTTCTCTATCGTATTTTATCAATTCGTCAAGATTATCTAATAATTTTTTATAAACTTCTGCATATCTTTCCACGTATTCTTCGTTTTCATATTCAAAACGTGGCGCGCCCATAAACGCCGTAGCGTTTAATATTGCAGTATTAGGCAAATCGTTATTTGGAACGTAATCTTTCCAATAAGGGTTATTAAACGGCCCCAACTTGCCAAATGGACTTTCGCCCGTATAAAGTGGTTGTTTGTGCAATACTCCGTATCCACAAGACCCACACTCAATCCCTTCGCTTGCAAGAACTTTTAAGAAGTTAGAAGTGCTTATATCTCCTAAATTTTCTCTTATCAAGCGCATATAGTGATACGCATAAGTTCTTTGTGAATTATTTGGCACTTCTTGAATTTCTATATATCCTAATTCTTTTAAATAATTTTCAAGTCTTTTAGCGTTTGCATTTCTTATTTTGTTCAATTCATCTAACCTATGCAAGTTGCCTAGAGCAATGGCTGCAGAAAGTGGATTGATTCTATGCTTAAATCCTGCGCCCGTCAAGTCTAAACTCTTATATCCATACTTATCAGATAAAACACAAACTCTTTCGTAATGCCCTAAAGTCACAGCCTTTTCGTACATTTCTTGGTCGTCAGTGACTAAAAGGCCACCTTCACCACCAGGCATAGTCTTTGAAGATTGCAACGAAAATGCTGCTATATCGCCTATAATACCCTTCTTATCGCCGTGATAATTTGAGCCGTGAGCGTGCGAACAGTCGGTAACAACCTTTAAGTTATACTTTTTAGCCAACGCCATAATTTCATCCATTTCACAAGGAGTACCCCAAACGTGAACTAACAATATGGCTTTAGTTTTGCTAGTAATAAGTGGTTCTATAGTTTGCGCAGTTAGGTTATGGCTAGTTAAAGAAACGTCTGCAAACACAGGGATTGCGTTGTTTACTACCACAGGGCCTACCGTTGCCCAGAAGGTAAATGAAGGAACGATAACTTCATCACCTGCGCCAACACCTGCTGCGAATAACGATGCTTGAATAGCAGTCGTTCCATTACAATAACATAAAGCGTATTTTGCGCCCACGTATTCAGCAAATTCTTTTTCTAGTTGTAGTGGAACTTCTGACCAAGAAATCTCACCCCTTTTTAACATATCGTTTATTAAAGGATAAGATTCATCAGCCACTATAGGTCTTCCGAGTGGTTTGTTTTCTATCAATTTTTTGCCACCATTTATTGCTAATTTATTCATAATTATATCTCCTTGTTTTTCACTTTATAATATTTTGCCAAACCGCCTTTTGCAGTTTCTCTATATTTTTTTGACATATCCTTTCCCGTTTGATACATAGTCTTTATAACTACGTCTAACGACACCTTTCTCGTATGCGCCAAAATTTCCGACAATTCCCAAGCGTTTACGGCTCGCATCGCCGCTACGGCGTTTCTTTCGATGCACGGAATTTGAACGTAACCTAAAACGGGATCGCAAGTTAATCCTAATTGATGTTCAATGGAAAGTTCAGCGGCGTATTCAGTTTGCTCCACGCTCAACTTAAATAATTCCGTAAGGGCTGCCGCCGCCATTGCGCTAGCCGACCCGATTTCGGCTTGGCAACCACATTCTGCCCCACTAATAGACGCATTTTCCTTAATAAGATTGCCTATTAGCCCCGCCGTCATTAAAGCGTTGATAATTTCTTCTTCGCTAAAATCGTATTTATTATACATATAATACAAAACCGAAGGCAATACCCCACAAGAACCACAAGTAGGCGCAGTCACCACCGTCCCAAACGAAGCGTTCTCTTCAGCCACGGCAAAGGCGTAAGCGCAAATCAAACGATTTCTTTGCATTTCGCTACTTTCGTTTACCTTGCCTTGTTTCAACAGCCATTTTGCCTTTCTTTGAACTTTCAAAGGTCCTGGAAGCAATCCATTTTTAGATAGCCCTTCTTCTATCGATTTTTTCATTTGTTGCCAAACGTTCGATAAGTAATCACGAATACTTTGACCTTCTCGTTCGATAACGTAGTCGTACAAGCGAATATTAAGTTTATTACAATAATTTTTTATTTGTTCAAATTTTGTAAAAGAATAAATATCTTCCGACTCACGATATTCTTCCCCGTCAATTTCAATCTCGCCACCACCTATGCTGTAAAAACGATTTTTCCCTAAAACAGTCTTTTCGTCGTAAGCCACCAAATCAAGGGTGTTGGGATGATACAAACACTCGTCGGTTACGGGATAATAAATTTTAACGGGCTTATTTAACGTGGAAATTATAACGTCTTCAGTTCCGTGTCCTTTTCCCGTTACCGCTAAAGAGCCTAAAAGGCAAACTTCAAAAGACGTAGCCGTAGGATATCTTAAACTAAACACTTCACACGCCTTTTGAACGCCTATCGTGTGCGAACTAGAAGGACCTTTCCCGATTCTATAAAGTTCACGCAAAGTTTTCATTTAATTAGTCCTTATAATTCTTCAAGAATTCTTTTGCAAATTCATCGTCGGTTAAGTAAGGGTAAGCCTTGCAAGTTCTTTCAATTTCTTCGGCTTGTCCGTTTGATAAACGTTCGTTTGGATCTAAACACCAAATGCCTTTCATCAAACCTTGACGGCGCAACATTTCGTGAACGCCACAAATATTACCCTTGTAATTATTGCGAGCATCGAATAAAACTGCGTTCATATCGGTCACTTGACCTGCCAAAGTTAAAATTTCGTTAGTCGGCTCTTTCAATGCTTTTATCTTATTGAACAATTCAACAGATGCGTGCGTGTTAACCGACCAATGCCCCAACAAACCACCTACAAATTGCGCTTTATAAGTCTTTCCGTTTTCATTAAATTGGTATTTAGAAATTAAGTCGAAAACTATTGTATCGTCATTACCCGTATATAACGCTATTTTATCAGCCCTACTAGATAGTGCTTTTGCGCGAACTACGTCAATAGTATCGTAACGATTGAACGGAGCGCATTTAATAGCGACTACGTTGTCTATTTCGCAAAGTTGTTGCCAATAGTTATACGAAAATCTTCTACCGTTTGCAGCAGGTTGTAAATAAAAACCGATTACCGATATGATTTTTGCCACTTCTTTTGTTCTTTCAATCATTTGTTCTTCGGTTAGGTGATGCGTTCCACCAGGGCTTAATAATCCTGCGTCAAAGCCTAAATCTTTTATGATTTTTGCTTCTTTAACGGCTTGGTCAACGTTGCCACAAAGCCCAGATACCTTTACTATAACCTTACCCGTTTCTTTTTCAAACTTTTCTATTTCTTTAGCAACGACGGTAATAACCTTTTCAAACAAATTATACTTTGGATCTCTAATTTCAAATTGAGTGGTGTGAACGGCAATCGCAATACCACCTGCGCCTGCTTCTAAATAATATCTAGTAAGTCTTTTTTGACCTTTTTCGTCAAATTGTCTATTTTCATCAAGTACTAACGGAATTGCAGGAATTACCGTTCCGTTATGTAATATTTCTAATGCTTTTTCGTGTCTTTCCATAACAAAAATCTCCCTAAAATTAGTATTTACCACTTCTTTCTTCAAAGTGAGTAGGTTTATTTAATGCTCTCCCACCATCTTTTATCCATTCTGCTTGCCATCTAATCAAAGTATTTGCTGAAACTGATGGATATCCGAAAATTTCAATCGCTTTTGATGGATCCATAACGTAAGCGCTATTTTCTTCCACCCCTTCAAAAATAGGTTCTTTACCGAAATATTCGCCGAATTTTTCAGCAACCTTTTTAGTAGAATACATTTCAGGTCCTGTCACGTTCATAACGTTCATAGGCGCAGTGGCGTGTAATAGACCCCTAACGGCAATTTCATTTGCCCAGCCTTGCCATACGCAGTTAAACATCGAGTTGCCTAAATTGATAGGTTTTGAATTTTGAACGGCGTTAGCAATATCGTATAGAACTCCGTATCTTAAATCAACTGCAAAAGAAAGTCTATAAATAAACACTTTAGTTCCGTAGGTATTAGCAGCGTACTCAAAAGCGCGTTCTCTTGCTAGGCAACTCATAGGATATTCGCCAATAGGTTCGGCAGTGTCGGTTTCAAGACAACCACCCGTCGAAATAGGCGCGATAGGATATATGTTTCCGGTTGAGAAAACTACTATGTTAGATTTTTTGAACTTATCAGCAACGAAAGCAGGTAAAGTAGAGTTCATACCCCAAGTTTTCCATTCTTCACCAGTAGTACCGAATTTCTTACCAGCCATAAAGATAACGTTTTCGACGTCAGGCAATGCGTATAAACTAGGCACGTCTAAAAGGTCGATTGAAATCATTTCTATTTGATTATCTTCAAGCAATTTTTTTGCAACCGGATCAGAAAACCTTGAAACGGCTATAACCTTTTTATGTATTCCCGCCTTAACTATTGCATTTCTAATTAAAAGCGCCATTGAAGGACCCATTTTTCCACCTGCGCCAAGTATCATAATATCGCCCTTAATTTTCTTAATATCTTCCACCAACGCATCAGATGGTGTAGTTAACATCTCGTTTAATCTTTCTTCTGTCCACATTATTTTTTAATCTCCTTATTATATTCTTCTAAAAGTCGGAACATATTTTCGCCCATAATTTTCTTTTTTGCTTCAACCGAAATATCAGCGTAACATACCCAAGCAATTTGAGTAGATAATTCTCTTAACGGCAAATCGGTTGCAAATAGCACTCTATCTTCGCCCATTTCTTGAACTAAATACTCGATAATTTTTCTCGTGCAAATGGTAATGGTTATATCGGCGTAAACATTAGGGTGTGTTTTTGCGATTTTAGCAATACCACGCGCCACGTCGTAACTAAACCCTGCATGAGCCAAAATAAATCTAATTTCAGGATATTTATCGGCTAACTTTTCCGCCTTATCAATTTGCGATTCGTCCATATGCCATAGTAGGAACATCTTGTTCTCGTTAGCATAACTAAACCATTCGTCCAACCTTTCGTCTAGCATATCGAATTGTTGATTTGGCCAGTAAGGTTTAATCCCCACGAAAATTTCAGGATATTTTTTATGATATTCGTTTACAACTGCCATATCTTCAGGTTCGTGAATATTTGCCGTTGCAAAGCCGTAAACACGACCAGGATATTTTTTAGCGAAGTCTAAAACTTGTTCGTTAGCGTTGATACCGTTAGTCGTAATACCTTCCATCGGCGCAGTGATAATTTTATCAATGCCGAATTTGTCCATATTCTTAATTACGCTGTCGATACCACCGTTTATATATACCACGCTAGTTGTCGTTCTATCTTCTTCAGGGATAATATGCGAGTGAACGTCAAAGATAGGAATATCTAGTTTTTCACCGACGTCAACCTTTCTTGCAAGTTCATCAAACTTGCAGTCCTTATCGTCGTAAAGTGGGAAATCTTCTTCGTTTAGGTTAAACAATCTTTTAGCGTTGCCAAAAGCAACCAAATCTTTGTCTTGTTCGGAAACGTCAGCATATTCTACAAGCGCTTTAATCGCACTCATACTACGTACGGGCCATTGCGTACCGAAAAGCGCCCTATTTATACCGAAATTTCTCTTTACGAAAGCAAGACAATCGTTAGATTGATTTCCACCCACTTCAAAATACAAGTTGGCGTGCTTTTCTAAAAGCATAAACAACTGACGGTTGCATTGCCAATAATATTCAACTGCGATAACTTTAAGTTCAGGGAAAGCAGTTAAGAATTCCTTAAAATCCCTATAATTCGTGTAGTCGGGTTGAATAAGTAAAGGCATATTATTTCTAATCATGTATTCGGCGATTGGCTCGTAATCAATTGCGTTTAACGGATTACGCATTCTATCAGGGGCGAAATAAAAAGTTTTAACCCCACTATCAGTCAATTCCTTCAAATAATCGCTACCTGCTTCGTATTTATAAGCAGCGGGAATCATCGCTGCGCTTAAAATACGTTTATTTTCTTTTGATGCTTTTATCATTTCACGGTTTGCCGCAACGTAAGAATAATCTAAAGATTCGGCGTTAAAACATAACGCACCGTGAACTCTTGCATAAGCCATATCGTCAATTAAATCTTGTGGTTTATATGGAAAATCCGGACGCCATTGACGTCTTCCAATAGTTGCAGCCACGTCAAAATATCTTCTTTGTTTCATAGTAAGTGTCTCCTTCTAATAATTGAAAATGTAAACGTCTTTTTTGGTGACAACGAAAACTTCGCCGTCTTGATAAGACCAAGTTATAATTTCGCCTTCAGTTTTATATTCCTTTAACGGCTTAAACTCACCGTCAACAAAGGTAAGTTTTTTAACCACGCCGTTTTGACAAGCAATATAAGTATTCGTATCGCAAGTCGTCCTTGCTGCGTAAACGTGAACGTCGTCGTGATATTCTCGTATATTCATCAACCCTTTTTCTGGGTGAGTTATAGAAAATTCAGCCGTATGCGAAACTGTATAAGAACATTCTTCAGTAACCAAATACACAAAATAGGTATCGTCATCCTTATTACCGAACACGCCTGCGAACTTATAACCTTTCGGCATCTCGTAAGCATTCAAAAGTTTGAACGGCTCAACCGAAATGGTGATTAAATAAACCTTATCCCCACTAGGTTTTTGAATAAATCCGTCGGCGTAAAAGGTAGTCCCTGCAACCAAGCATTTGTGTTTTTTGTTATATAACAAACTGTAAAGTTGTTGTCCTTTTAGAATATCGACAATATGCTCTACCTTGTCTTTTTTTGTATCGTATTTAACCACAACCGAGCCGTGCAACCCGTTTTGGCGTGAACACGAATAAAAAATGTTCGTACAGTCTGATGCGCCACAGGTCAATCTTAACGCAGTAGGTGGTTCGATTATTACCCTAGGATTTTCAGGAAACTTTATAGGCTTGCCGTGAGTATATTCGGTCAGTGAGCCCGTGATGTAGCCTGCCATATAAATTTTGCCGTTAACGTTCCACGTTTGCAATACTTCGCCTTCGTTAGGGGCTGCCCTTCCAGCATCAAAACCTTGTTTGGTAATGGTATCGGCAATCCAAAATCTTTGGGTTATAAACGGCGTGCCTAAAATGGTTCTTTCATCCACCCTAACGCACGTATCCGTTTGACCAGGTGAATCAGCCTTCATTTCCTTATATAAAAGTTGATTACCGTTTTTATCAAAAATGAATAGTTCGGCGTACATATTAACAGCCAAAATATTTCCGTCTTCGGTCATTTCAAAAACGTTTACTTGGGCGTAAGGAATAGTACAAATTTCGGTAAGAATATTTTGTTCTATATCCCATCTATAAACTTTAGTTTTTAACTCGTCGGCAAATACACGTGTGCCGAACGCCGTTTTGTAATCGCTATAAAAGAATATTATATTATCGTCCCCACAGAAAGGCCCTTCAACAAACTTTTCTTCCCTAGGGTCAAGCCAACCTAAACTGCCGTAGTAAACCCTATTTTCTCTATCGTAAATAAACTTTCTATAAACGGGTTTTTTAACGGTTAAATAATGCTTTAAGGTGTTTTCTTTTGGGTTCCATTTATAATGAACGAAAGAAGGCATATCCACACCGTAAACGTAATAATTTTGGGTATGAGTGCCGTCCTTATTATCAAAGCCTTCAAAAGCGTAAAACCCTTCTTTGTTGTAAAAAAGTTTAGACTCTTTAGTGTTTATGTCAAAAGAAACCGAGCAAATTCCTTTGCCAGGAAGAGCCGAGCCGAATAAAATCTTGCCAGTTTCCTTATCGTAATTCATGCCTGCGAAAAGCAAAAAGGACGGAGCGCCCGTTGAATATTGATGGAATTCGTTAGTTTCAATATTTATCGAATAAATTTCGGATAAATCGCCCGATAAATAAATAGTATCGTCACCAACGTAAGCGGCTGCATAGTTAGAAAATTTATCGCCGTTACCTTTGGTTAATTGATTGTTAAATTCAATTATTTTATATTGCCCGTCAGAAGTGATAACAAGCCCCATAGAGCCTGAAACACTGTTTACCGACGAAATCCAATATCGGTTTCTACCGTTTTTATCCTTTCCACAAAACAAAAGGTTGTTGTTAACGAAAGGATTTCTTGATTTAGGTACTGGTATAATGTTTTTAGCAATTTGTACGTCCATAATTTTACCTATCTATATAAAAGCAATTTCGCTTAATTTTCAAATTTATTTTTTAGCGTTTTATAATAAAATTTCACTGTTTAAGCCAAAGAAAATATCTTCTTGTTGTGAAAGTTTTTCTAGCGCTTTTTCAAATTTTTTAATATCCACAGTCTTTGCGTCTATCTCAAAACTGTGTCCCCATATATATAAAAGTTGTGGTTTATCACTTTTAATAGCAATAAAATCATCAATTAAGTTATACATAACGTCTTCCGTCCAAGATACCGTTGGATTAAAACGATATAAGTTGGTTTGTAAATCAAAATTATAGGTGCTAGTAATAGTTCTTGCATATCTTACACCCGTTCTTTCTTTGATTATTTTAGCCACTCTATCGTCGTTATTAACACCGCCGTTAGGATAAGCCATACCTACTACGGTAGTACCCGATAAATTAGATAAAGATTGCCTATCTTTTTCCACTTGCCAAAATACCGTGTCATCGTCGGCAACGATAAGGTCAGCGTGCGTTAAAGTATGTACTGCAATTTCGTGGTTTTTATAAATTTTTCTTAATTCTAATGGATTAACTTTATTAAAATCAACTTCACGCCCGTTTACCTTTAATTTTTCTTTAATGCCAAGCAAAGCCGAATTGATATTAAAAGTAGCCTTCATGCCATATTTATCTAGTAGTTTAATTAGTTTTATATCTTGTGTTGTTCCGTCGTCAAAAGAAAAAGTCACTGCCTTATTTTTACCGCACCACATAATAATATCTCCGTAAAAGTATCGTTTTTTTGTAAATTATTTTCCAAAAAATTTATAATAATAAGTTGCCACAACGCAACGGTTTGTCACGTTGCGACAACTTCTTATTACTTTGCTACTCAGTTAGTAGCCTTATTAACTTGTTTTGCTTATGCAAAGTAAGCGTTATCAATAGTCATTACTTGACCTTCTATGCTAGCAAAGAATTGAGGTGCAGCATAACCCATCTTGGTTAAGTCAAGTTTAACGGTAAGCCAAGTATTAGTTGCTAAAACGGCTTCGTTACCGTCAGCGTCTAAAATTTGAATACCATCGATAGAACCTGAACCCATAGCGATTGAATTTGCATCTGAACTTAAGAAATAGAAGTATAAACTAGCTTCTTTAGATAAATAAACGTCAAAAGAGAAAGTAGTATAAACTTCGTTTGGCATTTGCGCTATAGGAATAAACACAACGTTATCATACCAAGTTCCAGTACCCGTACATTGAACAACGCCGTCACGTCCACCAACGCCATCTACAACTGCTTTAGTGATGTTTTTGGTAGTAAGACCAGCAACTTCAACTTCTAATTTTTCAGGCGCAACTTTCCAAGCAGTGAATTCGCCTTCTGTCATAGCGTAACAATCGCTAATGTACCAGTTGCAAGCGCCTGAAGCATAAGCTTGAATGTTATCTTTATCAGTAGCACTCAAATCAAATACGAAAGTAGTCCAAGTATTGTCTTTCAAAGTAGTAGATTGATGAGCAGCGTCAAAAAGCATAATTTCAGGAATTGCAGGCGAACCGTTTAGTGGAACAGGTGACCAATCTGCTGCTGGGAACAAGAAGTTTGGTACAGTTCCCGTAACGCCTTGACTTTGGAACATAATATCAACTGCAAGATATCTATAACCAGCTGTTTTTAACGTATTTAAGCCTGATAGACCAGTGATTTCGAATGCGTTATGCCACGTAGCATTAGCGCCACCAACGATTTGAACTAAATCGGTTTTACCGAAAACAGCAACGTTATCGTATCTAGTCATAGGGTTAATACCACCGGTAGCATAATTGTTATATAAGTAAATATTACTGTTGTCAAGAATGTTAGAAGGAACGATGATTTCAGGCATAGCTTTTGCAGTCATGGCCCTAATGTTTGCAACGTAAGTATCAACTGCGCCTAACATGATAGCGTCTAGATATTCGTCGTTATGGCATTTCATTTCGTCAATTTTGAAAGCTATAGTATTCCAACCCTTAACTGCAGGAACTGAATGATATTCGCCATCAACAAAGTTAACTGCGTAGAATGCACCGTTTGTGCAACAAACACCGAAAGGAAGTGTTACATAGCCAGCGCTTACGGTATTAAATCTAACGTCATCTGAATTAAAATAGAAATCAACAACTATCCATTCATAGTCTGCTCTATAATCAGCGATATTGATTAAGAGATTATTTCTCCAAAGAGCTTCGTTTGTACCTGTGAACTTGATAGCAGTCCTATCTACATAAGTTTCTTCTGCAGCAGCGCGAGTTAATCTATAATCAGGGTCTTCTCTTGGTACAGCGTTATCTAAAGAAATATCTACAACGTCAGGAACTACTTTGATAACACAAGTTGAAGATACACCTGCGATATTAGCAGTTACGTTAGCAACGCCACTCAATTTAGCAGTGACAACGCCGTTTTCAACAGTTGCAACGTCTGGATTATCACTTTTCCAAACGATAAATTCCTTATCTAAATCGGTAGTAGCTTCAAGAGTTACTGTTTCATCAAGTCCAAGCGTTTTTTCGCTATCAATAGAAATTGTGAGTTCTTTACCTTCTTTTTCAAGAGCCTTTGCCATAAATTCATCGATAATAACTATGTCTTCAGGCATCAAAGGATATTCTTCGTAGTAGTACTTGTTGAGAAGTTTAGTTGAAACGTCTAACACACTTGCATAAATTACGTCGCCATAAGTATAAGAATCATCTATTTTTTCGTAAGGAATACCCGCGAAAGTCAACCCGAAGTTTTCTTCTAAGATATTACCGACACTACCATAAATTTCCCCCTCAACAGGGATTGATGCAAGAAGAATAATACCGTCTACTGTATAAGCGTCAATAAGTGCAGGAATGTAATTTTCAGTAATATTTTTCTTTGTCAAGTAGTAGTCGGGTACAATAGCAAAGCCGTATGTTGCATTTTCGTTAACCGCGCTAATTTCAGCACCAAATTTAATACCAGTAGGCTCAATAAGTCTTACACTAGCGCCTTTCGAAGTAATAACGGTACTATCTGCTTTAACCGTACTTGCGCCAAGAGTTGCAAACGCACAGAGAGCAAGAATAACTGACATAACAGCAATTAAAGATTTTTTAACTAATTTTGTCATAGCTCATCCTCCCCAGTCCATGGCTTATCATTACCTACAGGGTCAAACATTGCAGATAAAAAAAGTACGTCTTTATCTACCAAATATAAAATATCGATGGTAGGTTGTTCATATTTTGCCATAAAAACCTCCTTAAAAACAATTTATAGCGAAAATTCGCCATTAAATCATTTATATTATAAAAACTTGTATTGTTTCTTTTAATCACGATAGGCTATTAACTCAATATAGCACATAATTAAAAGAAAGTTATAAACCTAAAATATTAAGTTATCGCAACGCAACTGTTTGCCACGTTGCGACAACTTCTTATTACTTTGCTACTTAGTTAGTAGCCTTATTAACTTATTTTGCTTATGCGAAGTAAGCGTTATCAATAGTCATTACTTGACCGACTATGCTAGCAAAGAATTGTGGTGAAGCATAACCCATCTTGGTTAGATCAAGTTTAACGGTAAGCCAAGTATTAGTTGCTAATACGGTTTCGTTACCGTCAGCGTCTAAAATTTGAATACCTTCGATAGAGCCTGAACCCATAGCGATTGAATTTGCATCTGAACTTAAAAAGTAGAAGAATAAACTAGCTTCAGCAGAGAAATAAACGTCAAAAGAGAAAGTAGTATAAACTTCGTTTGGCATTTGCGCTACAGGAATATAAACAACGTTATCATACCAATTACCAGTACCCGTACATTGAACAACGCCGTCACGTCCACCAACACCATCTACAACTGCTTTAGTGATGTTTTTGGTAGTAAGACCAGCAACTTCAACTTCTACTTTTTCAGGAGCAACTTTCCAAGCAGTGAATTCGCCTTCGGTCATAGCGTAACAATCGCTAATAAACCAATGGCTAGCGCCAACAGCGTAAGCTTGAATGTTGTCTTTATCAGTAGTACTTAAATCAAAAACGAAAGTAGTCCAAGTATTGTCTTTAAAAGTAGCGAGTGGTTGATGAGCAGCGTCAAAAATCATAATTTCAGAACTTGATGGAGTTCCGTTTAATGGAACTGAAATAACATCACCTGCTGGATAGAAGAAACCAGGTTGGCTTCCTGCAACGCCTTGGCTTTGGAACATAATATCAACTGCAAGATATCTATAACCTGCTGCCTTTAAGGTTTTAACACCTGTTAAACCAGAAACCATGAAAGTATTGTGCCAAGTACCGTTAGATGCACCAACTAATTGAACTAAACCAGTTTTGCCGAAAACAGCAACGTCATCATATCTAGTCATAGGAGCAACACCATTTGCAGAATAGTCGAACACGTAAATATTGCTATTATCAATAGTATTAGAAACAGTAATGATTTCAGGCATAGCTTCTGCAGTGATAGCCATAATGTTTGCAACGTAAGTATCAACTGCGCCTGACATAATAGCGTTTAGATATGCGCCGCTAATTTCATCAATTTTGAAAGCGATTGTATTCCAAGCGCCCTTAACTGCAGGAACTGAATAGCATATACCGTCAACTATATTAATTGCAGTGAAAGCGTCGGTTGTAGAGTGAACACCGAAAGGAAGTGCTACGTAGCTTGCGCTTACGGTATCAAACATAACGTCGTTTGAATTGAAATAGAAGTCAGCAACGATCCAAGCGTAGTCTGCTCTATAATCAGCGATATTGATTAAGAGATTGTTTTTCCAAGTACTATCATTTGAACCGGTGAATTTGATAGCAGTCTTGTCTAAATAAGTATCTTCTGCTGCAGCACGGGTTAATTTATAATCAGCGCCTGGGTTTGCGATAGCGTTATCTAAAGAAATATTTGCGATATCAGCAATTAAAGGTTCAGGTGCTTTAAGGCTACCGTTAACGTAGCATTCATAACCTGCGTCAGTCATATAACGTACGTTATCAAAGTATCCTTTCCAAGCGCCTGTTGCATAACCTTCGGCATTAGCAGGGTAAGCATCGATATTGATAACGATTGTTAACCAAGTATCTTTATTAAAGTTTGCTGGGTTGCCTTCTAAATCGTAAACGAAAATATCTTCACATTCAGCAGCTTGTCCAACGGTAAAGTTGTAGTAATTATTAGTAGAATCAGTAATACCTACGAAATTTTGATCGCCTTGAACGAAATAGAAATCAAAC
>SVHP01000016.1 GCA_015055735.1 Clostridiales bacterium | reverse complement strand
GCATAGGACAGTTTTTAGCGCATCTTGCGCAGTTAATGCAGTTTGAAGGCTCTTGAATATTAGTTTCCTTTTCTAAAAGCGCAAGAAGTCCCGAATCGGTTTTTCTTGAAAAATGATTTGTGCTAATTAAGGCTTTGCCCATCATAGGACCACCTGCAACAAGTTTAACAACCCCTTCTTTAAGTCCACCACAATATTCTATAATGTCTTCAAAAGGAGTGCCGAGTGCAACTTTTAAATTTTTGCTTGTATTTATTCCTTTTCCGCTAACAGTCATAACGTTTTCGGTAAGTGGAATATTGAGTTCAACGGCTTCGTAGCAAGCGAGAACTGTCTTAATGTTTTGAACGCAAACGCCTACGTCGAACGGCATTTTACCGACGGGAACTTTTCTACCCGTAGTGCAATATATCAAGTGTTTTTCGCTACCCATAGGGTACTGCTTTTTAAGAACGATAACTTCTATATCGTCGTATTTTTGAAAGGTATTGATAGCGAGTGGCTTATTTTCTTCAATACCGATTTTAATATCGGTAATATTAAGCGCTTTAGCCACGAGTTTAATACCTTTATAGATATCGTCGCTTCTTTCAAGCATAAGCCTATAATCGCAGTTTAGATATGGTTCACATTCAGCGCCGTTAATAATGAGTACGTCTAACTGAGATTTAGGGGTGAGTTTTACAGCTGTTGGAAAGCCTGCGCCACCAAGCCCAACTATACCTGCAAGGCGTATTCTTTCAATGATAGAAGAAGGGGAAAGATCTTGCATTTTATCAAAGAAAACTTGATCGTTTTCGCCGTTGTTTTCAATGATGATATGCGTTTGTTTTTGACCAAGCCCGTTAACAATATCTTCTATGCCGACTACCGAACCACAAACTGAAGAGTAAACGTTTGCACTAACTGGGCCGTTAGCAGTAGCGATAAGTTGTCCTTTTTTAACTCGATCGCCAACGTTTACGATAGGGGTGGCAGGAGCGCCTATGTGTTGTGAAGTGCTTAAATAAACCTTACTTGGTGCAGGCATGTTTTCAATAGCACGTTCAGAACATAATTCTTTCATACCGTTTACGAGTATGCCGTAAGGGTATCTTTTTCCTTTTTTGAGTTTCAAATTTACCTTCCTTTAAGAATATACTAATATTCTTTTTGCATGAAATATTTATTAGGAATGTATTTAACGAGTAAATACACAGTAAAGCCAACTATAAGCCCTGAAATAACGCTTATAAGCGCTAAGTAGGGTAAATATATTAGGTAGTTAGTCGTATCAGTGACTAGGCAAAAAACAAGGTTTTGCACTGTCGAGTTTAGAACAGCTCCAATGATACTTGCTGAAATTACGCTAGTTTTCTTGATGAAAAAGATTACGACAATTTCAACCGATAAAGAAATAAGCCCTGCAGGGAGTGAGTACATAATACCCATTATATTCCCCGAAAATAAACTGCCGACGAGTATTTTAAGGATTAACGAAGAGTATCCGTAAGAAATGCCTAAAAGAATAGTTGATAACAATATAAATATATTAGATACTCCAATTCTTGCGCCTGCAAGAAAAACGGGTGGGAACAAGTTCTCGATAGTAAAAGCTATTATCGAAAGGCTGGTTAAAATTGCAGAAAGCGTTATCTTGTAAGTTCTAGATTTCATAATTTACGCACCTCCTGTCCAAGGTGGAATATTATTTTGACCTAACGGCACGATTTTTAAATCGTGTGGGGCGCAATATATCATTCCAGAACTTGTAATAGAAGGGGAATGGACGCAATCTTTAGATTGAGAACAAGTTGAATCATGCATTTTTGCATAATTGTCGGCTGTGTTTATAAAGATAAAATTAAAGTTTTCAAAGGTTTCACTAGTAAAAACTTTAATAGTTATGCCATCTTTAAGTTGTTCAATATTTACTAAATTTGAATATTTATCATTGATAATGAGGTCGTTTTTGTCGTTATAATAGGTAAAAACTATTTCTTGACCTTTATAGATGGCAAAGCCGTTGGTTTTCTTTTTTTGAGGTAAGATAACCAAGGATAAAAACAAAACGAAAAGACTAACGATAACGAATAAATATATAAATATATCGTTAATTTCAAAAGGTTTATTTTGTTTAATTTGTGAATAATTTTTCAATTTCAAAACCTTACCCCATGATAACATTTATAGTGTACTAAAAATTGTGAAATTTGTCAAATATATACTATTCAAAAAGTACTTTTAAAATAAAAAAATACCCTACAAAACAGTTCGTTTTGTAGGGTGAAAATACTTAAGTCAAATTAGTCTAAAGTTTCAAACATTCTAGATCTATATCTTAACATCAACAAGGTGTATAGCATGATGATTGACATTGCGATAACTGCCGTTTGGTTTAGGCTTATAAACAAGGTTGCAAAGCCACAAATAGAGAATACCGTTAAAACTAAAATACCAAAGTCAACTAAATGTGTTTCCTCATCGTCACGACCGTAGAAGGTTAAAACGACGAGAGCGATTATAACTGCTAATAAAAAAATGGTTAAAATCAAACCGAAGAACGAATATATATCTAAGGTTGCTCCATTTGATAATACGTTTAATACGTTAGTTTTTGAAATAAGCATTAAAGATAATGCTAAAAACGTTCCTATACCGATAATTGCATATGGAGTGTATAGTGAGAAAAGCAATTTGATATAGTTGCTCTTGTTGATTTTTTTCTTTGGCTTTGCTTCAGCATCAAACTTTAAGAATCTAAAGAAAGTGAAAACTAAAAGAAGTGCAAAAGCAATAGCCCAAATGATAACTAAAATAGGCGAGAAGTTAACGTAGAATAAAAATGCGAAAACTATTGGCATTTGGATTAAGCTTGAGAAGGCAAATCCATCTGCAACAGTAATAGTTTTTGATACGATATGTCTTGCCATAGCAACTATAAAAGGTAAGAAACATAAAAGTGCTACTATGTATAAAGGAAGTTGGTCCATTATATCGCCAGTAGGTGTATACGAAAGGATACATACAACGCAAGATAAAAGCAGTGAGAAGATTACTAAAGGCAATACGTTAAACTTATTGAAAAGCTCTTGGTAATATCTTTTAAGGAAATTAGTTTTGATCGGTCTTGTTCTAATATATTTTCTTTTATAAACGAAAAATCTAGTAAATAAATACCAGCCACCGAATGCAATGTGTGCTAAAAAGAAAAATAGACGATGGTTATCGGCAAAAGTTTTAGTTACGATAATATAAACTAAATGAATGAGTCCGGTTAAAAATATCGCTAAAGCAAATGCGTCGGTAATATTGATTTTGTTAAAAGCCAATCTCGTTATCATAAAGATAAATATAATCGCAAGATAAACGAAAGTGCAAATAACTGCAAAGTTAGTAACGTTAGGCGTATTAAAAACAATATCACGCAAACCGAAAGAAGTATTTGCTAGCATAAGCGTTAACGCTAAAGCTGTAATTAACACCGAAACAAAAATCAGTTTGCTTTTCAAAAAATCTTTTAAGTAATTTCTAGAAATGCTCATACTTAACTCCATTTTAAAATTCTTCCCATATATTATATCTTATAATTAAGATATTGACAAGCAGATTTTCAAAACTTTTCAAAGAAAATCTAAATATTTTTTAAAAGTCTTTTAATTTTTGTTATTATAAAAAAACGCTTGCAAAAATTTTAGATATTGTTTAGAATAAACTAGATGGAAAAGTACTTGAATTTTAGAGATAATTTCGATATAACGATAACTTGTGCTTCTGGCGTTGAAAAGGCGTTAAAGAGTGAACTGAAGCGCTTGGGCTATGAAGATGCGCCTGCGATAAACGGAGCGCTTACATTTAATGGTGGAATGCTAGATATTGCAAGGTGCAATTTATTTTTGCGAACTGCTGATAGGGTATATATAAAGGTTGCAGATTTTTCTGCTGACACTTTTGACCTTTTGTTTGATGGTGTTAAAAGCGTTAGGTGGGAAGATTTTATTCCACCATCAGCAAAGATTATCGTCAACGGCAAGTGTGTAAAAAGTAAACTTTTTGCAATATCGGTCTGTCAAAGCATAGTAAAGAAGGCAATAGTTGATAGACTTTCAAAAAAATACAATCAAAGACTTTACGAAACGGGTGCTGAATACGGCGTAGAGTTTTCGATTTTTAAAGACCAAGTTTCACTCTATATAAATACGAGTGGGGTTGGGCTACATAAACGTGGTTATCGTGATTTGGTCGGTATTGCGCCAATTAGAGAAACTCTAGCGTCGGCTATGATTTTACTGAGCGATTTTTATTATAAAAATCCGTTTTTAGATCCTTTTTGTGGGTCAGGGACGATAGCGATAGAAAGCGCAAGAATAGCCATGAATATTGCAGGTGGGATAAATAGACGCTTTGCATTTAACGATTGGGATAACTTTGATAAAAAATATTACGATTTAGCAAGAGAAGAAGCGCTCGATAAAGAAAATAGAAGTATAAAAACCGAGTTTTTTGCATCCGATATAGATCCTAAAGCAATAAAGCTAGCAAAACGCCACGCCGAACGTGCAGGCGTTGCTGATAAGATAAGGTTTAGTGTTTGCGACGTTAAAAACGTCACTTGTCCATTATCTAACGGAACGATTGTTACAAATCCACCTTACGGCGAAAGAGTTTTTGATAGAGAACAAGCAAAAGAGTGCAATATTTCGCTAGGCAAGTTATATAAGAGTCTAGATAATTGGTCGGCGTTCGTTATAACTAGCGCAAATTCTTTTAGTAAAGATTTTGGCAAAAAACCCGATAAGGAAAGAAAACTTTACAATTCAAACAGAGAGTGTAAATTTTATTATTATTATAAAAACAAGCAAAATTAACAAGTCGAAAAACGGCAAAATTGTAAAAAATATCAATTTTGTCGTTTTTATTTTTTAAAAATTATTGCAAAATATTGAAAAATGGTGTAAAATAGGTTTAATGAAAATAAACTTTTTTTCAAAAAAAGGAGAAAATATGCAATTTAGTTATATAAAAAGTTGTGCGTTTACGCCTAGTATAAAAGTTGCAGACGTTGAGTTCAATAAAACTCAAATAAAAAAGGCAATCGATTTTGCAGTATCCGAAAGGATAAACCTTATTGCTTTTCCCGAACTATGTCTTACGGGTTCAACTTGTGGCGATTTGTTTTTTACGGACACTTTGCTCAATAATTCAAAAAAGGCACTTAAAGAAATTGCCGACTATACCGAAGGTAAAAACCTATTAGTTTTTCTAGGTTTACCTATAAAAAAAGACGGACTTATATATAACGTTTGTGCAGGTATTTGCGATGGCGTGGTTTTAGGTTTAGTACCAAAAACTAATATAACGAACGACGATGAGCAAAAAAGATATTTTGCTACGCCGAACGGCGAAATTTCATATTTCGTATTAGACGAATTTAATGACGACCAAGACCAAATTCCGTTTGGTACAAACATAATTTTTGCCGATAGCAAAAACCAAAGTCTAAAACTTAGTTGTGAAATAGGCAGCGATTTACAAGCGATTATGCCACCGTCAGTTTTTCACGCTGTAAACGGTGCTAGAATAATCATTAATATCAGTGCCGATAGCGAGTTTTCGGGTAGGCAAGAATATAGAGAAGAACTTGTAAAAAGTCACTCGCAAAAAATCGTCAGTGGATATATTTACGCAAATGCAGGGGAAGGAGAGTCTACAACCGACGCAGTTTATTCGGGGCATAATATAATTTGTGAAAACGGTGAAATTTTAGAAGAAAGTAAGCCCTTTTCTAACGGTATAGTGACTGCACAAATAGATTTAGATAGTATAGATTATCAAAGAAGTAAACTTTTTAATCAAAATTACCAAGATTTATGTTGCGATTATTTATTGGTTGGTTTTAGTTTGGATTTAAGTAAAAACCAAATAGAGAGAGTTTACAGCAAAACGCCGTTTATAAAACAAGGCGAAGAACAATTTTTAATAGACATTGCTGCTCACGGACTAAAAAAGCGCATAGAACACGTTTTTGCAAATAAAATAGTTATAGGTATTTCTGGTGGGTTAGATTCAACGTTAGCCTTAATTATCGCAAGTAGAACTATGGAATTATTAAATAGACCTAAAAAGGATATAATTGCAATCACAATGCCATGTTTTGGCACGAGCAAGCGTACCTTTGATAATAGTATAGTTTTATCAAAAGCATTTGGCGTGACCTTAAAAAAGATTGAAATAACTAAAGCCGTAAAACGCCACTTAAAAGACATAAATCATAGCGAAGACGTTCACGATGCAAGTTATGAAAACTCTCAAGCAAGAGAGCGAACACAAGTTTTAATGGACTATGCAAACTCTGTAAATGGTATAGTGGTTGGAACGGGCGATCTTTCTGAACTCGCTCTCGGTTGGGCAACTTATAACGGCGATCACATGAGCATGTATGCAGTTAACGGTTCGATTCCAAAAACTTTAGTAAGACACTTGGTTGATTATACTGCTAACACTAATAGGGGGAAATTAAAGGCTGTTTTAAAGGATATTTTAGATACGCCCGTCAGTCCTGAACTAATTCCGTCAAAGGACGATAAAATCGGTCAAGTGACCGAAGATTTGGTAGGTCCTTATATTTTGCACGACTTTTTCTTGTATAATCTTATAAAACGTGGTTTTACGCCAACAAAAACTTATTTTATTGCTGTTAATACGTTTAAGGGTGAATTTGACCAAAAAACTGTATTAAAATGGCTAAAAACATTTATAAGAAGATTTTTCAATCAACAATTTAAGCGTTCGTGCTTGCCTGACGGGGTAAAGGTAAGTGAAATTTCACTTTCTCCACGTGGAAGTTATAAAATGCCGTCTGATGCAATTTCTAAGCTTTGGCTTGACGAATTAGAACAAATTAAATTAGATTAATTTTTTCTAATTTTGTATACATATTATATATAGCTTGTTTTTCTTAATTTAACTTGAAAAAATTTTAAAAAATCTTGTAAAATTTCTTGACAAACCTATATTGATTGATTATAATAATAGTAATCATTACTGATAAGGAGCTAGTTGATGAGAAAATCAAAGCAAAGGGATTTGATAATAGAAATCATAAAAGGGCGAAAAGATCACCCTACAGCTGATATGATTTATACGTCGGCAAGGGAGAATAATCCTAATATCAGTTTGGGGACGGTCTATCGCAACCTTAAGTTATTAACTGATGAAAAGATGATAATAACTTTAGAAACCGAAGATGAAAGGTTGCATTATGACGGAGATACGTCAAGGCACAGTCACTTCATATGTAATAAATGCGGGAAGATAATAGATTTATTTAAGCCAGCGCCAATCCCTGAAGAACTTAAAGAAATGGGATCTGAAGTTGCAAGTGAAAAATGTATTTATTATGGAACTTGCCCTGACTGTGTAGTTAATAATTAAAAGTAATAATTAAAAGAAAAAATTTAGCGGGAAACCGCATTATAAGGAGATTAAAAATATGAAAAAATTTGTTTGCACTATCTGTGGTTACGTACACGAAGGAGATACCCCTCCAGTAAAATGCCCAACTTGTGGCGCACCTGACTCTAAGTTTAACGCTCAAGGCGACGGACTTTCTTGGGCTGCTGAACACGTTATCGGCGTTGCTCAAGGCGTAGATCCTGAAATTATAGAAGGTTTAAGAATGAACTTCCAAGGCGAATGCACCGAAGTTGGTATGTATTTAGCAATGGCAAGAGTTGCTCACCGTGAAGGCTATCCTGAAATCGGTTTGTATTGGGAAAAGGCAGCTTTCGAAGAAGCAGAACACGCAGCAAAGTTTGCTGAACTTTTAGGTGAAGTTGTTACCGATTCTACAAAGAAAAACCTTGAAATGAGAGTTGAAGCTGAAAACGGCGCAACTTTAGGTAAATTTGAACTTGCAAAAAAGGCTAAGGCGTTAAATCTTGACGCTATTCACGATACCGTTCACGAAATGGCAAGAGACGAAGCTCGTCACGGCAAAGCTTTTGAAGGCTTACTAAAGAGATATTTCAACAAATAATTGTTTTTGGGGTGTACTATGGATTATAAAAAGAACGAAATAATTTGTAATTGTATGCAAGTTAGCCTATTTGATATTGAAGATGCAATGAAAGATCATCAAAAGTTTGAAGACGTAGAAAAAGAATTTCAACACGTTCAAGAACTAACTCATTGTTCAACCGGTTGTGGTGGTTGCCACGACAAGATTATCGGTATCATTTCTGATATTTTACATAACGGCTTAAACTAATTTCATAAAATAATAGGGAAAAGGCGTTGCGAGAATTCGCAGCGCCTTTAGAATTTTAAAACTAGGTTGGTTTATTTTTTAATTACCATTATATCCCCAATAAACGTCATGATAACTACCATTATAATCGTTTCTATTCCAATTACTATCCCAACCAGTTGGTTTATCTTCAGCTTCACAATAAATAGTGTCTAGTACGGTACAAAAATAAAAAACATTTTCACCAATAGTTGTAACACTATTTGGTATTACTATCGACTCTAAAGAAAAACAGGCACGGAAAGCATAATTACCAATAGATTTAATAGTATTTGGAATTATTATATTACTTAATAAACTGCAATTATTAAACGCTGCTTCGCCAATAGCTGTTACTAGTTTATCTTCATGAGTTGCAGGAATATATACGTTAGTAGAACTCCCTGTGTATCCCGTTACTGAATATTCAGTACCATTATTTATTAAAGTAAATTCTAATCCTTCAGTTGTCGGTTTTTCTAGTAATTCGCCATATGGTTGATTACATACTGAACATATCGCTTTTGTAGTTTCAGTTGCTGTTCCACCTTTATGGTTTTCTTTTGTTTGATAATCACCACAACTACATTCGTTCCAATGTTGTGTTTCGTTATACTTTATGATAGTGTGCTGATGATCTTTTAAGTTGCCATAAGCTGTTTCACAAGTTGAGCAAACTGCTTTTTGTGTACAAGTTGCAGTACCACCTTTGTGATCTTCTATATTTATCTTATCTCCACAAACACATTCGTACCAATGCTGTGTTTCATTATATTTTATGATAATGTATTCGTGACCTTTTAAGTTGCCATAAGACGTTTCACAAGTTGAGCAAACTGCTTTTTGTGTACAAGTTGCAGTACCACCTTTGTGATCTTCTATATTTATCTTATCTCCACAAACACATTCGTACCAATGCTGTGTTTCATTATATTTTATGATAATGTATTCGTGACCTTTTAAGTTGCCATAAGACGTTTCACAAGTTGAGCAAACTGCTTTTTCAGTACAAGTTGCAGTACCACCTTTGTGATCTTCAATATTTATCTTATCGCCACAAATACATTCGTACCAATGCTGTGTTTCGTTATATTCTAGGGTGTAATCATGGTTATCTTTTTCTATAACAACACTGTCTTTATCAAAGATTTCAGTAGTTGCAGTGCTGTCAGTAAACCACTTTCCACAAGTACAAGTATAATATTCTATATTACCTTCTTTTGTACAAGATTGTTGGATAGCATCAACTTTTGTTAAATGCAAAGTGTGAACGTGACCCAATGCAGTCGCTACAATATATTTACATTCCGTACAAATTTGATTTGAGTTTTCAGTTGCAGGAGCACCTGGAGTATGATTTTCTATATCGCTCTTATCGCCACAAATACATTCGTGCCAATGCTTTGTGTTGTCATATTTTAAAGTTAAATATTTGTGTTCTTCTAAATCACCATATTCAGTATCACAATTAACGCATATTGCTTTGTTAGTGCAAGATGCAGTTCCTCCACTACAATTTTCAGTTATAGTATGAGTATTATCTCTTGAACAAGTTTTAGTATGAGTACCGTTACCATTAGTTATAAACTCGCCATAAGCGTGGTCAAGGGGAGAGCCGTGTTCAAAAGTATCAATATCTTTTTCTCCACAATCACAAGAATAGTAATATTTTGCTTTTTCAGTGCAAGTTGGATTAGTTGCTAAATATTCTTGTGTAATTCTTCTACCGTTAAAGTTGTGCACGTGGTCGGTGTTTTCATTGTTTGCGTCGTTGGTATTAATTGAAATTAAAATAATACCGACTGCTAAACATACAGTTACGCACGATGCTAAAATAGCAATAAGTTTTTTACTCACATTTTTCTCCTAGTTGGTGACAATAAAAATATTTTAACACTTTTATATAATAATTGCAACAAAATATAAAAGCACTATCTATAAATAAAAAAGATAGTGTTTTTATTTTAGTTTTTTCATATAAGGTAGAAGAAAATCATATAGATTTATAAAGGCTTTTTAATAAGTTAATGTTTATACATAAAAGAATATAATCTAACAAAAGATAACAAAATTTGACAAAAGGAAAGGTTTATAATGTATTTTACAGTTTTGACAAAGCGAAAAATGATAGCGCTTATAAGCTTGGCTCTTGCGATAATTTTATTGATGTCAATAGTATTTGCAATTACTAGTAAAGAGACTTTTGCTGGGTTAAAAACAAGGCAACTTCCTATATATAGGGTGGAAACGGACGATAAAAAGATTGCAATATCATTTGACTGTGCCTGGGGTGTGGATTATACCGATAAACTCTTACAAATAATGCAAGACCAAAATATTAAGTGCACCTTTTTCGCCGTTGAATTTTGGGTAAAAAAGCACCCCGACTACGTCAAAAAAATTAGTGATTTAGGTCATGAAATAGGCACTCACTCGGCAACTCATCCGTACATGAGTAAACTTACTAAGGAGGAAATAACTAAAGAACTTTTAAGTTCAAAAGGAGCAATTGAAAACATAACGGGAAAAACCGTTCAATTATTTCGTCCGCCTTACGGTGATTATGATGATTTACTTATTGAAACGGCAAAAGAATTGGGTTTATATACTATTCAATGGGACGTAGATAGTCTAGATTGGAAAGATTTATCAGCTAAAGATATTACGGATAGAGTGTTAAATAGAGTAAAAAATGGTTCGATAGTATTATTTCATAATCAAGGTTTACACACCTCAAAAGCGATAGAAACCATAATTAAAGAATTAAAACAACAAGGTTATGAATTTGTCAGCATAGGCGAACTTATATACAAGCAAGATTATCATATGCTAGCAGATGGAACACAAATTAAAAATAATTAGAAATTCTTTGGAGGAAAGTAAAAATATGAACTTTATGGCAGAAAAAAACAACAAAGTATTCGTCAGTGGCGAAATAGTGACCGAAGCCGAATTTTCGCACGAAGTGTATGGGGAAGGCTTTTATGAAATGAATTTATTAGTAAAACGATTGTCGGGGCAAGGAGATATACTACCCATTACCATTTCAGAACGACTAATAAGCGATAGACAGTTAAAAGTTGGTGATACAATTAACGCTCTCGGTCAATTTAGAAGTTATAACAAGTTGGTCGACGGTAAAAGTAAACTAATGTTAACGGTCTTTATTAGAGAATTACTAGACGATATAATCGTTAGAAATCCAAACAGTATAGTTTTAATGGGGTATATTTGTAAACCACCTATATATAGAACTACGCCTTTCAATCGAGAGATTGCAGACCTTTTAATTGCAGTCAATCGTTCGTATAATAAATCCGATTATATACCATGTATAGCGTGGGGAAGAAACGCTAGATTTGCAAAAAATCTTGCAGTTGGTGAAAAGATTGCAGTTAGTGGAAGAATTCAAAGTAGAGAATATCAAAAGAAAATAACTGACGACAGTATGAAAATAATGACTGCCTACGAAGTTTCGATAAGCAAGTTAGTTGCGTATGAAAATGCTGAAAATTTTGACGTTGATGAAGAATTTTCTTTGTTTGGCGTTATTCCTAATACTCAAGATGAAAGTGTTTACTTAGATTAAATTAAAAAACAAGCAAAATAAAAGAACCCACTTATCGGTTATATAGTGGGCTCTTTTTTATTCGTTTTATTAGATATCTTTTTTCTTCTTTAGTAAGAAATATATTGAAGTTGCTGAAAGGCTTGTCACTACTGCTAAAATCACTAAAACATTTCTTATTGCAACACTAGGCTTGTCTTTAATATATTTGGTAGGAATATAACCTTCAATCCACTCGCCGTCAACAAGAACTGCAATTTTACTAACGTTCTTATCTTTTTCTAATAGTCTTACGGAAGTTCCATCTTGTAGACAATCTTCAAAGACTAGGTTTGACAATTCATAATCATTATAAAGATTGGTTTTGGATACCGTTTCTATTGAATATTCGTCGTAAACGACGTTGCTATTTAAGGTGGTAACAGTAAACGCTGTTGGAATGTATCCTGCAAAT
Organism: Clostridiales bacterium; assembly: GCA_015055735.1. Classification (GTDB taxonomy): domain Bacteria; phylum Bacillota; class Clostridia; order Christensenellales; family Borkfalkiaceae; genus UBA1259. Next base: position 22,264 of record SVHP01000016.1, on the reverse strand, counting down.
TCTTTTTCGCCTAAGTTAAATTTAGCGTAATAATAAGTTTGACCTAAAAATTCAACAGTAAACTGTGGCGAGATTTCAGTGTTTTTATCAAGCGTTATTTGTTCTCTGTCATTAAGTAAATTATACGTGCCGTTTCTAGTAAGAATAGGGTAGTATAAAACGTTAACTTTTGGTGTGACGTACGCTTTTTGATTAACCGAAGTGTTTTGTGTTAAATTTTCACAATTTGCATTTGATAAAGTGAGAACGATATCGTTTTGACCTGCAAGAATATGTAGTGTAGCAGTACCTTGAGAAAGGCTTATAGGGCAAACGTAAATATATTCTTCGCCAGCCGTTGCTAGTTTATCAAGTTCAAAACCGTTTTCGGTTTGTTTTACTATAAATGCATTTTCATCTTGAGCGATCTTATACGACTTTAACTGAGTAGATGCAAAATTTGTGTTAGAGTTGTTTAAGTTAAAATCACTAGGAATAACTAAATCTTTAATAGACGTGGTTTGAATACCATAAGTTTTCGATATAAATTCGTTGCTGTTAGTTAAAATATAGAAATCGTCGTCTATATAATCGAAGGCAAAACAAGTTATATTTTGGTTAATTACAATATCGCTTATTGATTGAGATGTCGTGGAATATTGTTTCAAAGTGTTTTCGTCCAAAATAAACAAATTGCCAGCTAAATCAGTCGATAACTTTTTGATATTAGTGCAACTATCAATTATTTTTTCAGGAATAGTGTATACGTTCTGCTTTTCTTTAGTAATTTTTATTACGTCTTTGTTGTTTGCTAAATATATATTGCCAAATAGGTCAAGGCAAATGTGTTTAACCGAATAATTGATTGGAATTTTATAAATTCTATCATTTTCTGATAATTGAAAAGAATTTTCTTTTTCGGCTGACGATAGGGCTTGTTCGTCAATTTTATACACTTCAGGTGTAAAGTTTTCGGTACCGTTTAGTATATAAAAACTATTTCCTTGAAAGAACACGTCTTCTACTCGCAAATTTAAAGCTGAGGTTTCAATATCATATATTTTATCAGTTTTAAAATTTAAAAACTTTAATTTACAAGAAGAATCGCCTGCGTTATAAACTAAAAATGCGTGTTCTACGCCTAATGCGAACTTGTTAGGGAGGGTTTCGCCAATAAGTTTTTCGTTTCCTTCCACGTAATTTTTATAATTATTTAGGTCGTACTTATCTACGTTATCGGTATTAACGATAGTCAATTTATAATCGTCTAATACAGCTAAATTATCGCCGTATTTTTGCATAGATACGGCTTGCGCTTGACCGTTTACACGATTGTATGCAGTTTTGCCACTAGCAATAGCGTATCCGGTAAACACTAATTTATTATTGTCAATCTTAAATTCTTGTATTGTGTTTGCTTGAATAATTAACAAATTATCGCCTTTAAACGAAAGGTTACTTGGGTTTGTAATTTTTCCTAACTCATAATCTAAATTTTTATCATTGTCACAATTTAGGGTTGTATAGTTGCCGTTAATATCGGATTTTACGATATCTCCACCGGCAAGTAATAAATAAACGTGACTTTGGTTTGCGATTATTTTTAGTGGTAGATTGTTCTTAAAATATGTATTTTCAGGGGCGAACAAAGGTGTGCTTTCTTTTGAAATTACGTCGTATTTATGCAATACGTCATCATTGTTAAGAAAGAAGAAATAATTATCGTTCGCAGCGATTGGCGTGTTTTCCTTAACGTTTTTAATTTGTTGATGAGCCGTTGATTCTTGAAAATCGTTTTGGTTTTTATCGTAAAATTTGACTATATTATTGAAAGTGGTTGCTAAAAGATTAGAATTCAATGCAAAGTCGTTTCCACTAATGTTAAGATCGGTTTTTTGGATAGTATTATCTTGTGAATTAAAGGTTAGGGAATAAATTCTTGCATAATCGTTTATCAATAATGAAGTTGCATTAAACTTTAAAACTTGATTAATTTCTTCAAAATTATTAAATTCTTCAAGCAATACACCGTTATATTCAATAATAAATTTATCCGAGTCAACTATTGCCGTAATTTGTTCGTCGGAGTAAACGTCTTTAGGCGAGTTTAAAGATAAGCATTCTAAATCGGTTTTTGGCAAGTATTTGTTAACTTCAATCAACGAAGACGCTTGTGCTACTTTTGGCGTAAGAAAAGTAAAAGCCGAACAAATAATTAGAACTGCAAATAATAGGGTAATTATAAGATTTTTAGATTTTTTTGTAAATAAGTTTTCCATAAATTATATTTTATCATATAAATAACGTTTTGTCATTATATTTTTAAATATATTTATATTTTTTAAAATTAATTTTTTATCGGCAAAAAATCCTTAAATTGTTAGAAAAAATCAAATATGACAAAAATTGACATATTTCTATGTTATTATACAATAAAAAACACGAACAAATGTTCGTAAAATGTGACATAAAATATTGACATTGGCATTTTTCGGTTATACAATTATGGGGCATCGATGCAAAAGCAAAATTATTAAGGAGTAACTTATGAACGTTATTTACACAAAAGCCGTTTTATATGCTTATACTAGCATAGAAGCGATAAAAAGACAGATTGACGATTTCGTAGAAAGGAGGGCGTTAGCGTCAATGAACGACTATTCACCTTGTGACGAGCAGTGTGAAATCATAATTGAACACATGGCGCAAAAAGTCATTTTAACACAATTAAAAAGTAAACTAAAAGCTGTTTTAATCAGTCTTACTAACGAAGAATTAGAGTTGTTGGATTACAAATATTTGAAGATAAGACCTAAAGAATACTTTGAAAATATCGATACGACTAAGCGAAGTTATTATAGGAAACAGCTTAATTTAATAAAAAAAATTTCACATCGTTGTGATAAAGCCTTATTAACGGACGAGTGGTTTGAAAAAAATTGTTTGAATATTAACGCAATAAAATGGCTGGTTAAAAGGGTGGAAAATCGAGAAGAAAATTCGAGAAAGAATAAAGGGGAAAAGTGCGTTGGTAAATTAAATAATATTAAAAATAATTCGAGAAAAAAGGGAAAGGATAATTCGTTTAAGCTGTCGGCTTAAATTATTCATAATCGTTTTCTTCGTAATAATTACTTTTGCGATTGTCGTTCTTTTTGCCTAGTGCAATAAATAAGGCTATTAAACCTGCAAACAATAAGCAAACGATAATTACCGATTTTAATCCAAAAAAGTCGCTATTATTAGAGGTATTTTCATACTGCTCCTCTTCCACGGGTGGTGATGGTTGGACGATAAACGTTAATTCGTTTGGATGGTTTTGGATAGCGAAAGGTAAAATGTCGCTTTCCTTAACGTAGCCGAGTTTATTGTTGTATGAAACGTAATAAATATTACCATTTTCAGAACTAATATGTCCGTAATATTTAAGTTTTCGTTGGGCAAAAATGTACTGACTAGGTGTAACCAAGTATCTGTCTTGATATAAAACGGTTGTTCCAGCCGTCGTTATGTCAAGACAGAGAAAGGGATTTATAACTTCTAAACCATCGTCAAAAAGGTCATCGGTCGGTACGTATCCGTCAATACCAGCAATACCGTTTTTACCGTGAATTTCAACGTGTGTTAAACTCTCAAAATTATCTAATACTTTAACGTAATATGTGTACGGTAAATAAAAACAAGGTTCAGTGTCGTTGACGTTTTGATAAAAAGGCGTTTCGTTATTTATAACCCTTAAATACGTTGATTGGGCAAACGTTATCGTTGGGTTAAAGAAATAGGTTGTAATATTTATAAAGAACGTTAAAAATGCTGTTAAAGTACAAAGTTTTTTCATAATCCACCTTTTTATAGTAAGATAGATTATACTATAAATAACCATTGTTTTACAGTCAAATTTTAGCGTAAAAAATCTTATATTGTCAAAAGTTAACGTTGAATTCGGCTAATTTTCATATTATTGAATATAATAGTTATGTGTATGAGTTTTTTTAATTTAAAAACGAGGGAAAAATTAGTTAGAATTATATTTAAGGCGTTATTGTTTTATCTTGTTATTTGCTGGATACTGTTTGGAGTGTTGTTTGCTAGTAGAATAATAGAAAGACGATATTTTTATCCATTATCGTATAAAGAAACTATTTTTGAGTATGCCGACTACTACGGTTTAAGTAGGGTACTTATATTCGCTGTGATAAAAACTGAGAGTAGCTTTGATAAAAATGCGCAAAGTAAAAAAGGTGCAAAAGGACTTATGCAAATAACCGATAAAACGGCTAATTATATCGCAAATAAATTAGGTGTTGACGATTATGATATTTTTAACGTTGATACAAACGTAAATTTCGGTTGCTTTTATATAAAGTATTTGTATAACCGATTTAAAAATATGAAAACGGCTTTAGTTGCCTATAATGCAGGGGAAGGCAACGTTGCTCTTTGGCTACTAAATACTGAATTAAGTGACGACGGAAAAACCTTAAAAGAAATACCGTTTAGTGAAAGTAGGGAATACTTAAATAAAATAGAACAAAACTTTATAAAATATAGAAAATTATACACAAATATTCTTGACAAAACAAAAAATATTGAGTAATATATATAGGCTAACTTGTGAGAGTGGCGGAATTGGCAGACGCGTACGTTTGAGGGGCGTATGGATATCCGTGTGGGTTCAAGTCCCATCTTTCACACCAAAAAATACAGACACCATAACGGTGCCTGTATTTTTTTGTGCTAAAAAGGATAGGAATTGAATATGGAGCGAGCAACTTTAGTTGCGTGTTCGCCGATAGGCGAAAAAATAGTCCAGTGGACTATTTTGCGGGTAGGTCGCACAGGCGAAAGTCCTATCTTTCACACCAAAAGAAAAGAGACATCAAAAGGCGTCTCTTTTTGTTTTAGATAAGGTGATGGGGGGTATTAATTTCTCTAAAAAGAAACGGAATAGCGTTAAGGAATAAGTAAGTTGTTTTAAATGTTTTATTATGCAAGTAATTACAACATAATTTTACATATAATTATGTCAGACATAACAGTCTAAATTCCCAGTAATTTCCTATTGACTTCAAGGCGTAGTTATATTATAATTTAATCGATGAAAAGATTTATTACTTTAGTTTTATGTTGTGTTGTTTGGTTATTCAGTGCTTGTAGTTATAAAGAAAATAATTCAGTTAATGACAATTCTCAAATTGTCCCGCCGTCAGTAGATGAGAGTGTTATAATTCCACCAGTTGAAAGTTTACCCAATAATCCACCTAATGAAATAATTCCACCGTTTGACGATGAAGAAATTGAAAAAAAGAAATATTTAGTTTCAAAAACTAATTCTTTAAGAATAAGGAGTGGACCAAGTAGTAATTATTCGGTTGTCGGATATATGGATAAAAACGATATGGTTTTATATATTGAAAAGCAAGGTTCTTATTATAAAACAATATATAAAGAAAAATTCGCGTACGTTCACGCTGATTACGTAGATTTGTTTGAAATTGAAAGTTATACTAATGAGGTTGAAAAAGCAATTGAATTTGGTATGAAACTATTAGGTTATCCATACGTTTGGGGTAGCGAACGCTATCATTGGGGAAATGGAAAGTTAAATTCAAATTTTGTAAACGGTAAATTTGACTGTTCGGCTTTCGTTCAATATGTCTACTATAAAACAAACGGGGTTTTATTAGACGTTACTAGTAGAGCGCAATCGCTAAATGGCGAGTTTGTGGAAAAAAGTCAGTTAAAACGTGGTGATTTAATGTTTTTCACAAACGCTTCTAGGTATAATAAAAAAGGTGTTGAAAGGATAGGTCACGTCGGTATTTATTTTGGAAACAATTATATATTACATACTGCAAGTGATTATGCTGTTTTAGAACCTATATCAAATCTTCGTTGGTCGTACTATCTAACTAGTAGGCGAGTGGTGTAATGATAATAAATTTAATGTCTAAAAACATAATACAAATACGTTCGGGTGTTGACAAATACTCGAACTTTTTGTTATACTATCAAAGTATGGAAAATGTAAAATTTGGTGATTATAAAACTGAATTGTTAAAAAGTGGCGTAATTTCTTTTGTTCCAAAGGGCAATAGTATGTGGCCGATTATAAAAAATCGTGGTCAGTCGGTCGTTATAAAATTAAAGGAAGAAAGACTGAAAAAATACGACGTTGCTTTTTACGTTAGAAAAGACGGTGCTTTCGTTCTTCATAGAGTTGTTGAAGTAAAGGATGATGGATACGTTATGTGTGGCGATAGTCAGTTTACTTTAGAGCCGATTTTAGAAGAGCAAGTATTTGGGGTAATGATAGGGTTTTATCACGGGAAAAAATATATTGAAAGCAACGATACTAAATATATAAAAAGGGTAGAAAAGTGGTATAAACGCAAAACATTACGAAAAATTCGGTTAAAAACCTTCTTTTTTACAATTAGGGTTAAAAATAAATTGAAATCGATTTTTAAGAAATTGTTTGGGAGATAATAACTATAATGTATGATTTATTAAGTCTTGGTCAAAATGCAAAAAAAGCATCTATTGAACTAATTAAATTAAGCGAGCAAAAACGTGCTGAAACTTTACTTGAAGGTGCAAAGATGCTTAGGCAAAACGCCGATTATCTAATGGCTGAAAACACTGTCGATATAGAAAATGCTAAGAAAAAAGGTATGAGCGATGCTTTTATTGATAGATTGGCTCTTACGAGTTCGGTTATCGAAGGTATGGCTATTGGACTTGAACAAGTTGCTACCCTTGAAAGTCCACTTGGACAAGAAGTGTATTCTCACGAAAATAAGGAGCAAGGTATAAGCATCGTAAAAAAGAACGTTCCTTTTGGTGTGGTTGGCATAATTTACGAATCTCGTCCAAACGTGACTGCCGATGCTTTTGCACTTTGTTTTAAGACTGCTAACGCAGTAATTCTAAAAGGTGGTAGCGATTCTCTTCGTTCAAATATTGCTATCGTTAAAGTGTTAAAAATGGCGCTCAAAAATATGAGTGTTGACCAAAATGCAATTTCAGTTATAGAAGACACTTCTAGAGAAACTACTACTGAATTTATGAAATTAAATAAGTATGTTGATCTTTTAATACCTAGGGGAAGCGCATCTTTAATAAGGGCAACAATGGAAAATTCTACCATTCCTATAATAGAAACGGGTACGGGGAATTGCCATATTTACGTTGATGAATTTGCTGACGTCGATATGTCGGCAAGTGTAATTTTTAATGCTAAAACTCAAAGATATAGTGTTTGTAACGCTTGTGAATCACTAGTTATTCACTCAAAAATTATAAAAAATGCACTCCCTAAAATTGCTGAAAGGTTGAAAGAAAAGCAAGTGGTTATTCGTGCTGATGAAAGATCTTACGATATCATAAAAGATTATCCGTATTTAGAAATAGCGACTGAAGAAGATTTTTATACCGAATACGGCAAAGCGATGATTTCTGTTAAGACTGTTGATAATATAGAAGAGGCGATTTCGCATATCAATGAGCATAATACTCGACACTCTGAAAGTATTATTACAGAGAACGAAGATAACGCCCAAAAATTCTTAGATGAAATAGACGCTTCGTCGGTTTATCATAACGCTTCTACTAGGTTTACTGACGGCTTTGTTTTTGGTCTAGGCGCAGAAATTGGTATAAGTACTCAAAAACTTCATGCTCGTGGTCCTATGGGACTATCGGCTTTAGTGACGACAAAGTATTATATTAAGGGCGATGGTGCAGTAAGAAAATAATTATTGATAAAACATCTTGGTGAAATAAATTAACAAATAACCGTGCAAAATTTCTTTGTATGGTTATTTTTGTGTTAAAAATTAACAAATATTGTGCAAAAATAAATTTTAAAAAAATATTTAAAAAACTTGTCATAAACAGTTGACAATATAAAAAGTTAGATATATAATATGGGCGAAAATTCCAAAGGGATTTCATTACAACTTAATATTTGTTGTTGCTTTTAATTTGCATAACTTATTAAGTGAGTTGGTGCGATAAAAACAAAAAAATCTATTGGTCGCACAAAGGAGGGTAACAATGAAAAAATTCTTGGAAGATTGCGTAAAATTTTTTGCTAATGAAGAAACTTGTAGAGCGTTTATCCTGTCTGATTTCCGTAACAAAATGTTTTAAGCAAAAGAAGAAAGATTGATTTTCAATCTAGGGACTCTTGGTCGCTGTGGCCGGGAGGTTTTTTCTTTTATAAGGGTATTTTTTATTGTTATCTCTTAATTGTTAAGCTCCAAATATTTATTTGTTTTATCTATTTATAATCGTTTGTTCATTTGTGTTCATTTGTGATTAAATTTTGCTCTTAATTTGATATATTTTTATATAATGTATTAAATTTATTTTTTTAACTAGCGAGAATATGATTATGCTTGACTATATAAGATCTTTTTTGTATAATTTATGAAAAGCATAATTTATTAAACAAAATATAGGAGTTTTACTATGCAAGAATTAATTAAAAAGCTTAATGGTGGAACGGCTGAAACAAGATTAGAAGCATTAAAAGAACTTGTTCAAAAACAAACAGAAAAACCTGTTCGTCGTGATAACGATGCTAATAATCATATTCATACCATTTATTCGTTCTCACCATATTCACCAACCAAAGCTGCGTATATGGCGTATATGGCAGGCTTGACGAGTGCGGGTATTATGGACCACGATAGCTTATCAGGGGTAGAAGAATTTAAAAAGGCTTGTGAGATTTTAGGGCTTGGTTCAACTTGTGGTGTTGAAGTTCGTGCTAAATTCAATCGTGGCTTTGGTAAGATGAATCACCCAGACCAAGCTGAATGCGTTTATATGGCAGCGCACGGTATTCCTGCGCAAAGCGTACAAAAATTAAACGATTATCTTGCTTTTTATAGAGAAAAGAGAAATCAAAGAAATGCTGAAATGTGTAAACTTATCACAGGTAAGTTTGGAAAGTTCGGTGTAGAACTTGATTTTGAAAAGGACGTTAAACCTTTATCTCAAGCAGAACTTGGTGGAAGCGTAACCGAAAGACATCTTCTTTACGCTCTTGCAGTTAAGTTAGAAAATAAGTTTGGTAGAACAAACGAACTTATCGCATTTTTGGAAAACGACCTTAACTTAAAGGTAAACGATAAAATTAAGGGCTATTTATTAGATAGTGAAAACGAAAATTTCTTGTACGACTTACTTGGCGTTTTGAAGGCTGACACAGCGTTCTTCTATATTGACGCTGACGAAGAAATGCCTGACGCTGTTGAATTCGTTAAATTTGCAAAGAGTTTAGGCGCAATTCCTGCTTACGCATATTTAGGCGACGTTGGTAACTCGGTTACGGGCGATAAAAAGGCTCAAAAGTTTGAAGATGATTTCTTGCCTGAACTAATCGCTGAGATTAAAAAGGCTGGCTATTTAGCAGTTGCATATATGCCAACTAGAAATACCCCTGAACAACTCGTTCGCATCAGTAATTTGTGTCAAGAAAACGGATTCTTTGAAATAAGTGGTGAAGACGTAAACTCACCACGTCAAAAGTTTGCTTGCGCAGCGCTTGCAAAACCTGAACACGCACATTTAATCGATGCAACTTGGGCGCTTATCGGTCACGAAGCAATTTCTAGTGAAAAAGGTTTAGATTATGGTATGTTCTCTGAAAAAACTATCAAGGAAACACCAAATCTATATGAAAGAATTAAAAAATTCGCAATTATCGGTCATAACACCGTAAAATAAAAATTAAAAAAATAAAACATTTTAAGGAGAAATAAAAATGAGTTCAATCAATTTACAAGGTAAAGTAGCAGTAGTAACAGGCGCAAGCCAAGGTTTAGGCGAAGCATTAGCAATGCGTTTAGACAAAGAAGGTTGCAAAGTAGTAGTTTGCGATATTAACTACGACGGTGCACAAGCAGTTGCTTCTAAATTAAACGACGCTATCGCTCTTGCTGTTGACGTTACTAAATTCGACCAATTACAAGATGCAGCTAAAACCGTTATTGAAAAATACGGTAAGGTTGATATTCTTATTTGTAACGCTGCTATCGTTAAGAGTGGCGATATTTTCAATTTGACACCAGAAGCTTTCAGCTTGGTTACTAACATCAACTTAAACGGATATTTCAACACGGTTAAGGCTTTCGCTCCATATATGCTTGAAGCAAAGAGTGGTAGCATTATTCAAATCAACTCTAAGTCAGGTAGAAAGGGAAGTTTCAAAAACGGTGCATACGCAGCTAGTAAGTTTGGTGGCGTAGGTTTAACTCAAAGTTTAGCATTAGAATTTGCTGAAGCAGGCGTAAGAGTTAACTGTATTTGTCCTGGTAACCTATTAAATTCACCACTATGGGTAAACAGCTTGTTCAAACAATACGCTGCTAACCAAGGTATTACCGAAGAAGAAGTTAGAGCAAAATATATCAACCAAGTTCCTATGAAACGTTCTTGCGAATATATCGATATCGAAAACGCAATGGTATTCTTAGCGTCTGACTATTCAAACTACATGACTGGTCAAGCTATCAACGTTACCGGCGGACAACAAATGTAATTTTGCTTAAAATATTAAGCGCAATTTTATTACTATATACAAAATACACAAACGATAGGGAAAATATAATTATTCAAGGAGAAACTGTATGAATTTTAACCTAATGCATCCTGCAGAACAAATCGTCATGTTGATAAACCGTGTTTATCAAAAGGGATTGACGACTACTTCTGGTGGGAACCTATCTATTCTCGACAGTGAAGGAAATATTTGGATTACACCATCTGGTATTGACAAAGGTTCGCTTACACCACAAGATATTTGTAAGGTGCTTCCTGACGGAACGGTCGTAGGCAAGTATAAACCGTCTGTTGAATTACCATTTCACAAATTAGTATACGAAACGAGATCGGACGTAAGTGCAGTATTACACGCGCACCCACCAGCACTCGTTAGTTATAGTTTGATTAGAAAGATTCCAGACGTTAATATTATTCCAACGCCACAACAAGTTTGTGGTAAGGTTGGTATTGCTGAATATGAAGTACCTGGCAGCGATCTTTTGGCAAAACGAATAGTTGCCGAAATTAAAAAAGGTTATAACGCCGTTATCATGGAAAACCATGGCGTTATTACTTGTGCTGACAATCTATTTGAAGCATTTAAACGCTTTGAAACCTTAAACTTTGCAGCATCAATAGGTATTACGGCGTCTATTTTAGGCAAACCTGAACCATTAACCGAAGAACAAATTGAACTAAATAATAGAAAGGGCAAGACTTCGCTCGGCGAATTTATTCCAACGACTTATAGTTCGGACGAAAGAAGATTGAGAAAGGAAATGTGCGCTTTAATTCACAGATCTTACGATCAAGGATTGTTTACGAGTACTCAAGGTACGTTCTCAGTTCGCTTGAATAACGACGCTTTTCTTATAACACCTTACGGTGTAGACAGAAAATATATCGAACCTGAAGATATCGTTAGAATAGAAAACGGTTGGAGAGAGGCTGGAAAACGTCCAAGTCGTTCGGTTACTTTGCATAAACTTATTTACGACGAACATCCTGAAATTAATGCGATAACGGTTGCGCACCCTAAACACCTTATGGCGTTTGGTGTGACTCATACGCCGATTGACAGTAGAACTATTCCTGAATCGTATATTGCAATGCGTGATATTGGAAGAGTTCCTTTCGGTACTAATATCGTTGAGCCAAAAAAGATTTCAAGTATGTTGAGTCCAAGTTCACCGGTTATATTAGTTGAAAACGATAGCGTTATCAGTACCGGTACTACTTTAATCAATGCTTTCGATAGACTTGAAGTTGCTGAATTTACTGCAAATACCATTATCCATGCAAAGATGATAGGCGATATAGTAATGATAAGCGATAAAGAAGTTGAAGACATAAATAAAGCTTTCAATTTAAATTAACAGTTAAGGAGAAAATAATGAAAAACACAATTAAAGATTTGATAGATATATCACAATACGCAGGTAGCCGTGCAGACTATACTCAAGGTGGCGGCGGCAACACTTCGGTTAAAAATTTCGATAACGGCGCTATGTTAATCAAAGCTTCTGGTTATAGACTCGTTGACATAAACGAAAATACAGCTTTTGTTGCCGTAGATAAAAATAAGATTTATGATTATTACAATAGCGTTGATCTTTCGGTTGAAAAAGACTATGAGAAAGAAAGCGCTGAAGTAAGCAAAAATTCAGTTATTGCAATTACTGGAATGCAAACTCTTCGCCCAAGTGTAGAAGTTGGTTTCCATGCAATACTTAAAAAGTACGTAATTCATACCCACTCAGTTTACGCTAACCTTTTAACTTGTAGCCAAGAAGGTGAAGCGCTTGCTGAAAAGTTATTCAAAGATAAGGATTTTGGTTTTATTTTCTTACCATATATCAATCCTGGTTTTGAATTAACTCTCGCTATGAAGAACAAGATCGACGAATACGTTGCAAAATCAGGAAAATACCCAGAAGTTATTTTCATGAAAAACCACGGCCTTGTTGTTACAGGCGACTTTATCGATAGGGTTAAAGCAGTGAATACTGACGTTAACGAAACTATTAGAAATTACTTTGGTTTAGCTGACGACTTTAGAACGGTTAGTTTAGTTCCTACCGAAACTGGATTTAAGTCGGAAACTAAGATTGTAAACGATTTCGTTAAGGATAATCCATTAAATAAAGCAGTTTTAGATGAAACTCCTTTATATCCAGACCAACTTGTTTACTTAAACAATATTTTAGGTTTCTCACCTAATACTATGGTAGTAGAAAAATCAAGCGTTTACTACAATACAGATATTAAGCAAGCAACTACACTAGAAGAAACTCTCGCTGCATATCTTTTCGTAGTAACAACAGTTAAAAAAGCAGGTCTAACAGTTTCTACTATGAACGAAAAAGAAGTTTATTTCATCAATAACTGGGAAGCTGAAAAATATCGTCGTTCAGTAAAATAGTTTTTGATTTTTTGTTTGGCTGAAAATATAATCGTGCGGGAAGGGAATTTTTTCACCCCGCACTTTTGTATGTTTTGATTAAAATTTCATTATTCAATTATTCGAAATGAATAAAAAATTAAAATATTCACTAAATTATGAATAAAATATGTAATAATTTGAAAATTATGTAAATATTTTTGAAAAATATTCATAAAAACAATGAAAAATCGTTGACAATAAATTTATAAGTGTATATAATAATGCTGTAAAAAATAAATGAACGAAAAGCATTATGGAGGCGTTATGAAAAAAGAAGATATTAAAAAGGTAGTTTTAGCATACTCAGGTGGTCTTGATACGTCAATTATCATTCCATGGCTAAAGGAAAATTACAATAACTGTGAAGTTATAGCAGTTGCCGCAAACGTTGGTCAAGCAGACGAACTTGAAGGCTTAGAAGAAAAGGCAATTAAAACGGGTGCGTCAAAATGTTACGTTTTAGACTTAACCGAAGATTACGTTGATAACTATATTGTTCCATGTGTAAAAGCAGGCGCAATTTATGAAGAATATTTATTAGGTACGTCACACGCTCGTCCTTGTATAGCAAAAGCTCTTGCTGAAATTGCAATAAAGGAAGGCGCTGACGCTATTGCTCACGGCTGTACGGGTAAGGGAAACGACCAAGTTCGTTTTGAATTAACGTTTAAGCACTTCGTACCTGATATGCCTATCATCGCTCCATGGCGTGAATGGGATATCAAATCTCGTGAAGAAGAAATCGATTATGCTGAAGCGCATAACGTTCCACTAAAAATAAATAGGGAAACAAACTATTCAAAAGATAAGAACTTATGGCACTTATCACACGAAGGTTTAGACCTAGAAGATACGGGCAACGAACCAACGTACGAAAAGAAAGGTTTCTTAGAAATGGGTATTTCTCCAATCGATGCACCTGATAAGCCAACCTACGTAGAAATAGAATTTGAAAAAGGTGCACCTGTTGCTCTTGACGGAAAGAAAATGAGCGCTAAGAACATTATTCTAAAGTTAAACGAATTAGGTGGTGCAAACGGTATAGGTATTCTAGATATCGTTGAAAACAGATTAGTTGGTATGAAATGTCGTGGCGTTTATGAAACGCCTGGTGGAGCAATCCTTTACAAAGCGCATAGCGTTTTAGAAACGTTATGTTTGGATAAATATACAATGCACGAAAAACAAAAGTTAGCAATTACTTACGGAGAACTCGTGTATAACGGACAATGGTTTACACCATTAAGAGAAGCGCTTGCCGCTTTCGTTGATAAAACTCAAGAAAAGGTTAACGGTAAGGTTCGCTTAAAACTCTATAAAGGCAATATGATTAACGCAGGCGTTTGGAGTGACGATTCGCTATATAGCGAAGAAATCGCTACTTTTGGCGAAAGCGATTACAATCAAAAAGATGCTGAAGGTTTTATAAATCTATTCGGTTTACCAATTAAAGTTGCCGCTATGGCTGAACAAGGTAAGAAATAAGGTTTCGTACCAAAGTCCTGCACTCTTCAGTGCAGGACACTTTCATTAAAAAGACTATAAAAAAGTCTATAAACGGAGAAGAAAAATGGCAAAAATGTGGACGGGTCGTACCGACGGAATAACAGATAAGATTGCTGATGATTTTAATTCGTCTATCAAGTTTGACAGTAGAATGTATAAGCAAGATATTTTGGGCAGTATGGCGCACGCTAGTATGCTTGGTGCAAAGAATATAATAAGCACGCAAGATGCTGATATATTGATTGACGGCTTAGATAAAATCTTAAAAGATATTGAAAACGGAGATTTACAAATAGATTATTCGGCAGAAGATATTCATATGTTTATCGAGCAAGTTTTAACCGAAAGGGTAGGTGAAGTTGGAAAACGCCTTCATACTGCAAGAAGTAGAAACGACCAAGTCGCTTTAGATACAAGAATGTATTTGCGTGATTGTACTGATGAAATAATCGACAAAATCAAACTTTTAATAGTTGAAATTGCAGACAAGGCCTATGAGCATAAAAGTTCTATAATGCCAGGATACACTCACTTGCAACGTGCTCAACCTATAACTTTCGGGCATCATCTTATGACTTACGCCATGATGTTTCTTCGTGATATAGATAGATTTAACGACTTAAAAAAGCGTATTGACATTTGTCCAATAGGTAGTTGTGCATTAGCTGGAACTACTTATAATACCGATAGGGATATGGAAGCAAAACTTTTAGGCTTTACTAACGTTGGCTTAAATAGTATTGACGGCGTATCAGATAGGGATTTTTGCGTAGAATTTAACAGCGACGCTTCAATGTTAATGATGCACCTATCTAGATTTTCGGAAGAAATTATTCTTTGGACAAGTTGGGAATTTAAATTCGTTGAGTTATCCGATGCATTTACGACTGGGTCTTCAATTATGCCACAAAAGAAAAATTCGGATATGGCAGAACTCGTTCGTGGCAAAACGGGTAGAGTTTACGGAAATCTTATAGGAATATTAACAATGCTTAAAGGTTTACCACTTGCGTATAACAAAGATATGCAAGAAGATAAAGAAAGCGTGTTTGATAGTTACGATACAATAAAGATGTGTTTAGACGTTTTTGCACCGATGATAAAAGGAATGAACGTATTAACCGAAAACATGCTCGTTGCTGCGCAAAAAGGTTTTATCAATGCGACCGACCTTGCCGATTATATGGTTAAAAAGGGCATGCCTTTTAGGTCAGCGTATAAAATTGTTGGAACGATTGTTAGCGACTGTATAAAGAACAACAAAGTGTTGGAAACAATGACGCTTGACGAATATAAAAAATACGACCAAATTTTTGATAATGATTTGTTCGACGAAATAAACCTAAAGACTTGTGTTGAAAAGCGTATTTCAAAAGGTGGAACGTCGCCAGAATCCGTTCAAAAACAAATAGATTTCGTAAAGGAAAAACTTGCAAATGTTTAAGGTATTTATTGATGGAAGCGCAGGGACTACCGGCTTAAAAATTTTCGATAGATTAAAAGAAAGAAGGGACATAAACCTAATTACTTTATCCGAACAATTAAGGAAGGACGTAAATGCTAGAAAGGACGCAATAAATAGCGCTGACGTAGTATTTTTATGTTTGCCTGATAGCGCGGCAATTGAATCGGTTTCTTTAGTTGAAAATAAAAACGTAAAAATTATCGATACTTCAACAGCGCATAGAACAAATCCTATTTGGCAGTACGGCTTTGCTGAATTAGACGGAAATAGGGAAAAGATTGCAACTTCTAATAAAATTGCAAACCCAGGTTGTCACGCAAGTGGTTTTATCGCTCTTGTTAATCCCTTAATAAATGCAGGTGTAATTGAAAAAGATATAAATTTAACTTGTTTTTCAATTACTGGATATTCGGGTGGTGGTAAGAAGATGATTGTTGAATATGAAAGTGACAGTATTCCTGCTTTATATCAAGCGCCTAGACAATACGGGCTTACGCAATCGCATAAACATTTACCTGAAATGCAAAAGTATTGTAAATTAAAAGATTTACCAATATTTTGTCCAATAGTTTCTAATTACGATTGCGGTATGGAAGTTACCGTGCCACTATTTAAAAAGGACGTTAAATGTAATTTAGACCAAATAAAACAAATATATCAAGATTTATATAAAACTGACGTAGTAAAATACGTCGATGCAAACGATGAAAACGGTTTTCTATCGGCTAACTCAATGAAGGGCAAAGACTCTATGGAAATCTCAGTTTTTGGTAATGAAGATAGAATACTTTTAGTTAGTCGATTTGACAATTTAGGAAAAGGCGCATCTGGTGCAGCAATTCAAAACATGAATATACTTTTAGGTGTAGACGAAAAAACAGGACTAGTGTTATAGGAGAAGAAAAATGAAGTTTATTAAAGGTGGCGTATGTGCCGCTCAAGGATTTTTAGCAAACGGAGTGCATTGTGGAATTAGAAAAAATCGTACAAAACGTGATTTAGCGCTTATATATAGTACGGTACCAGCGACTGCGGCGGCGGTTTATACTACCAACTTAGTTAAAGGTGCGCCATTGATTGTGACTAAGTCACACTTAGAAAACGGAATTGCTCAAGCAGTAATTTGTAATAGTGGAAATGCCAACACTTGCAACGCAAACGGTATAGAAATTGCTCAAAAGATGAGCGATTTAGTTGCAAGCGCATTATCTATAAACGCTAGTGACGTCGTAGTTGCATCAACTGGTGTAATAGGTCAACCACTAAATATCGAACCTATTGCAAACGGTATAGACGAACTATCTAAAGGTTTATCAAACGAAAATGGTTCTCTTGCAGCTGAAGCGATCATGACAACTGACGTTGCTCAAAAAGAAGTTGCAGTTGAATTTACGATAGGTGGAAAGACTTGTAAGATGGGTGGTATTGCAAAAGGTAGTGGCATGATTCATCCAAATATGGCAACCATGTTAGTATTTATTACTACCGACGTTAGCATTAGCAAAGAGATGTTAAATAAGGCGTTAAAAGGCGATATTCAATCTACCTTTAACATGATTAGTATTGACGGAGATACCTCAACTAACGATATGGTGACAGTACTTGCTAACGGACAAGCAGGAAACGCTACTATAACTAGCGAAGGCGAAGATTTTAACGCTTTCATGAAAGCGTTAAACACGATTAACGTTGCTTTGTGTAAGATGATTGCAGGCGACGGCGAAGGAGCAACTAAGCTTCTAGAATGTTCGGTTGACGGCGCAAAAACGTTAGATATAGCAAAAACCGTTGCAAAGAGCGTAATTTGTTCAAGCTTAACTAAAGCAGCAATGTTTGGCGCTGATGCTAACTGGGGAAGAGTGCTTTGTGCAATCGGATACAGTGGTGCTCAAGTTGACGTCAATAAGATTGACGTGTCTTTCAAATCTAATAAAGGCGAAATTGACGTTTGTAAAAATGGTAGTGGCGTTGATTTTTCTGAAGATAAGGCAAAAGAAATTTTGTTAGAAAAAGAAATAGTTATAGCAGTTAATCTAAACGACGGCGAGTTTTCGTCAAAGGCATGGGGTTGTGATTTGACTTACGATTACGTAAAAATAAACGGAGATTATCGTACCTAATAAGGAGAAGAAATAATGGATAAACATTTTTCTAATGCGCAAAGAGCAGAAGTATTAACTCAAGCACTTCCATATATAAAAAATTATAACGGAAAAGTTTTAGTTATTAAATACGGCGGAAACGCTATGATAAATCAAACGCTAAAAGAACAAGTAATGGAAGATATAGTTCTATTACATCTTATAGGCGTAAAAGTTGTTCTTGTTCACGGTGGTGGCCCTGAAATTAGTGAAATGATGTCAAAACTCGGCAAAAAACCTGAATTTGTGGACGGATTAAGAGTTACCGATAAAGAAACCGTGGATATCGTTCAAATGGTTTTAGCAGGTAAAATCAATAAGTCGTTAGTCAACTATCTTGAAATGAAAGGTGGAAAAGCTATGGGTGTTTCAGGTATGGATGGAAGGCTTATAGAAGCAAAAATGAAAGATCAAAGATTAGGCTACGTTGGCGAAATAACTAATATCAATATTCAATGTGTACAAGACCTACTTGATAACGGCTATATTCCTGTTATCTCAACGGTTGGTTGCGATGACGAAGGCAACGTTTATAATATTAACGGCGACACGGCGGCGGCAAGGATTGCTGGTGCGCTAAACGCCGAAAGACTTATTATGATGACCGATATTGCAGGTATATTAAAAGATAAAGACGATCCGTCTACCTTAATTCCTGAAATCACAATAGAGCAAGCACAATCGCTATTTGAACAAGGTGTTATTCAAGGTGGTATGATCCCAAAAGTTAAGTGCTGTATAGACGCAATAGGTCACGGTGTTAAAAACGTAATTATTATGGACGGAAGAATTCCACACTCAATTCTTATGGAAATCTTGACTGACGAAGGCGCTGGTACAATGGTTAAGGAGAAATAGTATGTCTAGCATAATAGAAATGGACAAACAGTTCGTGGCGAATACTTACGCTCGTTTTCCTATTGAAATAGCAAGTGGAAAGGGTAGTGTAGTATATTCTACCGATGGAAAAAGATACGTTGACATGGGTTCAGGTATAGGCGTTACTGCTTTTGGTATTAACGATATCGAATGGAAAAATGCCGTTATCAATCAATTAGATTTAGTACAACACACGTCTAATTTATATTACACAAAGCCTTGTGCAGAGTTAGCAAAAGAACTTTGTGTGAGAACGGGCATGAAAAAAGTTTTTTTCACAAACTCTGGCGCTGAATCTAACGAATGTGCTATAAAAGTGGCAAGAAAATACGCTGCTGATAATAAAGGCGAAGATTATAACGTTATAATAACCCTTAAAAACAGTTTTCATGGACGCAATATAACGACACTTGCGGCAACTGGTCAAGACGTATTTCACGCTAAATTTAAGCCGTTGACAAACGGTTTCGTGCATGCTGTCGCAAACGATATTGAAAGTGTTAAAAAACTTGTAGCTGAAAATAAAGTTTGTGGTATTTTAATCGAATGCGTGCAAGGCGAAGGCGGAGTTATCGCTTTAGATAAAGAGTTCGTGCAAGGCATTGAAAAGATTTGTAAAGATAACGATATTATTTTTATGATTGATGAAGTTCAAACGGGTAACGGAAGAACGGGCGAACTTTACGCATATATGAATTACGGTGTTAATCCTGACGTTATTACGACTGCAAAAGGTTTAGGCGGCGGTTTACCAATAGGTGCGTGCCTAATGAACGAAAAAACTCAAAACGTATTGGGTTTTGGCGACCACGGTTCTACTTACGGTGGAAATCCCGTTTGTGCTTCGGGTGCTTTAAGTGTAATTAAACGTTTGGACAACGAGTTTTTATCAAACGTAAAGAAAAAGAGTAAATACGTGTTTAATGAGTTAACAGGCGCTACCGGAATAGAAAGCGTAAGTGGAATGGGACTTATGGTTGGCATAAAGACTGTTAAGAACGCAAAAGACGTAGTTAATAAATGTATAGAAAAGGGTGTAATTTGTTTAACGGCAAAAGATAAGGTTAGATTATTACCTGCGTTAAATATTAATGATGAAGATTTAGCGTTCGCTATTCAAACTATAAAACAAGTTTGCGCTCAATAAATTGGAGATATTATGAATTTAAAAGGCAAGAGTTTTTTAAAATTATTAGATTTTGAAAGTAAAGAAATTGAATATTTAATAGATTTAGCAAGCGAGCTAAAGTCAAAGAAAAAGAACGGTGAAAAGCACACTTATTGTCAGGGTAAAAATATCGCATTAATATTTGAAAAGACGAGTACTCGTACTCGTTGCAGTTTTGAAGTCGCTGCTTCTGACTTAGGAATGACGGCAGTTTACCTTGATCCACAAGGCTCTCAAATTGGTAAGAAAGAAAGTATAGCAGATACTGCTAGAGTTTTGGGTAGAATGTTTGACGGTATCGAATATCGTGGTTTTGGTCAAGAAATTGTAGAAGACTTATCAAAATACGCAGGTGTACCCGTTTGGAACGGTTTAACTAATGAATTTCACCCAACGCAAATTTTAGCCGATTTTTTAACCATAAAAGAGCATTTTGGAACTTTAAAAGGTAAAAAATTAGTTTATATGGGAGATGCAAGATATAATATGGGTAATTCTTTAATGGTCGGTTGCGCTAAAATGGGTATGCATTTTGTGGCGTGTGCCCCAAAAGAATATTTTCCCAATAAACAATTAGTTGATGAGTGTCAAGAAATAGCAACTAAGACCGGCGCAGTATTAGAGTTTATTGAAGATCCTATGCTTGCAACAAAAGGCGCTGACGTTATTTATACCGACGTTTGGGTGTCAATGGGTGAGCCTGATAGCGTTTGGAAGGAAAGAATTGAACAGTTAATGCCTTATCAAGTAAATAAAAAGGTGATGGATAATGCTGGCGAACAATGTGTATTTATGCACTGCCTCCCTGCTTTCCACGATCTAAATACTAAAATCGGCAAGGATATATACGAAAAGTTTAATATTACAGCTATGGAAGTGACCGACGAAGTGTTTGAAAGCAAGCAATCGATAGTGTTTGATCAAGCCGAAAATAGGATGCATACTATCAAGGCAGTAATGTTAGCAACTCTTAATTAAATATGATATAAAATTATCCCCCAAGTTTTTTGAAGAACTTGGGGGATTTATAATTTTTTCTTAGTTTATGCTTCGTTGCGTTTTTTATTTAATAAGAAAAGAATTAAGATTGTTGACATAGTAATAAATAAGGTCATTAAAAGTATTGACACGTAAGAAATTTGCCAACCAGCATTTTCTATAACAGCGCCGATTATAGGTGGGGCAATACCTGCTGATATTCCACCTGCGGCGTTCATTAATCCTGAATGTGCTCCCGCATTTATGTAGTCGCTTAATTTGTACGAGATAACGCTAAAGATAATGGTCACAATTCCTTGTATAATAATTAGATATATTATTAAAATTGCTAAGGATAAAACTAAGTTTGCCTTATATAAAAAGACTAACAAAAGTGAAAATATGGTTGCTATAATCGAATAAATAAGCCCTACTTTAATAAAGTTTGCTTGTTTTTCACAGTGATTTATTGCAATTATCGGACCTAGCATGGTTGCAAGTGGTGCTAAAACTGAAATTATGATAGCTACGTTTTCTGGTAAAGAAAAATTTTCTTGCAATAGGTTAGGAATCCAATTAAGCACTCCATAAAAAACAAAGTGTACTAACACACTAAACAAAAACGATACTACGTAAAATATATTTTTTGTCTTGTTTGTTTTTAATGAAAAAGGAAGATTGGTTACTTGCTTTACTGTTGCGCTTGGCTCACAATTTATAGTTTCGTTCGATTTTAGTTTTGCACATTTTGAAACGGCAACGAAGAAAAGTATGGCAGAAAATGAAAGTAAAAAACCAAAAAAAACGAAAGGCGAAGCAATAGTTTTAAATGATATGAATAAAGATGCAGAGCCGTACGAGATAATACCAGCAACAGCAGTACCTATATTCATGATCATGTTTGCTTTTGCTTTTAAGTTGATAGGCAAATATTTATTTAATACGCCGGTACACATACCCCAAATACCTGCTTGCAATATACCGTTTATTGCTAAAATCCACCAAAGTTGCCAAAGTGAAGTCGCTATCGCTATGATTACTGTAACTATTCCAGATGCAAAAACGCTTATTAGCATATACCATTTTACGTTTATTTTATCCATGCAGAAAAAGAGTATAATTTGCACTAGAGAATAGGTGATGAAATAAAA
>SVHP01000015.1 GCA_015055735.1 Clostridiales bacterium | reverse complement strand
GACGTTTAACACATTGAAATTTTCGGTGCTGTCAAATACGACAATATCCGCGCTGTACCCCGGAGCAATTGCTCCTAGATTACTTAGTCCAAAATGCTGAGCAGGTACAATAGTTGCCATTTTTATGGCAGAAATTATATTTTTACCATTTTTTATGGCTAGTCTAATTGAGCTATCTATATGACCGTACTCCAAAAAGTCCGAAGGGTGTTTGTCATCGCTTACTAGCATACATCTATCGGCAAAATTTGAGTCAAAAAGTGGCAAAAGTGAAATGAGATTTTTTGCGGTAGAGCCTTGGCGGATCATTATTTTTTGACCTTTACGTAATTTTTCTAGAGCTTCGTCAAAGTTGCTACATTCGTGGTCATCTTGTATTCCTACGCTTATGTATTTATCCAAATCTTTACCACAAAGTAGGGGGGCGTGGCCGTTTATAATTTTTTTATTTTGCTTTGCATATTCAATTTTTGCCATAACGCTATCGTCATTTTTGCACACACCTACGTAATTCATCATTTCAGCAAGCCCCAAAACACGTGGGTGAGAGTAAAATTCATTTAGGTCAGTGGCATCTAGTTTAGCGCCTGTTTCATCAAAATTCGTTGCGGGAACGCAAGAAGGTAACATAAAAAACACGTCAAACGGTAGGCCTTTGCTTTGCTCTATCATAAAGTTAATACCGTCTTTTCCGCAAACGTTGGCTATTTCGTGTGGGTCAGCGATTATTGTGGTAGTACCACAAGGAAGACAAGCTTTTGACAATTCATAAGGGAGCATCATAGTACTTTCGATATGAATATGGCCATCAATCAGCCCTGGACACAAGAATTTTCCTGTCAAATCTACGATACTATCTGCTTGGTGAGTGGAATAATCTCCCACACCTATTATCTTATTATCGCTAATCAAAACATCAGCTCTTAAAATTTCGTTAGAAAAAACGTTAACAATGCTTCCGCCTTTTAATAATATAGTCATAATAGTTCTCCATAAATATTTTTCAAAACTATTATATATCAAAAAAATCTTTTGGTAAAGAGATATTTGTAGTTTCAGAGTATTTTTTTGTTAATATGTGCCTAAAATTATCATCTAATTTTCACAAATCAATCTAATTGGATATGTCTATATATAGTATAATATAGTTGTAAAATTATAAGGAGGCTTTTTGTGAAAAATCTTATAAAAGTAATTATTACCTTTTCTTTGGTGTTAGCAGTAAGTTTTGCAACTATTGGTATGCTTCCTCAAGTTTATGCACAAGAAAAACAAACAGTTAATTTAAGTGTACAAAATAGCGAAGAAGTATATGATTTTTTAGCAAATTATAATAAACTGCATGGTGTGGACGTTTATAATGAATATAAACTAAATAAAGTAGTTGACGTAGCTTATGGAAAAATTTACAAACTTTTGCAAATTAGTGGTGAATACGAAGTTTATGGCGGAGAATTAGACGTTTCTGTAGATAAAAACGGAAAGGTTTTGTTTGTAGATGGCGAATATATCAAAATTCCTAAGCTTGTAGAAAATATTAGCGAAAGTCAAGCAATCGAAATAGTAAATCAAATAAATCCTTGTGTGATATACAGTATCAAAAAAATCATTTTTGGAGTAATTGAAGTTCCTGAGCTAGCTTACAGTATTTTGACAAATGTTAATGGTGGAACACGATACATTATTTCTGCAAAGACAGGCGACGTTTTGTTGCAAAATGCAGAAAAGCCTAAGGCAACCGAAACTATAACACAGTTAGATGATTATGGTAATAATATTGAAATTGCTGTTGAACATAACGAAAAAAAGCAGCTTTATATAATGGCTGATAATGTGCGTAATCTTTATCTAACAGACCTAAAAGGCGACACAGAATACATGATGAATAATTTGGCGATAACAGATGATGGGGTTGCGACTTTTGATACAGCAGCAGTGTCGGCATGGGATAACTTAATCAAAACTTATGAGTTTTATACAAATGCAGACAATATTGGCGTTAGTCTATATGGTATTTCTGGAAACAACGACGATATAGCAAATAATGCTTTGGCAAACAAAGAAGTAACAATAAGGCTATATATTCATTATGGAAGAAATTATGACAATGCGTATTGCTCATATAATCAAGAATATAGAGAAGTATTTCTTGTATTTGGAGATGGCTCTGCAGGTGATCCACAGCAAGTAAGAGCACTTGACGTAATTGCACACGAATATCAGCACGCTGTAACGTCAGAAGTAGCAGAATTAGGATTTACAGGCGAATCTGGTGCATTGCACGAAGCTTTTTCGGATATATTTGGAATGCTAGTTGAAGGCAAGACAGGTGATGATTTTTGGGGACTAGGAGAAGATTGTAATGTTCCTGGCGAATATGATCGTAAGATGGGTGGTGGCACTCCTGGACAAAGATACACAATGGACGAAAAGTATGAGTGTACCAAAAAATCTCACATCGAAGGAAATTATCATGATGGTAGTTGTGACAGTAATGGTGTGCATTACAATTGCACAATTATCACATATTTGCAATACCAAATCAGTCAGTTGTTGCCAGAATATTTTACAAATCAAAGAATAGGAAAATTGTGGTATTCAACACTTTGTGCGTTAAACACAACATCAGACTTCAGAGATTTTGCAATTAATTTTATGCGTTCGGCAATATGCCTAGGATACAGTGAGGAAGCAATTGAAGTAATTCGTACTGTATTGACTGATAGCACGCTACTAACAGAAGATGATTTCCATACCGTAACTTTTGTAGATTATGACGATAGTGTTATTGCAGAGTATTCTGTATTTGATGGCGAAAGTTTGACAAAACAACCACAAGCGCCAACAAGAGAAGAAGATGTACAATATACATATGAATTTACTGGTTGGGATAAAGAAGTTACTACCGTAACCGAAGATATAGTAGTAAAAGCAATTTATCAATCTACGTTAAAAAGTTACGCAGTAAAATTATACGATTCTAACGGCGCGTTGATATCTACGTCAACACACGATTACGGATATACTTATAATTTGGAAGATGTAGAACAGCCTGTTTCACCTGGCGAAAATTGGCATTTTAGAGGATGGTTTGAGGCTACTGATACTCAGCACGAAAATCCTATTACAAAATTTACGGTATCTGGCGAAAAATCATTACATGCATACTGGGAATATATAGAACCGCCACCACCTCCTAAAAAATCAGGTTGCAAATCCACAATAGTAGGCGAATCAATGGGTGTAGCTAGTATAGTATTTATTTTATCAGCTGTGTTATTGCTTTCACACAATCAAATTAAAAATAAGAAAAGCAAAAAAGATTAATATCAAACATTAAATAAATGCGATAAGCGATAAAATAACTATACGCATAAACAATTTAATGACATAAACCAAAAAAAGGTAGTTGCACAATTAGCAGCTACCTTTTATTATAGGTATTTGTAAAGATTAAAAATTAGTTGTAAGAAGTCAGCTATTAGATAGCTAATAAAAATTAATAATTAAAAGTTGTTAGCTAGAGATTATTTATAAAAAGTTATTTATTAAATAACTTTACTTTCGACAATATCAAATTCTTGTTCGCCTACAATATCTAAAATTTCCTCTTTTGTCGCTTGTAAATCGTATGTAAGGAAACGTACGTGCAAAACGTCTGATTGATGCAAAGCTGTTCCTCCGTGCTCATCTACTTCTGCATTTTCATTACTGTGAGTGAGAGAAAGAACAAAGAAATTTGCTGGCCATAAAATATCGCGAATCTGTTTACCTTCGGCAAACGAACCACTTTTTACGGTAATGAACGTATCAATAAGCGTAGGCTTTTTATCTTTATTTTGTGATTCTATTTTAGCTTCCAAAACTCTATCGTTTGTAGATTTGCAGTGGAATATTTCGGTAATGATATAGGTTATTCCAGCGACAGTAATGACAAATAAAATGTTATTGTGACATCCTAGCGCTTCTATAGCAAAAACTATAGCAGTAAGTGGCATTTGCATCATACCAGCTATACAAGCAGTAATGCCTAGTACAAGGATTAAAACGTAATATTGATGGTCAAGTTCAAAGTAGTTACACATTGTTTTGCCAATAATTGATGACATCAAAGCACCTATGGCTAGGGTAGGGAGAAATATTCCACCGGTAATTCCGCTTGAGTTTGCAGACGTTGTTAGTATAAAACGAATAAGCAAAATTATGGCAAGCATATAAATTGCTATTTTCCCTTCAAACAGCTCTATAATAAGCTCGTGACCTGTGGAAATAAATCTAAATGAAACAAGTCCCGCGCCAAGTGTAGCCAACATAATAAAGGTAAATTTATATATGCTTTTTACGTTTGTAAATTTCTTATTTATAAGAGTATTTATGAGTGTAAAAAATTTAAGAAAAATTACTGCAAAAAATCCCATTCCTATTCCAACAACAAGTGGTATCCAAATTTGTTTTACCGGCATAGAAAGTAAGGATAAATTAGGGAAGAGGCTTATTGAGATGTCTAACAATGGAGCAACTATTTCTGTGGTGAGTCTAGAAAAAAGCACAGCTATTGTAGAAACAAGAATAATCATAGGCGAAACACGTTGATGCGCTTCTTCGATGGCAAACAATATTCCACTAATAGGAGCACCAGTAGCAGAAGAGAATCCAGCACAAGCACCGCCCGTCATAAGATATCTATTCCAAACTCTATGTTTTTTATTGGTAAAAGTATTGCTTGCGTCACCCATAGCGGTACCCATCATAACGGCAGGACCTTCGTTGCCTAGTG
This sequence comes from Clostridiales bacterium, assembly GCA_015055735.1. Lineage (GTDB taxonomy): Bacteria > Bacillota > Clostridia > Christensenellales > Borkfalkiaceae > UBA1259. Next base: position 30,175 of record SVHP01000015.1, on the reverse strand, counting down.
GAATACCAAGCAAAAAAGACATCATCGAAAGCACAAATGTGCCAATCAAATTCCTTAGCCACTTAAAAGTAATTAGGCCACGTAAAATTCCTATTGAAGAGGGGATTCCGCCACCTTTTAGGTCAGGATTTTTCTTGTAAACAACGCAAAAGAAAAGTGCGACTATAACAAAGATTGGAACTATCGCCAAAAGCCATATTAAATGTCCACTTACGTAATGATATGTATTTTCAGAAAAATGAATTACGTGTTTTGCCAAAAATTTATATACTGCAATTATTAAAGCAGTAAAAATTCCAGTAATCGAGCCAAATACAAATGCAGGTAAAAACAAGTTAAGAAAATAATGTTTGTATTTTTTATTCATATGTGTACCTTTATCAAAGAAATTTGTGTTTTAAGATTGATAAATTATAACTGTAAGCATTAAAAAAAGACGTTAGTCTTTGGATCAATGTTTATAAATAGTTATTTATTATTTGATAAAATTACGTCATATAAAAATATGCAATCAACGAAAATAAGTATACGTTGTGGCGATTTTACGACAAATTTATCAAATAGAGTTTTATGTAAAAGGTTTCTTAATAAACAACGTTATAAAAAAGAGTAAATGGTTTTATAAAAAATTAAATAAATTATTAGCAAAATATTAAAATAACTTAAGGAAAAATTTATAAATACAATCCCAAACTTTGCCTAGCCCAATTTTATCAAACATATTACCTGTAGCAACAGCGAAGTTACCAAAACCGTCTACCACAATTAAGTTTACGAGTATAATTAGGCTAACTGATATTATTACGTACAAAACTACAAACAGCAATACATTAAAAAAAGAAAATCTGTGTGGTTTTTTCATTTTTTTGGCACAATTGTTATTCATAAAAACTCCCTTTGGCCACATTATACCATATAAATTATACTAAAACAAGTCAACAAAAAGGAAATTTGTATATAATTAAAAAAAATCTTGCTTTTTAATAAAAAATTATTGCTTAAATTTGTCAATCAATGTATAATATAATAAGATAGTATAGAAGGTGCGCATGGATAAAATAAAAGATTATTTAATGGAATGTAAAGAAAGATTATTGCCATATCTTAGTGGCAAGTCTTTGGCATACAGCATTATTGATATATTAATAATAGCTTTTATTATCTACAACGTTTTTGCTTTTTTGAAAAAGCATCGTTGTGCTAGATTAATAAAATATATCGTGGCCGTTATATTTGTAGTAATTATATTATCGGCTGGTTTTTTTCCTTTAAAGATGACGTCTTATGTGGCAAAGTATTTTTTGCTATTGATATTGATATGTTTTGTGGTATTGTTTAATCAAGAATTGAGAAGATATTTGTGGAAGCTTTCTTCTCCAAAGGAAGCAAAAGAACTTTATACCACTTCTTATGACGTATCAGACGAAGAACTTCACCATACTATCGAAGAAATCGTTCACGCAACGATAAATATGGCAAAAAAAGATGTTGGTGCGCTTATGCTTATCGTGCCAAACGATATCCCGCCAAATATAATCGAAAGCGGAACTAAATTAGACAGTAAGCTTTCTAGTTCGTTAATCGAGTGTTTGTTTAATACAAAAGCGCCGCTTCATGATGGAGCAGTAGTAATACGCGAAAATAAAATAGTAGCAGCGGGTTGTTTCTTGCCACTTACTCAAAATCCAGACATTGATAAAGAATTGGGAACAAGACATCGTGCCGCTATAGGAATAACCGAGCAAAGCGACGTTATGGCTATAATAGTTTCGGAAGAAACGGGAGTTATTTCAGTGGCAATACGTGGCGAACTCGAGAGGTTTTTTGATGCAAAAGCTTTGACTGATAGACTAGAACAAATTTATGGATTAAAAGTTGCAACACAAACAAAAGAGAACAGATTTATAAGGAGGCATCGCTAAAATATGGTTACAAACAGAAAAGAGAAAAAAAGTAATGCCTTTACAAGATTTTTGAAATGGTTTTTTGTTAAAAATTTTGGTCTAAAAGTTGCTGCAATTTTTATATCGTTGGCAATTTGGATGATAATTACAATTTTATAAAAACATATTAGATAATCAGTTTGTATCTAAGAAACTATTGATTTTATTAAGCAAAAAAATAAATAAGCAAAAAAGCTTTTAATATTAAGTGTGCAATTTGCACACAAATACAACATTAAGGAGAAATATTGTATGAAATTACCTGTAAAGTTCGATGAAATTCTTTTGCCAAAAGAGAACATCGATATGAGTAAATGGGGTGTCGTAGCGTGTGACCAGTTTACTTCTCAACCTGAATATTGGGAAGATTTAGCAAAAGATATAGGACAAGCTCCTTCTACACTAAATCTTATCTATCCAGAATGTTATCTTACTGATAACACAGAGAAGCGTATCGAAAAAATTATCGATAATATGAATGACTACTTGGGCAAAGAAATTTTCCGTCCTATAGATAATGGTCTTATTTTGATAGAAAGAAAAACTCCTCTAGGAAACGTAAGATATGGTCTTACTATGATTGTTGACCTTACTCAATATAGTTTTAATCCAAAGGACAAGGCTCTTATTAGAGCAACCGAAGGAACTGTAATTGAGCGTATTCCACCACGTGTAGCTATTCGTAAAAACTGCCCATTAGAGCTTCCACACATTCTTCTACTTATAGATGATGATGAACGTAGTGTTATTGAACCATTAAAGAATATGGTTAGCGAACCTGTTTATGATACTGACCTTATGGGAGACGGTGGTCACGTAAGAGGCTACCACGTAAAGGACACTGCATTTGTAGAAAACGCACTTAACAAATTGCTAGAAAAGAGTACTGCAAAGTATGGCGAACCTCTACTATTTGCAGTAGGTGATGGTAACCACTCTCTTGCAACTGCTCAGGCTTGCTACAATCCAGAAAATCCTAAGTCACAATATGCTTTGGTAGAAGTAGAAAACATTTATGACGAAGGAATTTTGTTTGAACCTATCCACAGAGTAGTTTACCCTAAAGACCAAGCACATTTTATCGCTGAGCTTAAAAAGGAAGTTACTGGACCAAATCCAACTAAACTTTTTGTAGGAAAAGACCAAGATGTTCTTAACTTGCCTGCTGCTTCAATCGAAGGCGTAGATAAAGTTCAAAAATTCCTAGACAAGTATCTAAAAGAATTTGGTGGCGAACTTGACTATATCCACGGCGAAGAAGACCTTCGCAAAATTTGTGCGGAGACAAACGGAATTGGTATTATTCTTAAGTCTATGGACAAGGGCGAACTATTTGACTACGTAGTAAAAAACGGCGTTCTTCCACGCAAAACTTTCTCTATGGGTGAAGCAAACGAAAAACGTTATTATATCGAAGCAAGAAAGATTAAATAATTTTGCTTATGATATAAATCAAGTTTGATTTTATTACCATCAAAATAGCAAAGTAAATAATCATTGCACGATAAAAAACTCCTTATCATTTACGGTAAGGAGTTTCGTTTTATAAAAATAATTATTTAGCTTTAACTTTGAGTTTTTGGCAAAAAAAGAACAACCCGAACAAAAGTGTTCGGATTGTTATCACTTGGCGGAGAGAGGGGGATTCGCTCCGCAATCAAAGATTGCTATCACGCCTGTCAGGAAAATGCTTCCATAAGGTCGCATTTTGAGCCTACGGCTCGACCTGCCGTTCGAATCCCCCATTTATTATTTCTTCAAAAATAAAAACACCGAGTAAAAAACACTCGGTATTTTTATTCTGGCGGGCAAGTGGTGATTGCATTCTAACAGATTTAGTATTTTCAAGGACTTCGTTAGTATCGTCAAAATCAAGTAAATCAATAGTTTTTCCACCTTTTATATTAAGATATACAACGGTATTATCATCTCTTACATATACTTGACTAACTAAGTTATCTATGATTTTTTGCTGATAATCTTTATCATTTCTGTCGCCTTTTAATAGTTCGGCAACAAATTCCATTATGTCTTTTTTGGTTATTTTATAGCCACGTTCTAATTCAAGTAAAGCTTCTTGATATTTTAAGTCGTTGAGTAAAATTTCATACTCGGTCATTTTCTTTTCTATTGTATCTTGGAGCAGTTTGCTTTTTGCTTTTACGAAAGAATCGGCAAGTTCTTCAACCTCTTTTTCAACGTTGAAAATCTTAGTTTGGACTGATTTTAGAGTGCTAATATCCGTTCTTTTTTCATAATACGCTAAAACGTCATTCGCTGCAATTTCAACATTCTTCGGGTCGCTAAGAAAATCACGAACACAATCAACTACATATAATTCCAAAGCATCTTTATGTTCTCTACGCTTTTCGCATAGGGATTTTTTCTTCTTTTTACAAGTGTAGTAGTGATGAGCAATACCTTGTTTGCTTACGCCACCATCTGAAACCATTTCAGTTCCACAATGCCCACAAAAGACTTTTCCTGAAAGTAGATACGTTAGTTTTGCCTTATTTTGACCACCTAAGAAATACTTGTTTTTATTAAGTCTTTCTTGAACTCTTTGAAATAGGGCTTTATCTATTATAGGGGGATACATATTATTGCAAAGCCTTCCGCCAAATTCAAATTCGCCCGTATATTTTCTATTTGTTATCCATTTGTCAAAAGTTCTGCCTTTGAAGGGTTTATCTTTATACCTATAACCTTTATTATTAAGAGCTTGGGCTATTTCCATTTTAGACATACCCAAATCATATTGTTCAAAGATAAATTTAATAACTTCAGCCTCATCTTCCTTTATAGAAACACGTTTAATAAATTTGCCTGATTTACCAGATATAGGTTCAAGGTCAATTTTATAACCATATATCAAATAACCACCACAATACGTTCCGTTGGCAACACTTGTATCAAGACCATCTTTTACACGTTTAGAAAGTCGCTTACTATATTTTTCAGCGTTCCACTCCAAAAACATTTCATAAAATTCGCCACCCTCATCTTCGGCAATAGGCTCTAATGCAGATAAAACTCTGACACCATATTTTTCTTTAAGCATTTCTTTATACATAATGCTATCTCTACGGTTACGAGCGAATCTATCAAACATATAAACAATTATATATTGAAAAGCCCCACTTTGAGCATCTGCAATCATACGTTGAAAACCGGGGCGAGCGTCATTCGTTCCCGTTTTTGCTTTATCGGTATAAATGTTAATGCACTTCAAGCCTTTGTTTTCTGCAAATTCTTTACAAATACGTACTTGAGCCTCAATACTTTGTTCATTTTGTCCGTGCGAACTAAATCTTGCGTAAATTACACAACTATCCATAGTTTTTTCCTTTTTTTGTTTTGTTAAATTGTCTTTGTAACCCTTCCTTTTCACCATTAGAACGCATTGTCAAGGAAAAAGACAAGGGCTTATGCTTAACGAGGGATAACCCTTGTCCCTTTACAATGGGGACTAATGGTGATACCCACACAAGCAAAGACAATTGACTAAATGATTTTTTTAACAAATTTCCATTTAATACAAAAAATCACTTGACTTGTGTATCTATTATAACTAAAATATAATTATAACGCAACATAAATTGCGCATCAAATTAATAATAGGAAAAATTATTTTATGAAAGTAATGAACGAAGATAATTTCAAAGCAATAATCTCCTTTATAGACGAATATTACAACACTAATGGCAGAGTTCCTACCCAACAAGAAATTGCAGATGTAATTGGCTTAAACAAAAGTAACGTTAGTAGAAACCTAAAAGCAATGAAAGAACGTGGCTTGATTGATTTAGACGGTGGCTGGGGTGGAATAAAAACATCCAAAATACAAAAACGTAAGATTGAATTAAATTATGTGCCTGTTGTCGGAACAATCGCTTGTGGAACGCCTATGCTTTCAGAGCAAAACATTGAAAGATATATACCTATATCTAAGGAATTGATAGGTAACGGAAATTTCTTTGCCCTATACGCAAGTGGTAACAGTATGATTAATGCAAACATTGAAGATGGCGACTTTGTAATAGTAAGACAACAAAACCACGCTAATGAAGGCGAGATAATCGTTGCTCTCATTGATGACGAAACTACTCTCAAACGATATTACCTAGATAGAAAAAAACATAAAGTAAGACTTCACCCTGAAAATGATGATATGGAAGATATGTATTTTGATAGTATCAATATTCAAGGCGTTGCAGTCAAAGTTCTTAAGAACTTAATATAATAATGTTTTATATATAAGTGTCAATATCGTGGCTGACTATGTAGGTGGATTCCCTAACCCCTACAATATAGTTTGTCAAATCCAACCGAGAAGTGACTAAGGGAAAGGAGGATAAAAAATGTATAAATACATCACTTGTCCTCAATGTGGGAAACGCTTATGTAGAGCCAACCTTGGCAGCAGTGTTGTAATTACTTGCTCTGTTTGTAAACAAGATTATATTTCTACCGTTGACGAAAACGGAGGCGTTCACACATTGCCGCTTGATGAAAAAGTTATACCTAAAACTAAAAAGGTATAGTCAAGCGATTTACAATTTAATAGTATTGAAAAAATGAAAGAATAAATTCTGTATTTGGCTAGTCAAATGATGACTTCAAAGCGACCATCAAGAGAAACTTTGCATTTTTAGAAATTGTTGATATCTATTTATATAGTAGATACAAGAGCGTCCATATTTGGCTAGTCGATTATGACTTCAAAAGCGACCATCAGAGGGCCTAACAATAGCTAAATCACTTTTAGAAAAGTGGTTTTCTATTGTTGGGTCTTTTTTTTTATGCCCAAAATTAAATAGTAAGCCCCGTCAATTGTGATTTACCCACGATTGTCGGGCTTTTTTCATATTTGCCTTCGGCAATCGTTCCAAAAACGAAAATCAAAAACCGGAGGTTTATTATGAAAAAAATTAAGTATGAAGTAAATGGCAAATTGGTAGAAATCGAAGTAACTGATAGTTTTGCTGAAAGTTATGAAATTATCAACCTAGAAACTAAACGAAATGATTGGAAGCACGAACGACGTAGCACTAAATACAATTCTTCGTTAGATCTTTTGGTAGAAAGTGGTTTTCAAATCGTAAGCGAAGAACCTACACCTGATGAAAAACTTGAAAAGCAGGAAGATATTTCATTGCTAAGACAAGCCCTTTTTACTCTTACAGAAGACCAACAGTGGCTTATTAAAGAAGTTTATTTCAAAGGTCGTTCACAGGTTGAAATTGCAAAAGAGTTAGGAATCTTAAAATCTTCATTAAACGATAGATTAAGCCGTGCTTTAAAAAAAATTAAAAAATTTTTGAATTAGACCACGTACTTTTGCTATTCCTGTTCCTTATAAGTGAAAGGTGCAACTCTTTTCAAATAAAACAAGGAGAAAAATACCCGTGAGTGAAATGTATCAGAAAGTTGCATATATAGGACTTCGCAATCCAGATGGTTCTTACCTAACTAACGTTCCTTTATATGTCAAGGTAAGTGAACTAAATCAAAATGGTCTAACAGATATGCAAGAAGAACTTATACATAAAATCACGGGCATTATGCTCCAGCATTATCAGCAACAGTTTTGTGAATTTATAGACAATAAGAGAAAAGAAAAAAAAGCGAAAGAGCTGAGAGAAAAATCTAAAGCAAAAAAAGGAGGCAAAAACAATGACGACTGTTGATTACATGATGGAGGCTGACAATGTATATCGCACCAAGAATTACATTGTATGTCAAAAAGTTTTTCTTTGTAGAAGTGGCAAAGGCAACACCTTGCTTTTAAGTGAAGATACATATCTTCTTCGCAACTATAAAAGAGATTCTGAATACGAACTCGTTTACAGGGTTCGTAGTAAGAAAATCAACGGAAAGCGTATGCGTTCAGGCACTTATATACGCAAATACGTTGACTAATTAAATAATACTTGTGCCGGCGACAAAGAATTATCGATTGACTGTGGTTTACGCAAGTAAAGATGGCCATCTACCACTACAAATCGCAGGGAACGGATTGTTTCAGTAAAAGCCAAACACATTTATTATAAATTACAACTTAATACCCCAAAATAAAGGCTTAAAACCTTGAAAAAGTAAGAAAAAATGCTGTGCTATCGGCATATCGGGCAACTGTTAAAATAAGGAGAACAAATTTTTATGGCAAAAAAAGAAAGACGTTGGCTTAGTCCAAATACCAGAGCCAAACGTTATTCAGAAGAACTTAAAAACAAAGTTCACATGCATGGTCCCAAAGAAGGCCAACCGCTCACAGATAAAGAGGCTTGTGTAAGAATTGGTGCTTTGCAAATGAAGAACGACCACATTGGTATTTACAAGTATAAGAAGGCTTTGGACGAAGGTAAAACTAAGACTGAAGCAAAGAAGATTTCCAAAACTATTGGAAGCAAGTAAAAATTAACATTTTGGAGGAATTAAAAATTATGGTAAAAGAACAAAAATTCAATATTAAGGTAGAACGTGAACTATACACTTCTAAGAAAACCGGCAAGAGCAGTTACACCTATTTTATAAAGGGTATTATTCGTGGTAAAGATGTAAAAATCGCAGTAACGCCCCCTGATTTTGGTGGTTATACCGTTCTTGACATTGTTTTCAACGATGCAATGCAAGCGGATTTGGTTGTAAAGCCTTTCGAAATGAAAGACGACATCGGTAATATTATCTCAGGCAACAGCTATTCAGTAATTTCCATTGACACTGACGGAAAAGTTTATGAGTGTAAAATCAAGCCTTTCCGCTCTTCTGACAAGCAACTTTTGACTATGCTACTTGGATAATAGTCTGTAAAAAACATAGTTTCTACGGCTTGCTGAAAGAATACAAAAATAGTCTAAGGCAAGCCGTAGTTTAAAACTAAAATAACAAACAACGGAGGGAAAAATGAGACACGAAAATTATACAAACAAAAGAGTAAGAAGTGTAAGTATTATTGTAGCAATAGTAATGTTCATTACAATACTAACAGCAGTAATAACGCAAGGCTTTACGGACTTTAATCCGTACGGCTGGTTTAAGGAAAAAGAAGAAACTAAGCTACCGGAGACAAGCGACAATCTCCAGTTCGGCTATGACAATACCGGGCTCGTTACAACAACCGTAAGGCTTTTAGCTCCAAGCGAGTATGAGGTATATTACATAACAGGTACACCTCAGTCAGTATACCATGTAACAGCAAGCATAATACCATACAATGCAACGTTTAAGGATTTGGACTGGAAACTATCATGGAAGAATAGCACAAGCAGCTTTGCAAGGGGAAAGACTGTAACAGACTATGTAAAGGTAACACCAAGTCAGGATACCTTAACAGCAACAGTAGAATGTAAAGAGGATTTTGGCGAGCAGGTAATTCTAACCATTAGTGGCGTGTACTACCCGGATATTAAAGCGAACGTAACTATAGACTACGTAAAAAAGATTTACGGAGTAGAAAGCATAGGTAACGAACAGGTAGTAACTGATGACGGATATAACGTAATATACAGCGTAAATGAGAGATTAGACTATGAAACAGCGCCATTGCAGTACAAGTTCACTAATTATACTATAGACTCAGAAGTAAACAATGCAAGTATGCGTATAGTTTTTGAGAATGAGTTTATAGACTGGGCAAAAAGCATGAGAGAACTAAGTGCGTTTGTTCTTACAGCGCCAGACGGGTATGAAATCCACAGCGTAGGTAATCTTATGTATAACCTCTTAGACTATGAACGAAAAGATGAATGGAATATGCAAGCAATAGAATCGGCATTCCAGCAGTACTGTATAGACCATGATATAGAAAGCAGCATAGGTGTAATTTACGTATCTGCAGAAACTGACGGAGGAGTATTAGGCGAAGAAGATAGCTATAATATAGACGTATTCATTTCCAGTGAAATGATCCCTACAGCACTAACGGGTATTATGACCAGTGTAACGTCAATTACGTTCTAAAGCGAGGAAGAAAGCTATGAAGGAATACATAGACAGACACAAGAAAGTAGACAGAGTCAAGTGGTGGCTAACCTTAATAGCCTTTATAGTAGTAGGCGTAATGCTAACGGGAATAATCCTTGGATGGTTTACTAAAGACAGCGAGAAAGAGAATAATACCGAAGTCATGACTATGAATATAAAGAGCATATCGCCAAGCCAGTACCCATCTTACGGTATAAGCGGAGTAGAGTCTGCGTATGAAGTAACAGCCACAGTAAAGCCTATCCAAGCAGATAATACAGCAATGGATTGGAGTGTAGCGTGGAAGAACGCAAGCAGTAGCTTTGCAAACGGAAAGATAGTAACGGATTACGTAACAATAATCCCTACTGCTGATGGCGCATTAACCGCAGTATTAGAATGTAAACAGGATTTTGGTGAGCAGGTAATTCTAACAGTAGCAAGCCGTGAGTTTGAGGAAGTAAGCGCGTCAGCAACAGTAGAATATACTCAAAAGATACATACAGTAACAGGGCTTCAGATAGGGGATTCTTTTTCTAATTGGACGGGTGATGGACGGCACGTCTTGTACAATACGTATACAAGCAGTGAGGATATAACGCTGGATGTAATGTACGGTTATACGGACTACACAAAAGAAGACAGCTTTGAGCTTAAAGTCCAGATAAGCTTTCCTCAAGCGGTAGTAGACGCAATGACTGAGCAAGGCATTGAATGTACGTATGCGGCAGATACCTACGTAGATATATTAGGCTCAGGCAATTTTGTGTTTACGTTAATAAAGGATAGAGTACCGGTAGTATTACAGTACGCAGACTACCGAGCAAAGTTCTTTACTGCAATGAGGAGTATAGGTGTAGGTAATGAATGTGCAACAATAAAAGTAACAGCGACGGGAAGTTATAGCATATTCACGCAAGAGTTTTCTGTACTGGTAGACGAATCGTGTACAGTAGAGCCAGTAACGGATGTGGACTTAGAGGCAACGGAATACATATTTTAAAAACATAAGCGAGGTAGGAAATGAGCAAAAGAAGAAACAATAACTTAACAAGTATACTGCTTCTGCTCGTAATAGTCTTAGCTGTAGGGTTTGTGTATAGGTATACTAACGGGTTTAACGAGGATTTCAAAACGTTCTACATAGAGTATAACGGTGAAAGAATCCTTACAAGCAATAGTGAAATGGTACTAGGTATAGGTAATGAGCATAGGTTCGACGTTAAATATACCTTTGGTAAAAACACAGAGAAAAACAAAGGCTATACCGTAAAGATAATACCTAATGCAGATAAGGATAATTCCTTTGACTTCACCATTAACGGGAATAAGTATGCGTACTATGGCGAGAGCGAACTGACCGATGCCTTTGACATTACTCTAGAGGAAAGTTACTTCGTTATATCTCTGCCTAGTACAATGACTATAGAGAGTATACTAAAGGACCTGTACCCTAATGACGAGGTAACAGTACCCGAGGAAGCCTACAGTATTAATTACCCATTCACCTTAATAATAGCCTCGTATAACGAAAAGGTCGTGTATAACATAGACTTTGGGTTTGAGGTAATGGTAATGGGAATAGAGCTAAGTGCAGAGGAGATATACTTTTGAGAGCAGAGAAACTAAAGAGATATATTTTCTGCGTAATAGCAATAATGATGGTGGGTTGTAGTGTAATGAAAGCAGTGCAACCCACTGCCATTATACAGGCTAAAGCGCAGGAAGTAACGTTTGAAGAAAGGAACGTACTAGAGGACCTACAATCATCAACGGTAAACGGACAGCCCTTTGACATAAAAGACTATCCGTTTGACGAGAGTAAAGATATACAGATAATAACCTTTGTAGAATACTGCTATTCATATAAGGTAAATTTACAAGATAACTATGGACTGTATATATACGTGTATAACCCTAAAGGAAGAAATATAGTAGCGGAAAGCAGCCAGAACAAAGTACAAATGGCAATAGCATATAACGAAGATAAACCAACGTCTTATACTAAGTTTAACCTTAAGCTCTGCAGTAAGGTAGACAGCGGCAGTTACAAAAATCTTTTCTATAAATACAAGGTTATAGACAGAGAAGTGAACGGAAAAACGTTCTATGACAGAGTGAACAGCAACGAGCGAAGATACGATATATCCGGTATAGAGCTACTGACCTATGGCGAAACAAACGCAACGGAATACACTGTAGGCGGAACGTATAGGTTTAGCGGCTATGCTAAAGGCTATGGTCCTGACGAAATGGAAAGTACATTAAGCTGTACAGTAACAGACTTAGAAACGTTGAAGCTGGAAGTACAGCATACAAACTATAGGACTAACGTGTCCAGCCTAGGTAAAGACCACTATAACGAAGTGAATACTGTATACTTTGCAGTGCCTGAGCGGATATATGAAGCTTACGGTAAACTACAAAAGATCCGAGCTGAATGGTGGGAATATACAACAAAGATGGCAGTGGTAACGTCTAACGAAGAGTTCTACAACACTATGTTAAATTACATAGGCGTAGACGTAGGAGAATATGATCCAACAGTACCGTTCTACCTGTATTCTGGGTATGATGGAAATATAACGGGCTTAGCAACGATACACAACTATGAATGGGCGTATAATCGAGAAATGAAGAACACTATTAACGACGTGTATCACTGTAAAAACAAATCCGGTATATTACCGTTAGTGTTCTATGCGCCTAATGCAGACAGTATAGGAGATATCTTTTCGTTTCTGTACTCCTCACCTGTAGCAGGTGACGTACAAAGCAGTATAGTAAAGGATTATATCTATAACTATACTAATGACTTAGGTAACGGGTATATAGACTGTAACGGACGAAGCATAAGCGTAGATCTATTCGAGAGCTTTGTTGATGACGGACGAACGATGGGGTATAACGATAGGACTATAGACCTAGAAGATACTTTTGACCTAAATAGCTATGACAGTAACCATAGCTGGTGGGACAAGCTGTGGGACTACGGCTTTTCATGGCCAAAGACTAATGGAGATTATATGGACGTACAACCAATCTATGAGGTTAAGGAAAGTGACTTAACTGGTGAAGACAATGATATATCTGAGAAACTAATTATAAACGAAAATGACGTAAGTGAGCTTAAAGAGTATTATACCAAGGCAAAGGAAGAGAATAAACGAGTGGTACTGTTTAGGTTTGCGAGTACGGATTACTATACAGCAAAGGCAATGAGAACGGGAGTAAGCAACCTAGACAAAACGGATACGTACGTAGCGCAAATGACAGTATTCTTAGATTTTGACATAATAGAGCTTACGTTCAATAAAGACGGAGAGTACAGAGTAATACCCGTAGTAAGCAGCCCTGTGGATTTAGTGAATGGATACACTTCACCACCACTAGAGTTTGACTGGTTAAAGGCAATATTAGGCATAATTCTATTAGTATTTTTGGTTATGCTTTTACTACCACTAATACCGAGTATAGTAGCGGTAATTTTGTGGGTAATTACGTTACCGGTAAAGCTAATACGGGCAGTAGTACAAAAGTTAAATAAGACAAAGAAAAGGAAGTAAGGTTATGAAAACAGTAAAGAGGGTAATAGCAGTAATAATATTAATAGCCATAATAACACTCATAGGGTATTTGAGGTATACGTACAGAAATCTTGGAGGATAGAATAAAGGTAATGCAAAAGAAGAAATGGTTAATCCTGAGTATATGCATAACGCTAATTAGTATAGCTTTAGGTATAGCGTATTTTAGTAAATCTTACTTAAGACTAATTGAGAGTATAACAGATTTATGGTCAGCGGTAAGGTATTACGTGTATGAGATAATAGGCTATAGCAAAGAAATAAGGGTGAGCATAACGGAATACTCAAAGGTAATGGGGAAGAGTATATTCTTAGCGGATGACGTAGAAGAGTTTAAGCAAGATGTTTTAGATTACCTAAGACTCTTAATAACTAAGGATAATGCTATAGGATACGTAAGAAAAACGTCTAGCAGTATAAATGGTATAGCGAAGCTAGGCATAGTAGTATTTCCTGTATTGTGTATGAGTATGGTCGTGCTTAAGAGAATGTACGATACAAAGAATACTAATTATAACGAAGATACATTACCGTTAAGGGTATATAAGAGGCTAATGAGTAAAACGTACGAGCCTATTAGGAAACAGGTAATAGAGTACATAACTTACTTAAAAGATAGGAAGTATATATTGCGCATATTGACATGGATATGGTTACTAAACCTAAATCTAGTATCTATATTAATAGCAGGGATAGCGTACTATTTCTACTTTGCCGTGTCGTTTGACGTATTAGGGATATACGTACAGTTAAGGAAGCTCATAATAGACCTAAAGGTAGTAGGAAGAATAATAACGTGGTGGATGATAGTAATAGCGGTATATACGGTAATAGACAAAAAGCGAAGAAGGATAGCGGACGAAAGATTAAGAAGAATGGAGTCAAGGAACTGTGGGTTTATAACCGAGCTACCAATAGTAAGTATGACAGTAGGAAGCATGGGGAAGCGCAAGACTACAATAATAACGGATATGGCGCTTTCGCAGTCAGTAATGTTTCGTCAAAAAGCCTTTGAATTATTGCAAAAAAACGATATGAAATTCCCTCATTTTCCGTGGATATCTTTTGAGTTGGATTTGCGTAATTGTATGCACTACGGAACGGTATATAATCTTGCTACTGTCAAAGAGTGGGTAAACAAAAAAAGGTTGCGTTTTGAGCGTAACGTTTGCCCCAAAACCAAACTTTACGGCTATGATTTTGAGCGTTATGGTATGACTTATGATGACGGTTTAAGAGTGTGGAATTTACACGAAATCTTGACTACGTATGCGCAATTATACTTCATTTACGTTATAGAAAGCAGTCTATTAGTTTCTAACTATTCTATCCGTGAAGATAGCCATTTTTTAGATGATGGTAACTTTCCAATTTGGGTCAATAATTTCTTCCCAGAACAAACGGCTATGGAAGGCAATCACGCCCATATTTTAGACTTTGACGTACTACGTCTTGGTAAGAAAGTTATAGAGAATAATCCTAAGATTGGCAGTTTTGAATTTGGGGTTGTAGTTATATCCGAAGTTGGTAAAGAACGTGGCAACAATTTAGAACTTAGAGATGTCAAAAAATCGCAAGAAGAAACGAACCAAAAGAACGATTTATTTAATTCGTGGCTTAAAATGTGTCGCCATTCTGCTACGGTAGATAATTTCTCGTTTGTAAAGGTTTTTACAGATGAGCAACGCCCTGAGTCTTGGGGCGCAGATGCAAGAGATTTATGCGATATTATTCACATTGCATCTTCCGGCAATCAAAGGCTTACTTTACCGTTTTACACCATAGAAGAAATGATTTCAGAGTGGGCGTTTAACGGGTTTATCAACCTTTACTACGATTTTAGATTTAGGCGTGGCGACAACACTTTATTGGTGCATATCTTAAAAACTATAACTGCGTGGATATATAAACGAAATTCAAGAATTTATAACAAGTATGGTTACTCTATCTCACATATTGAAAAAGAACACGGAACAATGGACGGCAAGATAGAGAAAAAGAAGTATTACGTAATGAACAAAAAGATTTATAGCAGGAGGTTTTCTACGGACTGTTTCAGTGACTATTTTAACGATATGGCAAAGAAAACGAGAGTTGGACTTAACGACTATATGGAATACGCCACTGAAAAGGCAACTATTGATGAGTTAAAAGAGCAAAATAGTTACTTCATTAACTCATTATACAAATAAATACAAGGAGGTTAAAAATGGCTTTTGGAGAATGTAAAGTTTATAGCGATGGCAGTCATTATATTGCTATCCCACCAAGCACTAACCCTAAGAAAAGGCGTCCTAAACCACCAGAAGAACAAATAGTGGTTATGGATGATGCTGACGACTTTACTGAAACTGAGCAGCAAAACGACCTTGTTGAAAAGCACGATTTCAATGATGAGGTCGTGCCTTTTTGCGAGCCTACTGTTGAAGAAGTTGAAAAAACCAAAAAGACAAGAACATTAACTAAACAAGAATACTTTGAAGAATTATACGGTCAAACGACTAACTTAAAAAAGCGTGAAAGAAAAGCATACATTGTTGAGAAAATGCGACCATACTTCAAAGATTTAGATAAAACTAAAGAATACGTAAAAATTCAATTTGATAGAAAGTTAAGAAACCTTATTTGTCGTAGGGTTAGATTATCTAGGAAAACATATTTAGCAAATTTTAATTATTTCTGCACTTTTACCTATGACGGTTTAAAGCATACTGAAGAATCGTTTAGAAGAAAACTTATGGATACGTTCAAGAAAATGGTATATAGACGTAATTGGAAATACGAAGGTGTTTGGGAACGTTCACCCGAAAAGAAAAGATTACACTTTCACGGGCTATTTGAGATACCAGACGGAACAATGCCGGGCGAACTCATAACGGTTAAAGACTATTCGCCCTTTAAGAAGAAAGTTCAAGTAACAAATCAAAGCACATACTTCAATGAAAGATTTGGAAGAACTACGTTTGAAGAATTAGACACTCAGACGTTAGGAGCAGCCATTGCATATTTGATGAAATACATAGAAAAGACAGGTGAAAAAATCGTATATAGTAAAAACTTACCACAATATTTCATATCTGACATTATGGATGAAGACATTGTTTGCACAATTGGTCAAGAGGATAAGAAACTGCTGTTGTTTGATAATTTTAACTGCTGGGACGAGGGTTGTCTTATGGGGCAAGTTAGCCCCGAGGTTATAAAACAAATGCGTAAGGCTAATTAAAAGATTTAGAACTGCGATTAGATTAAGGCGTTAAAATAAAAAATCAGCACGACGGTCAGGCGAAAGATTTCGCCAACGGTTTAGTGCGAAACTTCGCCCCGTCTGTGCTTTTATTTTCTTTATCTTGCTTTCTTTTCTTTTTGTGGCGTGTGCTTGTCGTGTCGGAGCGTAGCGACGACACTCTCGTATCAAGACAAGTACACGCTGTGGTGCCAAATTTATTCGTATAGCTCAAAAATATAAATTTTTATATAAAATTACATAAGGCTATTGACAAAACCAAGCAAGTGTTATACACTAACAGTGTGGGAGTTGAGTTTCCATATCTAAGATAGCAATTAGTTTAATTGACGTCCTTGGATTTTGATTATATTACGTTACTACTGTTGCTTATCTTATGAGATGGGCAACTTTTGCTTTTATACGAAAATTTATTAATTGGGAGGTGTTTTAAAAAATTATTTTTGTATTGGTTAGGCAATTGTCACATCATTTATAATGTTTGTGATAATATCTCTAAAATCAATTCAAATAATAGTAGTTTGAGATTTTAGATACGTAATCTACTTAACTTAAAAATAACAAAAAGGAGAATTCGTATGAAAAAGTCAATTTTTATTAAAATAATGTTTATGACAATATTTGCGATATGTTCAATGACTATTTGTGCATTTACAGTAAGTGATAATGCTGTATTTACGAGAATGACAGCTTACAATCAATATAATAATGTACCTAGAACTCAAAACTCTTTTAACTCATCTACAACCAACACAAAAGACAGTGAATTAACAACTTCTACTTCAAAGTATGACCACCTTTTTGATGATATAGTATATCCGTCTGACATTGAAGGATACGATTACTTTGAGTTATTAGACAGAGAAATAACACCTTTTATGAACTGGCTAGAAACTATGTTCGATTTCGACAATCCTAGTGACGAAGAATTTGTTGATAAAAATTACAATAAACTAATGTTGAAAGCGATTAATGAGAATATAATTTCTGATGTTTTTAATAAGCCTCCAACAAGGTTTAAACAAACTACACATGAACAAATAACTACTGATGCATTAGCTATATTACTTGCAGACGGCAAAACTGCTGCACATAGTTTATTCAATGACAAAAGAGAGAAGTTATTGTATGGATCAAAACAACCTGACAAAGATGAGATGTTTACAGGACATCACTACTATGTGTACGGAACAACACTTAAGGATGGATACTATGAAAATAGACTAGGCGATTATTCAGTTAGTGCAAGGACTAGATTTGAAGAGCATTATTCTACAGCTATTAATGCTTACAAAAATGGAGACATAGATACTGCTATAGAAGAACTAGGCAGGGCTTTGCATTATCTTCAAGATACAGCATGTACACCTCATTCTGCAGGGTTAGTAGCAAATAATTTTAAACCTGCTCATAAGAATTATGAAAATTGGATTGAAATTGCATATAATTCAATAGATAGTGCTTATGGGGCTAGTTCTGCTAGCACGTTGTATGGCACGGTTTTGTATTTAGAAAATCTGGGCAGTATTTTAAATCAAGTTGCTGAATTTTCTTATCAGTATAAAAATATTATAGTTAATTATAGTAGCACTACCACTGATGTAAATTATTCATATTATGTTCAAGTAGCTTCTAATTGCATACCGTATTCTCAAAAAATGACAGCAGTCATTATGTATAAATTTTATGCAGATATAAACAATTTGTATGTAAAATCATCTTATATAAAAGATGGCAGCATTTATTATATTAAAAACGTAGGTACTGGCAAATATATAGATGTAGAGAGTTGGAGTACTGAAAACAATGCGGTTACGCATCCTTATGATTTTCATGGTGATACCAACCAGCAGTTTAGAGCAGAAATGCAAGAGGATGGCTCGTTTAAGTTTACACCTATGCATGTACAATATAAAAAATTGCATATATCTGGAATTGGTGCTATCTATGAAAGATTGAATATTACAGGTATTGGCCATAAATTTAGACCTGTTTATTACAAAGATGGTTACTATAAATTAATACCTGATTATTATACTGAAGAAGACAATGAGATCGGCAAAAAATACTATAAATACCCTATCAAACAAGATAATAATGAGATAAAAGTAATGAGATTTGAAATATGGGATCCTACTGATTTGAATTATTATTGGAAATTTGAAGAAGCTCCAATCATTTCTTGTGGCGAGGTTGAAACGTTTATAGGAAAATTTGAATCCAAAAAAGTGATAATAAAAGTAGCAACCAGTGGCAATTATGATATAGAAACAATAGGTTCAGTAGATACTTGTTTTGATAATTTGTCTTACCGTATAGGCACAGGTAATACAACTCTTACAACACTTATTAGTACATCAAGTGACGATGATGGTGATGGCTCAAATCCAAAATATAGCAACGTGAATTTAGTCGCTGGCAGGACTTATATTTTGACATTAAGAGGATATGCATCTAATGCTGGTTCAACAATAGTAAAAGTATCTGGAAATAATGCACCTACGGAAAGAATTGTTGAAGAGGCTATTAGAAGCAGTCCGTATACAATAACAGACTCTGGTAGGTTTAATAATTCTTATGATACAATAAACTTTTCTACTATTTTTGGAGAAAGTGTTTTATCGCTAAGACAAAAAGGCTATACAAAAGTTTCTATGACACTGTCATTTTATGCACATGAAGTTGATGATGGGTATCAACATTTTTGGATATATGATGGAAATACATCAAGTAGTAACATTTTGTATGGTGGTGTGCAATTTGAACATAATCATGCAAATCAAGATTCTACACCAAGAAAATATTATTTTGCAAATATAGAATTTGATTTAGACGATATAATAAATAATACTGTTTATATTAGGTATGGAGCGTCAGGTAATTTAAGTGACACGTGGTGTAATTATGATGTAAGTACACGGATTAAAATATATTAAACTGGAGAATCTCTTATGAAAATTAACTTACGCAAAAATAAATTGATATTTATAAATACAATATTATTATTGATTTCATTTATTGTCTTTTTTGTTTTTTTCTTTACACTAAACTACGATGCGGGAGGTGATGGTAAATTTTCTTTTTTTACTACCTTTTTAGATGAGATGGTATATGGAGAACTTGAGGATTTTGCAAGTAATATTTTTGTTCTGTATATTCCTTTGATTCTAATAATTGCAAGTAGTGGATTCGGTTCTTTTATATTTATGACGCTTATAGATATCCAGCATATTAAATATTTTATTTTAACGCTAGGACAAATTGTGTATTTAGTTACCGTTATATGGATATACTTAATTGATTTATCGTTTGGTAAAATCTCTTATATTACTCCTTACTTATCTTCGGCAATGCTACTCCCAATAATTGCATTTTCTGTTTATAATTTAGTTTGTATAGTTATTTTCTATGTAAAAGATAAAAAGAAACCCGTCGACATAGAAAAAGAGAGCGCAAGCTAATTAAAAAATATATTAAGCTGGAGGTTTTTTATGAAACTTAATCTACGTAAAAATAAGTTAATGCTTATAAATACAATATTATTATTGATTTCATTTATTGTCTTTTTTATATTCTTAAACACAATAAACTATGGAACAAGTTGTGACGGCGACTTCTCCCCTTGGAAAACTTTTGTGGATGTGATAAAAAGTGAACCGAGCTATGATTTAAAAAGGGTATATTTTGGCTATATCCCCGTGATTTTAATAAGTATAAATGGTGGATTCGTTTTTATAATGCTCGCAATGCTTATGTATAACAAGCTCAACTATTATATTTTAATGCTTGTACAAATTGTATATTTGGTTACGGTTATATGGATATACGCAGTTGACTTGCAATTTAAACTTGATTGCATTATTCCATACTTATCTTCGGCAATGCTACTCCCAATAATTGCATTTTCAGTTTACAATTTAGTCTGCATAATCATTTTTTATATAAAAGATAAAAGAAAACCAGTCGACGTAGAAACAGAAGTTGATGTACAAAAAGAAACCGTAAGTTAGTTAAGATTATTATTCATCCTAAAATCAAGTTCATTTTTTGTTAATAATTAACTTCAATGTATGTAAATGTAATCTTTTGTGTGAGCTAAGTTGTTTTTCTATTAAGTTTATAATACTAACTTAAGGTCGTAATAAAAAAGTGTGATGTTTTTATCATCACACTTTTTTATTTGCAAATTTATGAGTTGTAATTAAATACATCGCTTAAATGTTTGCATTTTATTATAAAATAGGTTACAATCACATGAGATATTTTATACAGATTACAATAAAATAGGAAATATAAATAATGATAACACTTAAAAACATAACAAAGGTATATCGCAATGGTGATTCGCAATGTGTCGCTCTTGACGGAATAAATTTGGAATTGCCGCAAAGAGGATTGGTTTTGATTGAGGGACGAAGTGGATCGGGAAAAACTACACTTCTAAATATATTGGCGGGATTTGATAAAGCGACGGAAGGCGAGGTAATTTGCGCCTATGATAAAAATTTTTGCTCAATGATATTTCAGGACTTTCAGCTTATCGATATGCTGACGATACGCCAGAATTTAGAACTTGTACAGGATATAATACCGCAAGCCAAAATAGGTATCGACTCATTGACGGAAAAATATGAATTAGCAGATATATTAAATAAACATCCAAATGAAATATCTGGCGGACAAAAACAGCGCGTAGCTGTAGTGCGTGCAGTTTTGGAAAATAGACCTATTATATTGTGCGATGAGCCGACTGGAAATTTAGACGAAGAAAATGCAATAATGATAGCAGACCTGTTAAAGAATGAGTCGAAAGATAAATTAATTATAGTTGTATCGCACGATGTAGAGTTGTTTAAAAATATATGTGATCGTCACATCAAACTTAAAGATGGTCATATTGTAAAGGATGATGTAATAAATAAAATAGAGATAAAAAGCAAAAGTGAAGATAAAAAAAGACAGGAAGTGTTGAAACCAGGAATAAAAACACAATGCTATTTATCATATAAACTTTTTCGCAAACATTTAGTGAAGAATATATTTCTTATAATAGCCCTGTTTCTATCGTTTGGTTTGTTGATTTCCGCATTCAATGGATTGTTAAATTTAAAAGGTTTCGTTATTTATAATGTATATAAAAGACAGGCGGAAACAACAATAGACCTAGCTTTGCAGCATCCTAAATATTCTGACCAATTAATATCAATGCGAGAAGAAGATTATGCGGATATATACAAAAAACATGATGTTGTGGCACGTTTTGTTGATGCAAATAAGATAGTCTTTTATAAAAATTCTAAAGATAACTGTATAATTACAAGGTTTTATATTGCCGATAAATGCACAAAAAAAATGCTGTGTGGATCAGACAGTACGTATGGCAGAACAATCATTATCTCTGATTATATTGCAACAAGACTTTTAGAATATAATAATCTTACGCATTATAATGAATTGTTGGGAATGACTATACTTGATGACTATACTATTGGCGGAGTATTCAAAACGAAATACTCAATTTTGGGAGAGTCTGAAAAATCGGAACTCAATGATAATTCATCTTACGCCTCCAATGATTCGAATTATAAACAGTTAAAAGAAAGACAATATCAATCGGCTTATATTTCATATGATACTATAATCGATAATAAATCTTCAGAAGAGAATATATATATAAATTTTTGTAATACGAGTACTCATAGTGAGAAAGCTTTAGAGAATACAGTGTATAAAGGGCAACCTTCCACAAGAGTAGTATATGGCGAAAAAGTTGATCTTGCCTCTGGAACAATAGCGATATCGGAGGGAAATGCATTAAATTATTTAACGGATAATCCTCAAGAACTTATAGGACAAGTCATATCTGTAGAATTTAGTAATTACAGAAGCGTGGACTATAACGTTAAATACAATAATATTACGTTAGAGTTTGAAGTTGCATATATCTTTGCAGGTGGTTCGGCAATAGCATTATCCGAAGAAGATTATTGTGAAATTGTGTCAACGCGAAATAGTTCTTTCTTTGGAGATAAAATATGGGGAGTAAGCATAGAACGGGATTCTAAATTTGCAGTGCAAAGCTTGATATCAAAAGGATATACAGATGCGTCATATTATGCAGATTTAATTGGTGAGTGTATAAGGTGGACACGAACATTAACATATATTGAACTTACGGTAGGTGTGGTAATGTTGATTATTTCGCTGATAATATTATGTAATCATATAGCCGCTTTGGTAGATAAAGAAAAACGTACACTCGGAGTACTGATATCATTGGGATTAAAAGTAAAACATACGACGCTGATGTATCTTGCCGGAACAATAATTTCGGTAATATTATGTTTGTTTTTAAGTAGCATAATGGAAATTTTTATTGTAATGGCAGTGAATGTAATGATGAAACATATTTCTGGGTTTCAAGCATTTTTCTATGAGCCGCTATCGGTATTTTCTTTGTTTATTATATTTGCATTGATTATACTTTTGGTTTATGTTTTTTTGGTAAACAGACTTTCCAAAAAACAAATCGTCGATATTATTTATGAAAGATAATTTATTATTTTTAATTCCGATTCATAAAAAATTCGGTTAAAGCAACTGAGTCTTTTTATTTGAAAGATCTCTAAAAAATTATAAACAAAGTTATTAAAAGAAATTAAAAACAGCGTTGATATATGAAAAATTAGGAGGAAATAATCTATGGAAAAATTTACAAAACTGATTTCCATAAAGGAGGTTGTATTTACGGATTAATATATGGCTAGATTTTTGAATAAAACAAGAAATATTATAAACACAAAATTTTTTATTAAGAGGTAATATAATGAGAAATAAAACTTATAAGATAATTAGTTTAATGATGGTTGCTTTTAGCTTAGGGTTTGCTGTGGTATTTAATTTTTTTAGTTCTGCGTCAGATTATTATGCATATGCTGTTTCATCTACAGCTAATCAAAAAGGATTTGTTACAGATGGATTAACATATATTACGGATCAGATAAATGAAGACATAACTATTAAAACTGATAAATATACATATGGTCGATTTTCTATGTGGACAGCGCTATATAAATACATTGTTACAGAATCTGATAATAGTAATACTTGTTACTACTATGCGCTAATTGAAAGTTCTATTGATTCTGAAGGCAAAGTTGGCTCTAACCGATTTTTCCGTAATAAAATATTGGAAATTTCTTTAGATTTTTACAGTAATTCTGATAATTTTGCAATTGTGAATTATACACCAGAAAGCTCTAATTCTACTACATCATCTTCTGTATCTTTGGGAATTAATGGAAGCGTTTCTTTAGATGCTAGTGGGCCTAGCGTAACATTAGGAGGCTCGATAGCATATGAAAAAACAGAGACATATGATACTGTAAATTTAGTTACCCATAAGTATACTCTTGAAAATAATCATAAGCAATTATCATTTATATTTAATTTTACTAACTGGAAAGATGGCAAAATGATTGCCCCTAATATTGGTTTAGTTCAAGAAAGAATGGCAGTAATATTTGCTATTTATGATTATAGCGAAGAGGATGATTATATCTTGAGTATTGTTACAACTGCAACAATTTTTAAAGATGCAAAGTGGCCGTTAACAAATGCTACATTAAGTGATTCAGTAGAACATACTTATTTAAACGATTAAATTGTTTATTTTTAATCGTTTAGATTCGTATTTGTTGTGTTTTATAGGCATTATGACGAAAAGAATGGTTTGAATGATTATTTTCAAACCATTCTTTAGTATCTAAAAAACAATCATGGCAAGCCATAAATCTTTATATGTAGTATATTCTATTTCTTTTATTTATATTAGTAATAAATGATATAGTCATTTATAATTAAAATTTAATGAAAGAAATTTATGATAACTATCCTTGCGGAATGGATTTTTATAATGTGTTTCAAATGAGACAATATTTGAAAACACGTAATGTTTATGGAATATTTTTACACAACTTAATAAAGAAAACAAAAACTTTAAGGTAATGCAAATAGAAAAAGGTAAATCTAATAGGGATTATTTTAATGCGTATACTGAATAAAAAATTTGTTAGTTAAGAAAAATATTTTATAATATACTAATAGCCGAGAGTTCTTAAAGAATTCCCGGCTATTAGCTTTTTTATAAGATTTTAGTATTGTCAGGTATATAGACTTTGTCGCCAACTTTTATCGCAACGTAGTTTATACCAGCGTGATGGTAACCAACGTTAGTAGGTTGTCCTTTCTGATAACTTCTAAGTATATATTTATCGGGTTCAAAGTCAGTTTTAGGTATTTGACCTTCAATAAATTTTGTATCGTTACCAACTTCAAGTATCTTAAAGCCTTTTTGTATAAGGTCTGCTGAAAATTGCCATAGTTTTTCAAATAAACCGTAAGAGTCCATTATAATGGATAAATCTTCTTCTGGGTGATATGCTGTTATTCTAAAATAATTTGCCATTTTTATATACTCCTTAATTCGTAATTTTCGTGAATTATAAACACTTCTATATAAAGTGTGTGGTATTGGAATATGACTACTCTGATTTCGTTTTCAGTGTGGTCATAAACTTTTTTATAGGATAGATTATGTTTGCCAACTTCTTTATGAATATAGTCGTAAACTTCGTCTATACTGCCAAATTCTTTAATTATGTAACCATTTGATACAAGCATCTTAATTCCTCCTTTATGCTGCTATCTGTTTTATTTGTCTTTTTGCGTATGGTAGCCATTTCTTATTAACGAAAGTAAGTATTTCTTCCGATGGCTTTGAGTTGTATTCACCATAGCATTGTAAAACCTTTTTATCTTCTAATGAGTATTCTATCGTTACAAGTGGTTTATCTGGTTGCTCTTTAGTGCGTATAAAGAATATAAGCGATTTTTCGTCAACAACCTTTTGGTCGTAACCCATTTTACCAACGCAGTGGTGTAAAATATTACCTTCATTTTTAAGTTCAGTAGGCGATTTAGCAATAATGCAAATAAAACCAACTTTTTCATATTGTAAAGCGTTATATTTTACTGCAACGGCTCTAAAGTTTTCATAGAATTGTTTTCTATTTTCTTCATCATGTTTTGCTTGTTCGCTATGATACTCATTAACTCTTATATCGTGCCATCTCTTAAAGTCGTGTGGATAACGGTTTTTATCAAGTGATAAATCTATACCCAAATATTCGCACGCTCTTTTATAGTCGTTATAAGTGTAGAAGTCAATTTTTTGTTTATTTGCATAATCAATAAATTTATCTGTTTCACCCTTAACGAAAGCACGTAGAGTTTCAAGTCCTTTTGAGTGATATAAATCTTTTCTTTTATTATGTAATTGTTGTAAAACTCGTATATCTTTTTGAGTTTTATAAGCGTCAATAACAACTTTTATATCATAAGATGCGTGTCTTAGCATCAACCTGTTTTTGCCAAGCCATTTTCTAAAGGCTTTACTTTCTCTTGCAAGCTTTAATATCTGCTTACTTAGTGATAAATTAGATAGTCCAAGTTTAGTTATAAATTCAACTTCTGGGTATTGCCTATAAGTTCTTAGGTATTTTAACGTGTTTTCTTCATAATCAAAATATTCAACGGCGCTATACTTAAATTCAGGTATAGTAGTGATATATTCAACGTTTACTAATAACGCATAGGGGTCAAATGCTTTTTCGGGTGAACATTCATACCATATAGCGTCTTCATACCAAGAACGTTGTTTTGTTAAACCCATATCATACCAACCAACGCTATAACCAGCAATATAATGACAGTTTATATCTTTAGCAAAGCAGACGTTGGAATCTACGCCATGAACGGCAACTTGTTTTAAGTAAGTTTTGCCTTGATATTTTCTCGCAGCAACCGTTACTTTTACAAGTTCGCCATCGTTCTTAGTAAAGTAGGCATAAAACCTTTTTTGGTTATAGGTAAGATTGCGTTTTTTATCCATTGAAATGATTTTCTTTTCTATGTATTTTGGAATAGGTTTAATTTTTTCTATTTTCATCTTAATTACCTCGCTGTGATTTTATTTGCAAATACGTCTAAAAGGAATTTAGGTATTTCAATAGATGGTTTAGATATTTCGTGCATAACACCGTCATCATCTACGTAGGTATAATCGTTTATCCAGTGTTTTTGACTTTCTTGAACTGTTTTTGTTTCCTTTTTAAGTAGGTATTCTATCTTGTTTTCATTTTCAACAAGAACTAAGTCGTGTACTTTGTGAATTTTTAAGATATAATCTTCAACGCAGTGAGAAGGAAAACCAACCATCGGTATGCGTTCTTTTAAGCCACAATCACGGCTTGTAAGCGTTAGTTCAAGGTCGTTTGCAATAGTCTTTGCATTCTCGCCAAAAACCTCGTAAAAGTCGCCTAAACGGTAAATTATAACTGCACTTGGGTATTGCTTTTGTATATCTTGATATTTAAGATAAAAACTACTAATTTTAGGTTTAGGCTCTTCAATAACCTTGTTTTTAGCAAGTTCTTCTTCGTGTAATTGAGCCATAATTTCTTGTATTTCTTCTTCGCTTGGAATATCTGCATCGTCTTCGTTATCTTCCGTATCTTCATCAAATAACGGGTCTGGTTGAGATTTCTTTACGATTTCACCCTTAAACGAAAGAGAAGACGACGTTTTTATTTCGTCATCTTCTTCAACTTTTTTAACAACGGGTTCTTCATTTTTCGTAAGCATATCAAATAATGAATATTGTTGTTCGGGTTTCTTTTCAACCTTTTTAATCGTAGGCGTTGTGGTAGTTTTTGTAGGTGTCTTTTTGGGCGGTTGATAAGGCTTACCATCTGGGTTGAATAAAGTTCCTTCAATGCTATCTTCTTCAAAATAGTGCATAAGCCAACCAAATACAACGCTGTCTTCAACCATTGCACTTGTAGCACCTTTTTCTGCTAATTTTTTAGCCTCATCGTTAGCATAAGATATAAAACCTTTTAAGTCTTTTTTACTAATAAGCGATTTACTATCTTTTTCAATCGTAATACCGTTATTGATTTTATAGGCAAGACTTTCACTCGCATTTTCTTCTAAATATTTCAACAATATTTCATCTTGTTTATTTCTTGTTTCTAAGTTTATTTTCATTTCAAATACCTCCTAAATTTTGTTCTATAAATTAAAAAAGCCTTTCTATCTTAGAAAGGGTCTTCACGCCAAATGCCACGTATAACTTCTTTTCTTGTTATAGGGAATATCTGCCATTTAACGTTGTTGATAAGTTTTCTATTATCGTCGGGTGGAGGGTATTGATAATACATTTTCTTTACGTCCACAGCCTGTTTATACGTTTTTGTTAAAAACCTATATTTGTAAATTTTTCGCTTTATAGGATAACAGACTTTATATCCGTAAGGATTTTCTAATAGTGGTTTCATTTTTATCACCCCTTATAGTTTTTCCTAAATTTATATGTGTTTTAATTCTTCAGCAAGTTCAAAGCCTAATTTAACACCTTGCTTAAACACAAATTCTTGATAATCTGAGTATCTATAAGTATAAAGTGTTAAAAATTCTTCAAACGTTTCAAATTGTTCTTTCGCAAGAGATTTTCTTAATTCTTCATAAAGATTATATTCTTTTTCACTCCTTTTAATTGGTGGTTTTTTGTTGGCAATATCTATCTGCCCATAGTATAGTTTTGTAAGTAAATCAATCATTTTAATTCTCCTTTAAGCAACTCTTTTAATGCCACCACCAAGCGATTTAACGCCTATAGTTCCAAATTCACTACACCAGTCGTCATCTTTATTCCAAACGTATGCAAATGCGTAGTAAGTAGATTTATCTCTTGTAAGCGAATTTTCCCATTCTTCTGGATAGTCCGTTACAATCATTAGAGAATAGCACTCACCAAAATGTGTATATTCGTGAGTTACTGCATAGACGGTGCAATTATGTTTTTCTTCAATTTCTTTGATTTTGTCTGCAAGTTCTTTGTCTTGATAAGCCCAAAAGCCACCAAAGTTTTCATAAAAGCAA
Organism: Clostridiales bacterium; assembly: GCA_015055735.1. Classification (GTDB taxonomy): domain Bacteria; phylum Bacillota; class Clostridia; order Christensenellales; family Borkfalkiaceae; genus UBA1259. Next base: position 1,430 of record SVHP01000015.1, on the reverse strand, counting down.
ACGTTGTCTTCTTCCATAAAGCCTTTAATATAAGGCTTGTAAATGTCTAATTGCTTAAGATATTTTTCTGCTTGTTGTTTTCTTTGTTCTTTCGTAGTGTTTTTCATAATTTATACTCCTTTTATTAAATACAATCTTCAAGGCTTTCAAACTGTAAGCCTATGTTCTTAAGTGTTTCTTCAAATCCAAACCAAGCAAGTAAGTTTTGGTTATAATCTTCAATGGCAAGTGGGTCTTCTTCGTCCCATTTTTTACCAAACAAGTCTTTCATACCGTATAAACCTGTTGATGATTGAAGGTCGTAGAGAAGTGTGTTTATTTCTTCTCTATATTTTTTGTAAAAAGCCGTAGTGTCGCTATACCAAATTAAAAAGCCAACCATTCCTGATTGGCAACCGTGATATAGCACGTCTGTAAATATGTGTTTTTTATCGTCATAATCGTTCCATTCATCAATGACATAATCACAAACACGTTTTGTTAATTTGTTTTCAGTATTTCTTTTAATTTCTTTAATGCTTTTAAGAGTAAGTTTCATATTAGTTAGCCTCCTCAAAGTCATTATTTGTCTGCTAACTTATACCAAATGTTGTATTCAAGCTCAATTTCTCTTGTTTCATAAGAACCGTTTTTCTCAAATTCAACTTCACGGTATTCTGTAATAGAACCTTTATATTCGTTTGTTCTTGTATGTATAGGGTGTAATTCTTTCATACAATCTTCAAATATACGAATATACGGTTTTCCGTTTTTTCCTACACAGGCGATTATTAAATCTTTATCAGTTATATAACCGATACCTGTAATCTTGGTAAAATCACTTTTACCATTTCTTGTTACTGAGTAAACTACCTTTTTCATCTTTTGGATACCTCCTGAATTTTTTATTAGCCTTTCGGCAGTGGCTAAGGACCACTGAAAAAAACAGAACAATTTACTCTGATAATATTTCTCAGCACGTCAAGGATATAGGATAAAAAATTTACGTAAAATACAAAAGAGCCAAACTCTAATTGAGTCTGACGCTATAAAGGGTATTAAGTTTTAAGTAAAATTTTTAGCCCATTGACTTGCTGTTTTTTCTGTGGTACAACGACACAAACGAAAGGCAAAAAATTCAGTTGTTATTATTTAATTTATGAAAAAGGTGCAAATAAGAAAAAGGGCCTACAAGATTGTCTTGTAAGCCCTTTAAATGTAGTTATTTAGTCCAGTTTCCTTCTTCATCACGTTTGAGTGTCATCCAATGATTAGAACGCTTTGGTTCAACCATTTGTGTAGGTACTACAATGCCTGCAATACCTTTATAACAAAAATAAAGCAACCACATATTAGAATGCGGTTGCTCTTGGCGGAGAGAGGGGGATTCGAACCCCCGTCCCTCAAGGGGCATCATGATTTCGAGTCATGTCCGTTATGACCACTTCGAT
>SVHP01000014.1 GCA_015055735.1 Clostridiales bacterium | reverse complement strand
GAGAAAGAAAAATTCGCAAATACTGTTTTGAGATACGGCGGTCTTTGGCAAAGACTCGTATTAGTGAGCTGCTATGTGCCATTAGCTATTTGGTGTGTTACAAAATGACAAATTCCAATTTGACAAGCTATTATCTTTGTGTATAAATGATAGTTTTATCTAGCAAAAAAATAAAGACTAACGAATTTTTTCGTTAGTCTTTTAACGTGTCAAAAAATTAAGTTTACTCTTTAATGCTTTCAATTAGTTTAGGTAATGCTTTTTCAAATTCTACGCCATACCAATTTGTATTTGGATTTTTTAGGGTTGACGAAATGCTTTCAACCGTGAAATCAACGGCAATTTTAAGCGCTTTTTCAATATCTTTACCGATTGATAACGCACCACATAGAGAACTTGCAAAAACGTCGCCCGTTCCGTGAAAACTCTTTGGTAAATACTCTCTAAAATAAGAAAAATATTTATTTTCAGCCTTGTTGTATCCATAAACGCCCAACTTTCCATCTCCAAGGCTTACACCCGTCAAAATGGCTGTTTTACACCCTAAATCAGTTAGTTTAACGAGTATTTCTTTAACGTAGTCAAGCGTATAACTCTCTACGTAGGGGATATCTAACATATACGATGCTTCAGTTAAATTAGGAACGATAATATCGGCATTTTTGCAAAGGTTAGCCATAGCGAGCGCAAATTTATTATCAAATCCTGAGTATAGTTTACCATTATCGCCCATAACAGGGTCGATTAAAACGAAATTATCTTTGGTCCTAAATTTTTGCATTATACTATCTACAAGGTTTAACTGTTCAAAAGAACCTAAATAACCGGTATAAATCGCGTCAAAACCTATATTCTGATCGAGCCAGTGTTTATATATGCTTTCTATATCGCAGGTAAGGTCACGGAAGGTAAACCCCTTAAATGCCGTATGAGTAGATAAAACTGCGGTAGGCAAAACGCTACATTCAACACCGCAAGCCGAAATGATAGGTAGCGCTACGGTAAGCGAGCATTTTCCTACGCACGATATATCTTGAATTGTTAAAATACGTTGCATATAATTCTCCTTTAGTTAAATACGTCGTCAAAAAGTTGTAATTTGGAAAGTTTAAGAACTTTGGTGATAAGAGATAGGGTAAAGGAAGGAAAAAGTCTATAAAACAAAGACATAAATCTTCCGTCAAACCCCAAGACTATGCGTTTTTTTCTTTTGGCAATTTTTTTAACGATTATTTTACTTGCCTTATCTAAAGGCATCATTACTTTATGTATAAGATTTGTTTCTTTTTGTTCGACCTTTTGTCTATTTAATATATCAGTTTTAATAAAACCAGGATAGACACCGCAAACGAAAATTTGCTTTTTATATTCTTGGTTTAAGGCTTCGGTAAAACTGCGCATAGCCGACTTTGTTGCCGAATACATGCTTTGTCCTACCACCGAGCAAAGCCCTGCCGAACTGCAAACGTTTATTATAGCAGGATCTTTAGATTGTTTTAACAGTGGAAGTAAAGTCTTTATTGAAATTACGTTTGCTATAAAATTAGTGTCGATAATCTCTTGAATTTGGCTATCCGTATATTTTTCAAACTTTGAAAAAGGCAGCATAAACCCTGCGTTATTTATCAAAATATCGATAGAAATATTATTTTTAATCAAGAAATCGTAAAAATCTAGCCAATTTTGTCTTTTAGAAACGTCAAAAAGATGATAAGAAAAATTGTCCTTGTTTACCTTTAACGTTTGTATAGATTTTTCAATTTTGTCTTTATTTCTTGCGATACCGATAACATTGCAGTTATATTTTTCGATTAAAATTTTAGAAATGGCAAAACCTATTCCACCACTTGCACCGGTTATTACGACTGTTTTATTATAAAGATAGTTTTTACTCACTTTTTTCACCTTTTCTTATATTATCACAACGCACTCAAAATTGCAAGTTTATAAAATAAAAAAATTAACTCTCGTAATTTTAGGCTAGAGTGCTTGAAAAGAAATTAAGCGTATGGTATAATAATAGTTAAAGGTGTATAAATGATAGATATTAAAAATTTAATTTCAAAACTTAATGACGAACAAAGAAGCCCCGTTTTAGATACCGACGGAGCAGTTTTGGTTATAGCAGGCGCAGGCAGTGGAAAAACACGTGTTTTAACTACTAGGATTGCCTATTTAGTATTGGAAAAAGGGGTAAATCCTTCAAATATTATGGCTATAACTTTCACCAACAAAGCAGCTGGCGAAATGAAAGAAAGATTGCAAAAAATCGTTGGCGATATAGGGGATATGTGGGTATCTACTATCCACAGTATGTGCGTTAGAATTTTGCGCTATGACATAGATAAGCTAGGGTATGATAAGAATTTTACCATATATGACGAAACCGACAAAGATAAAGTGTTAAAACGTGTGTTTGAACAACTTGGCTATGACGTAGATAAATTCTTAAAGCCTATAAAGAACATAATATCAATGGCAAAAAACGAGTGTTTGACACCAGAAGACTATAAAAAAGCCTATGCAGGCACTAGATACGTAGAAGAATACGCTACTATATATTCGGCTTACGAAGAGGTTATGTTTAAGTCTAATTCATTAGATTTTGACGATTTATTGTTTAAGACATATCAATTATTTTGTCAATTCCCACAAGTTGCCGACTATTATTCCAATAAATTTCAATATATACATATTGACGAATTTCAAGACACGAATAAGGTTCAATTTGCAATAGCGCAAAGATTAAGCATAAAACACGGCAATATTTTCGTGGTTGGGGACGACGATCAAAGTATTTATGGTTGGCGTGGTGCTAAAATTGAGAATATTTTATCATTTGACGATATTTATCGTGGCGCAAAAGTTTATAAATTGCAAAGAAACTATCGTTCGACTAAAAAAATCTTGCAGTTAGCAAACTGTATTATTGCAAACAATACCGAAAGAAGACAAAAAGAACTTTGGACTGATAATCCCGAAGGCGTAAGGGTGGAAACGTTCGTTGGCAACGATGAAAATAACGAAGCCACTTTTGCATCTTTACAAATAAAGAATTTAATGGCTAGAAACTCCGACCTAAAATACTCGGATTTTGCAGTATTTATGCGTGTCAATGCCCTTTCTCGTGCCTTTGAACAAGAGTTTATGAAATATGGAATACCTTGCAAGGTGTACGGTGGTTTTAAGTTCTTTGAACGAAAGGAAATTAAGGATATTTTAGCATACTTAAAAGTAATCGTAAATCCACAAGATAACGAAAGTTTCATGCGTTGCGTTGCGACCCCACGCCGTGGCATAGGCGATAAAAGTCTTAACGAACTTCGTGAATTTAGCACTGCAAACGGCATGGGTATGTACGAAGGACTATTCAAACTTGACAACAGTGCGATTGCTAAAGCGACAAAGACAAAACTATATAATTTTGGATTGCTATTAGATTCTTTTGCTGCTTATTCAAAGAATAATAGTGTGGTTGATTTGATAGATTACATACTTGAAAACACAGGCTTTTTAGAGCAATTTGCTGAAAAAACCGAAGAAAACACTTCAAAATTATACAACATAAGCGAATTGAAAAACTCTGCCGAACAGTTTTGTGAAGACAACGTAGGCGCAACTTTAGCAGATTATTTAAATTCGGTTACTTTAAGTTCGGATTTGGACGGAATAAATACTGATGATGCCGTGACTATTGCAACTATTCACGCCTCAAAAGGTCTTGAATATAAATGCGTATTCGTTGCTGGGCTTGATGAAACTATAATTCCTATCGTAAGAAGTGGTGGGGACGAGTCTGAATTAGAAGAAGAAAGAAGACTTATGTACGTTGCTGTAACAAGGGCAAAAGAAAGATTATACCTTACTCGTGCAATGAGTAGATATATGTATGGAAAAAGGGAATACATGGTTGAATCTCGCTTTTTAAAGGAAGCACGCCCTGTTTTAGCCCCTGTAAGAGTAGAAGAAAAAAGGCAAACTACGCATGAACCAAGATACGTAAAATATGACGATGACGATTTTTCTAGTTCTAGTGCTTCAAGTAGTGGATATTCTTCTAACTATGCAAGAACCATGCTTGCAGGCAACAAGCCTAAAGAGAATAAAAATTACCAAAAAGTTAAATATCACTCTGGAGTAAAGGTTAAACACGTAAAATTTGGCGAAGGAACGGTTATAGCAGTTAAGGGCGAAGGGGATAATATAATAGTTGACGTCGCTTTCCCTGGTGTGGGAATAAAATCATTATCGGCAAAATTTGCGCCAATGGAGATAATATAATGGATAAAATGAGAGAACTCGTAGATATTCTCAATAAATACGCTCACGAATATTACGTTTTAGATAATCCTACCGTTTCGGATAAAGAATACGATGCATTATACGATCAACTTGTAAAGCTTGAAAAACAAACGGGAGAAGTCCTATTTGATTCGCCTACCAAACGAGTTGGTGGAGAGCCTATTTCGGCATTTAAAAAACACACTCATATTGAAAGATTATATAGTCTAGATAAGGCTACCGAATACGAACAACTCGTGGCTTTCGATAAGAGAATAAGAAAAGAAGTAGAAAAGGTAGAATACACGGTTGAATATAAATTTGACGGTTTAACTATATGTTTAACTTACGATAACGGACAGTTCGTTAGGGCAACGACTAGAGGTAACGGAACGGTTGGGGAAGACGTGACGGCTCAAGTTTTAACTATAAAAAGTTTTCCATTATCGGTTGGATTTAAGGGCAAAATGGAAGTGCAAGGGGAAGCCGTGATACGATTATCGGTGCTAGAAAAATACAATCAAACTACTACCGAACAACTTAAAAATGCAAGGAACGCAGTTGCTGGTGCAATCCGTAATTTAGACCCAAAAATTACCGAAAAAAGACACCCTGAAATAATGTTTTATAACGTAAATTATATAGAAGGAAAAGAATTTAGTTCGCAAGAAGAAAGCGTTGAGTTTTTGAAAGACAACGGCTTTAAAGTTCATCCTTTTTTAAGAGTTTGCACTGATATAGAAGGTGTTATGTCTGCTATAAAAGAAGTTGAAATCAGTAGGAAAACACTAGATATTTTGACCGACGGTGCAGTGGTAAAACTCAACGATATAAGTTCTAGGAAAATATTGGGTGCAACCGATAAATTTCCACGTTGGGCAATCGCTTTTAAGTTTGAAGCCGAAGAAGTGACTACCATTTTAACCGACGTTATTTGGCAAGTGGGTAGGACGGGAAAATTAACGCCTTTAGGTTTGTTAGAGCCGACTGAACTCGCAGGCGCAACGGTTAAAAAAGCTACCCTTAATAACTTTGGTGACTTACAAAGAAAAGGAGTGATGAAAGGCGCTAGAGTTTTGGTTAGAAGAAGTAACGAAGTTATCCCTGAAATTTTAGGGACTACTGAGATTTATCCTACTTGCACGGAGATTGAAAAACCTACCGTTTGTCCGTATTGTGGTTATCACTTACAAGAAATTGGCGCAAACTTATTTTGTCCAAATGAACAATGTAGACCTAGGGTTATCGCAAAACTAACAAACTTTGCTTGCAAAAACGGTTTTAACATAGACGGCTTTAGTGAAATGACTGCAGGTGTTTTGTTTGATGAATTTAACGTAAATTCCTTTTCTCAACTCTTTAATTTGGATAGGGAAAAACTGCTGTCGCTCGAAGGATTTAAGGACGCTAAAACGGATAACCTATTAAACGCAATAGAAGATTCCAAAAATATAGATTTTGAAAATTTTATTTACGCTTTAGGTATTGAAAACGTTGGTAGAAAAACAGCTCGTGATTTAAGCAAGAATTTTGCCGACTTTGAAAAACTAAAAAACGCAACTTTAGACGATTTAATAAAAGTTACAGACGTAGGGGAAGTCGTTTCAGATTGTATAGTCAAGTACTTTCAAGACGTTCAAAATATTGCCGATATCGAGAAATTGTTTGAGTATGGTGTAAAAATCAAATATCCAACGCAAGAAAAAACGGGTGTTTTTGCTAACGAAAAGGTGGTATTAACTGGTACGCTTGCCCAATTTAAGAGAGATGAAGCCTCTAAAATAATAGAAAGTTTAGGCGGTGAAATAATGTCTAGCGTTTCAAAGAATACGACTTTGGTTTTGGCAGGCGAAAATGCAGGAAGCAAACTCGACAAAGCAAAAAAACTCGGTATTAAAATTATCGATGAACAAATGTTTAAAATGCTTGTAAAAAGTTGATAAAATATTTATTTTATGATAAAATAAATAAGATATAATGGAGAAAGCTTAATTATGTACAGTATGACAGGGTACGGTCGTGCCGACTACTCGGAAAATGGAATTAGTTTGACCGTAGAATTAAAAACAGTAAACAACCGTAATTTTGACTTAAATTGTAAGATTCCACGTGCTTTTATTGCGTTTGAAGATGCGATAAGAAAAACCGTTCAAAATTACGTTAAGCGTGGAAGGATAGATTTATTCGTCACTTTTTTGGATACGAGAGAAAATTCTTGCAATATAGAAGTTAACTTTGAAAAAGCGGTTAGTTTCTATCAAGCGAGTGAGCAAATTTCAAAAAAATTAGGGATCCCTAATGATTATACGGTGAGTAGTATTATGAAAGCGCCGGACGTTGTTGTGGACGGGGCAACGAATGATCTTACGGAAATTGGCGATATAATTAAACAGGTAGTTAAAAACGCTTGTGAAAATCTAAACCAAATGCGTAAAATTGAAGGCGAAAAGTTGGTTGGCGATATGCTTAATAGAATGCAAACGATAAAAGGTCTTGCAGATAATATTGCACTTCGTGCGCCACTCGTTGCTCAAGAATATAAAAAGAAATTGCAAGCTCGAATTGAAGAGGCTTTGCAAGACGTTAAGTACGATGAAACTAGACTTCTAAACGAAGTTGCCTTTTTTACCGATAAGGTAAATATTGACGAAGAATTGACTAGATTAAATTCGCATATTTGTCAATTCAAGGATATCGTAAGTCTTGACGGAATGGGTAAAAAATTGGATTTCTTGATGCAAGAGTTTAATAGGGAAACCAATACCATTTGTTCAAAATCTAACGATATTGAAGTGACGAAGTATGGTTTGGAATTAAAAAACGAAATAGAAAAAGTAAGAGAGCAAGTACAAAATTTAGAGTAATATGAGAAATATTTTAGTAGTTTTATCAGGTCCGTCAGGAGTAGGAAAAGGCACGATAGCAAAAAGGCTCATAGATAGGAATAACGATATTTCATTGAGTATTTCTTGCACGACGAGAAATCCTAGAGATGGCGAAATTGACGGAAAAGATTATTTTTTCATACAAAAACCACAATTTTTACAAAAGATTGACGAGCAAGGTTTTTTAGAATATAGCGAGCATTTTGAGAATTTTTACGGCACTCCAAAAGATTTCGTTTTAGAAACTCTAAAAGAAAAGGACGTTTTGTTAGAAATAGACGTTAACGGTGGGCTTAAGATAAAGGAAAGTTATCCAGATGCAGTGCTTATTATGATAACTCCACCGTCTATACAAGAGATAAGGAATAGGCTTATCAATAGACATACCGAGTCGGAAGAAAAAATCGAACTTCGTATGCAAAGAATAGAGTACGAACTAGACAAGCAAGATCTTTACGATTATTCGGTTGTGAACGACCAACTAGAACAAGCGATAATCGATATTGAAAATATAATAAAAAGCGAAAAAATCAAATAGGAATAAATATAATAACCACCTATAAAGGAGAGATAAATATGATACATAAACCACCAATTGACGAATTAGCAAAGACAATCGGCTCAAAATACGAACTTTGCATAGTTACTAGTAAGCGTGCAAGACAATTAATGGAACAAGCGCAAAACCAAGGCTACACGGAATTACCAAGCAAGGAAAAACCTTTGTCAGTTGCAGCGCAAGAAATTTACGATGGCAAATTGATTGCTACTAACGACTAATTGCAAAAACGTGTTCATCTTTTTTGGTGAACATTTTTGTTTTTTTAACGGTAAAGAAAAGTGTTTGCAGACGTAATAGTGGACATCAACAACGTAGAAGTTGATAAAGTTTTTGAATATTCTTTTTCCGATTGCAAGATAAATCTTGGCAGTCGTGTTGTTGTGCCATTTGGAAAAAAATTTATAGAAGGGATAGTTATAGGCATAAAAGATACTACTAATTACGATGTTGAAAAAATAAAACCTATACACTCGCTTTTAGAACAAACTCCAGCGTTGACTAAAGAAACTTTACAGTTAATGGAGTACGTCGCAAAGACTTGTTACGTCACTCGTGCAAGTGCGTTAAGATTGTTTTTACCTTCGGAAATGCGAAAGGGTAAGGTAAAAGAGCAGTTTAATCGATACGTACAATTAGCACCTAATTTAGATATCGAACTAGCAAAAAGTTCATTAAGAAAGACGGCGATTAAACAAAAAGAGCTAATAGACTTTTTAGGGGACGGACAAAAACGCCTATTTTCGATGCTTGCTGAAAAATTTGGTAATTCGGCAGTTAACGCCGTAATAGAAAAGAATTTTGCAGTACTTACAAAAGAAAAATATTTTCGTTCACCGTATAAAACGCTTGATAATCAAACGAATAGCGTAGAACTTACCGAAAAGCAAAAACTTGCAGTGCAAAGCATAAAAAACACCGATAAAACGGTAAATTTGATATTCGGTGTAACGGGTAGTGGCAAGACCGAAGTTTACCTAAACTTAATCAATCACGTGATAAGTCAAGGCAAAACGGCAATAATGTTAGTACCCGAAATTGCCCTTACTCCACAAATGCTTAAACAACTAAGGGCAAGATTTTCTGACGATGCTGCTATTTTACATAGTGGATTATCGGCAGGTGAAAGGTTTGACGAGTGGTGGAGACTTAGAAACGGACAAGCCCGAATTGCAATCGGTGCAAGAAGTGCAATCTTTGCGCCACTTGAAAACTTGGGGCTTATAATTATAGACGAAGAACACGATGGCAGTTATACTAGCGAATCAGCGCCTAGGTACAACACCATTGATGTAGCCAAATATCGTGCTGAAAACTGTGGCGCAAAATTAGTGCTCGGTAGCGCAACTCCGTCGGTTGAAAGTTATAAAAACGCAACTATTGACGGCAATTATAATCTTATAGAATTGCCTGATAGAATAAATAAACGTCCACTTCCTACCGTTGACGTAGTCGATATGAGAAAGGAAGTAATGCGTGGAAATAATTCGCCTTTTTCTTCGGTATTAAAGGACGAAATAGGAGATTGCTTAAGTAAAGGTAATCAAGCGATAATTTTCTTAAATCAAAGGGGATACTCAAAGACGGTTATATGCACCGAATGTGGGCACGTGCAAAAGTGTACAGATTGTGACGTGTCACTAACCTATCACAAGGAAGAAAATGCGCTTCTTTGTCATTATTGTGGTGCAAAATACAAGATGATAGAAGCTTGTACCGAATGTGGAAGTCCGTTTATAAGACATGGTGGAACGGGCACAGAGCGAGTTGTTATTGAACTTAAAAAATTGTTCCCACAAGCTAGAATACTTCGAATGGATAGGGATACTACCCAAAATAAAGAAGGACATTTTAACATATTAAACAAGTTCACTAATAGAGAAGCTGATATTTTGGTTGGTACTCAAATGATTGCCAAAGGTCACGACTTTCCGTTCGTTACATTAGTTGGGATTTTAGATGCTGATATGAGCTTACATTTTTCCGATTTTAGAAGCGGGGAAAGAACTTTTCAACTATTAACTCAAGTTGCAGGAAGAAGTGGAAGGGCAAAAGAGAGTGGTAAGGTTGTTTTGCAAACTTATTCGCCTGAAAATTTGGTTTTAAGACAAGCCATAAGATACGACTATAAAGGCTTTTTCAATCAAGAAATATCTATTAGAAAAGCGACGGGTTTTCCACCTTATGCTGACATCGTTAGAGTGCTAGTTAGCAGTGAAGATGATGAAGGTGCGTTAAACGCAACTAAGGCAATATATAACGAACTTAACTTAATATATCTAGAAAATAGGCAAAAATTTAAGTTTTTTGGGTGTATGAAAGCGCCACTTAAACGATTGCAAAATAAATTTAGATACCAAATACTAATGCGAATAGACGCTAACGATAGGAAGTTGTTGGATACGATTTTCGTCATTAGCGATAAATATAAATCGAGAAATTTACTTATTTCTATGGAAATAAATTCTAACAATTTAACTTAAAGAGGCAAATATGGCTATTAGAAATATTATACAACTAGGCGATCCAACGCTTCGCAAAAAAAGTTTTGAAGTGACTGATTTTGGCGAAAAGACAAAAACGTTATTAGACGATATGAAAGACACGCTGATTAAAGCGCAAGGCGCAGGATTGGCAGCGCCACAAGTGGGTGTTTTAAGGCGAGTATTTATTGTTAGTGTGGACGATGAATACTATGAATGTATAAACCCCGTAATAACTGCTAAAAGTGGTAGTCAGGTAGGTGAAGAAGGCTGTTTATCAGTAAAAGGAAAATATGGTACGGTAGAGCGTCCAAATAAAGTGACTGTAAAAGCTTTTGATAGAAACGGTAAGCCGTTTACAGTAAAAGCCGAAGGCTTTTTAGCACGTGCTTTTTGTCACGAATACGACCATTTAGACGGAATAGTTTACGTTGATAAAGCAACCGATATTCAGGAGGATTAATCTTGAGAATAGTTTATCTTGGTACGCCGGATTTTGCAGTTAATCCACTATTAAAATTATTGGAAAACAATTTTAACGTGGTTGCAGTCGTAACCAATCGTGACAAACCCGTTGGAAGAAAGCAAATTATGACGCCACCACCTGTAAAAACGGTCGCAATGCAAAATGGAATACCTTGTTTTCAGTATGATAAAATTCGCATTGAAGGCGTAAACGACTTAAAACAATTAAAACCAGACATTATGATAACTTGCGCATTTGGACAAATCTTATCGCAAGAAATATTGGATATTCCAAGACTCGGTGTAATAAATATTCATGCATCGTTACTTCCTAAGTACAGGGGAGCATCTCCTATTCATTATGCAATTCTTAACGGAGAAAAGGAAACGGGTATAACCATAATGAAAACCGATATCGGTATAGATACAGGCGATATAATATCTCAAAGCCAAATTGATATAAAAGATGACGAAACTTGTGGTGAATTATTTTCTCGTTTATCTATGCTTGGGGCAGACTTAGTCGTTCAAACCTTGCCAAAAATTATAGACGGAAGTTGTGAATTTATTAAACAAGACGATAGCAAGGCAAGTTTAACGAAAATTATAAGAAAAGAAATGGCAAAGATCGATTGGGATAATAAGGCTGAAGATATAGTAAATCAAATTCGTGCGTTTAATCCGTCGCCAGTTGCTTATACGACTTTTGAAAATAATCCGTTTAAGATTTTTAGCGCACAAACTTGCTCATTAAAAGGTGAAGTCGGTAAAATATTAAAAGCTGATAAAGAACTTGTTATAGGTTGTAAAGACTATTCTGTTTCACTAAAAATAGTGCAAAAAGCAGGTGGAAAAGCAATGAATATAGCTGATTTTTTAAGGGGAAATAAGCTTAACGTGGGCGAGGATTTTTGCTAATGGTTAACTATTTTTACGACTGTTATCAAATTTTGAATAAAGTTTATAGCTATAAAACCTTTGTTAAACAAGCTATAAATTCAACGATTATTGAAGAAAAAAATCGCGCCCTTACTATAAAAACTTGTTACGGCGTACTAGATAAAGATATAGAATTGTCCTACTATATAAAACGACTAACCGAAAAATCACCAAAATTAGTTGTTCGAACTATCTTAAAGATATCTATGTATGCAATAAAATATCTTAACAAAAAAGAATATGCAGTCACTAAAAACGCCGTGGAACTTACTAAAAAATTAGGTAAGGGTGGAATGAGTGGCTTTGTAAATGCTTTTTTAAGAAAATTTATAAAAACTGATATAAAATTGCCCAAAGATGACTTGGAAAGACTATCCATACAATATTCTTATCCGTTATTCGCTCTAAAATCTGTAGTAAAAGATTTTGGGGAGGAAAGGGCTAAGGCAATAATTAAGGCTGAAAATCAAAAAACTTGCCTTTCTTTTTATGAAATTGACGGCAAAAAGTATTTGAGTGATAATAACGTTCAATTTGAAGAAACACCATTTGACAACGTTTTTTTAACCACTAATTTTGTTAGGAACGTCGATTACGATTTAGGGAAATATACTTATCAAGCGTTGGGATCGGTTGCGATTTGTGATATAGTTGAACCTTGTGACTGCTTATTAGATTGCTGTTCTGCCCCAGGGGGGAAGAGTATAAGACTTTCGTATAAGGTGAAAAAGGTTAGCGCTTGGGATATTCATTCTCATAGAGTAGACTTAATAGAAGAATATAAAAGGCGAATGGGTAGAGATAATATTACTACCGAGTGTAAAGATGCTAAAGTTTTAGATAGAAAGTTAATAGAGAAGTTCGACGCAGTTTTATGCGATGCGCCTTGTAGTGGTATTGGGGTTATGAACGATAACCCTGATATTAAATTAAATAGGGATGAGATTAACGTAAAAGAACTAAATAAAGAACAACTTGAAATATTAAAAACCGTTTGTAATTATGTTAAGGTAGGTGGGTACTTATATTATTCAACTTGTTCGATTTTAAGTAGTGAAAATATATCGATTATCAATGCGTTTATGTCTGACATAAATGGCTTTGAAATATGCAAAATCGATAGTAAATTACAGCATGAAGAGGTAAATGGAACAAATTTATTTCTTCCTGATATATCAAAAGGACTTGGCTTTTACGTAGCCAAATTAAAGAGAGTAAAGTAATTTGAAAGAGTGTTTGTTAAACTTCAATTTTGAAGAATTACAAAATTTAATAGTAGAACTTGGCGAAAAAAAATATCGTGCAGGTCAAATTTATAAATCTTTGCATTTAGGGCTAGATTTTTCGGAAATGACAGATATATCTAAAGTTTTTAGAGAGAAATTATCTTTAGATTACGATGCTCAATCGGTAAAGATATTAAAGTATTTGCAGTCGGTAGACGGCACGATTAAGTTTTTATTTGCGCTTCGTGATGGTAACGTGATAGAGAGCGTGTTGATGAAATATAATCACGGCTATTCACTATGCGTTTCCACTCAAGTTGGGTGTAGAATGAAATGTGCCTTTTGCGCTTCGGGACTACACGGACTAGTTAGAAATTTAGAGCCAGGCGAAATTTTGGGTGAAGTTATTTGCGCTAATAAATTTTTATTGGGTGGACTTGGCGAAAAGCGAAAGGTTATAAACATAGTTTTAATGGGGAGTGGTGAACCACTCGATAATTACTATAATACTATAAAGTTTATAAAACTCGTTTCAAGTAAAGAAGGTATATACGTCAGCCAAAGGAATATCAGTTTATCGACTTCGGGAATAGTACCGAAAATGTACGATTTAGCAAACGAAGACTTATCGATAAACTTAACTGTTTCTTTACACTCTCCGTTTGATGAGGAAAGACAAAAGATTATGCCGGTTGCAAAAACCTATAAAATAGATAAAATTTTGGACGCTTGCTCTAATTATTTTGATAAAACGGGTAGGAGATATATATTTGAATACGTTCTAATTAGGGGCGAAAATGATACCGAACGACACGCAGAAGGACTTATTAGAATATTGAAAGGTAGACCCTGTCATATAAATTTAATAAGATTAAACGAAGTTAAAGAAAACGACTTAAAAAGTGGTACAGATAAAGACGCTTATAGATTTATGGGCGTTTTGGAAAAGGCGGGACTGTCGGCAACGGTAAGGCGAAAAATGGGCGAAGATATTGACGGTGCTTGCGGGCAATTAAGACAAAGATATTTGGAAGAAAATGATAAAAATGAATAGACAAAAAGGACAGGTCTATAAAGCACATTCGGACAAATACTACGTAAAAATCAACGGCGAACAAACAGTTTGTGGTGCTCGTGGACTACTAAAAATGAATGGCGACGGGATTTTGGTCGGCGATTACGTTGAAGTGGAAAACAAAATGATTTCTAAAGTAATTGAGCGCAAAAATCGTTTTATTAGACCAAACGTTGCAAATATCGACATAATAATCGCAGTGTTGTCGCCCGAACCTAAACCCGATTATTATTTAATCGATAAACTTTTAATAAACGCAGTAAAAGAAGACGTTGAATTTTGTTTGGTGCTAAATAAAACTGATATAGATAGCGACATCGAAAAACAACTTAAAACCGAATATGAAAGTTTGGGTGTAAAAATAATTTCTATAAGCGCAAAAGAAAATATAGGAATAGACAAATTAAAGGATTTACTAAAAGATAAATTTGCATTACTTGCAGGGCAAAGCGCAGTTGGAAAAACTTCTATCGTCAACGCTTTGTTTAATCTTAACTTAAAAACGGGCGAATTGAGCGAAAAGATAGTTAGGGGAAAACATACTACTACTCGTTCGGAAATATTCGAGCAAGACGCCATAAAGATTATCGATTCGCCAGGCTTTGCAGTAATTGATGCAGACGTAAACGTAAAGCAATTACCCGACTATTATAATGAATACGTACAACATGCACACGAATGTAAGTTTCGTGGTTGCACGCATATAAGCGAACCCAATTGTAAAATAAAAGAACTCGTTAATGACGGCACTCTATCTAAGAAACGTTACGATAGATACGTAGAAATATACAATGAATTATCAAAAAGGAGAATTATTTATGACAAAAATTAAAATTGCACCGTCTTTTTTATCGGCTGACTTTTCAAAGGCGGGAGAAGAAGTAACGAAAATTACAGCAAATGGCGCAGACCTTCTTCATTTGGACGTTATGGACGGAAGTTTTGTTAAAAACATTTCGTTTGGTCCTAAATTTATTAAAGAAATTAGACCGTATAGCAATATAGTATTTGATGCGCATCTTATGATCGTTAACCCATGGAATTATATTCCACAATTCGTTGATGCAGGTGCAGATATTATTACAGTACACTATGAAGCGTGTGGAGATAGACTAAAGGAAACCTTAAAACAAATAAAGGATTTAGGCGTAAAGTGTGGGGCAGTTATAAACCCTAACACTGAAGTAAAGCAAATAGAAAGCGTAATAGATGATTGCGATATGCTTTTACTTATGAGCGTATATCCTGGTTTTGGTGGACAAAAGTTTATTCCTGACGTACTTCCAAAGATAGAACAAGCAAGAAAATTGATTGAAAAAACGGGTAAGGATATCGACCTTGAAATTGACGGCGGAATAAATAAAGAAAACGTTAAGTTAGTTAAAGATGCCGGTGCAAACGTAATCGTTGCAGGAAGCACGGTATTTAACGAAGTTGACAGAGCAAAAATTATTAGAGAATTACGTGAAATTTAATATTTGTTGTCAAAATATAATTAACCTCGCATATAGATAAATATGCGAGGTGTTTTTTATGAGAATATTTTGTTTTAAGCCACCAAAATTTATTCGAAGTTTCTTAAAACTTTTCTTTTGTAGAAAATGTAAAGATTAAAAAACGAGAATAAAACGCAAAAAAGGTCGCAAAAATGCGACCTTTTAACTTTTTATACTAAATCTACAACCGTTTCGTAAATTTTTCCAACGGCATCAAGCGTACTATTCATATTTTCTATCGCTTTTGGAACGTTGTCGTAAGAAGAATAATCTAGTTTTAAGTGAGATAGGTTAATTGCTTTATTTGCAATGAGATTTATGCTAGTTGCAGTATTGCCAAAGCCACTGTTTATACAGATAATTTTTAACTGTTTCTTTATTGCTTGCGAAAAAGAAATAGGGTTGTTTTTATAAGACACACCCGTAAAAGCGACGCTAGCATTAAACGAGGCAAGGGAGAACGCTTTTACTGTAGGAATATTGCAATCGGAAATATAACAAACGCTCTTTGTCATTCTACCACTAGTAATAGCACTAACTTCTTTAACCCAGTTATCTTCAGGACCTAAAACGTAATAGATACCAGAATCTTTTGCTATTTTATAATCTTCTTCGTTCATGGTAACAACAATAGGAACTGCTTGATAATAAATCAATAATTGAGCCAAAATATTGCCAAAATTATTAGCGCCGATAATAGCGACGTAATCGCCTTTTTGAATGCCTAATTTATCAACTACTGCGATTGCTTGAGAAATATGCCCGATAAACAAAGCGTCTAAATCGGGAACGCTTTCAGGTAAAACGAATAATTTATCAGCAGGCACGTTGGTAAAATCACTTAAAAAGCCGTCGTAATCTTCGCCAGCAATTTGTAGATTAGAGCAGTGAGTATTGTCGCCACTCTTACAATTATAACATTCTTCGCACTCCTTACTTGGCTCGATATAAACGTGTTTACCTTTTTCAAGTCCAAATAGTTCGCTATCAGTTTCTCTTACGATACCGATACCAGAGCTACCTAAAATTACGCTATTAGAATCGATTTCTCCCTTATAGCGAAGCACGTCAGATAAGGTTATAAGTGCTTTTGTTATTTTTACTTTTGAAAGCCCATTGTTATCTAAAGTATCGCTAACTTCTTGTTCAACGATATTCATAGGGCTTAAAATTTTCCAGCCTTTCATAAATCTCCCAAAATCAAGCAAAAATTTCTTCTATTATATTACATAAAAACAAAAAAATCAAGTAAAAAAAGTATAATCAAAATAATATTAAAGTTTTTGGAATTTTTTATAAATTTGGTTAAATATATTTGACTATCTTACAAAAATATACTATAATAACTTAGTAAATTAGTAAAAGAGGTGTGCTATGAAAGAATCAATACATCCAGATTATCATGAAGTTACAGTTGTATGTGCTTGTGGTGAATCTTTTAAAACTGGTTCAACTAAAAAAGGAGACGTAATAAAGGTAGATATTTGCAGTAAGTGTCATCCTTTCTTTACAGGTAAGCAAAAATTGGTTGATACCGGTGGCCGTGTTGACAAGTTCAACAAGAGATATGGCAAAGCAAAATAGTTCGCTATATTGCAGGGCTTTAAGAGTATCTTTATATTCTTAAAGCTTTTTTTATATTATAATCCATAAAGTGGTAAAAATGTCAAAAGAACTTAAAAAACAGCAAAAAAAACAAGGTAAAAATCAAGTTTCCATAGGTGGCCAAGCCGTTCTTGAAGGCGTAATGATGCGTGGAGAAAACTCTATGGCAACTGCCGTTAGAGATCAAGACGGTATAATTAGGGTTGAGTCGGTTAGGGTAAAACCTGTTAAACAACGTAACCCTATTTTAAGGTTGCCGTTAGTTCGTGGCGTTGTTTCATTTTTATCGTCGTTGGTCGGTGGTAGTAAGGTTTTGATGCGTTCTGCCGAAGTTTTTGGTGAAGAAGAACCTTCTAAATTTGAAAAATTTTTAGCTGATAAGTTTAAGATTAATATTATGAGTGTAGTGACTACCGTTTCTTTAATATTGGGATTGGGGCTCGCTATTCTTTTATTTATGTTTTTGCCACAACTTTGCAGGGAAGGGCTAGAGAAACTCTTTAACACTCAGTTTGATATTTGGGCAAAGAGCTTTATTGAGGGTGGATTAAAACTTTTAATCTTTGTCGCATATATAATGCTGGCGTCTTTACTAAAGGATATAAAACGAACGTTTATGTATCACGGCGCAGAGCATAAAACTATCTCGTGTTTTGAAAGTGGAATGCCATTGACTGTTGAAAATGCTAAAAAATGCACGAGAATTCACGACCGTTGTGGAACTACCTTCATGGTTTTCGTAATGCTTATAAGTATTATATTGTTTGCTGTCGTTGAATCTTTGATCGGTGACGTTGAACAACTATATAGAGTTTTATTAAAGATTGCATTGTTGCCTGTCGTTGCAGGTTTATCTTACGAATTGTTAAAACTTTTAGCAAAAACAAAGTCGCCATTAGTATTTCCATTAAAAATACCTGGAATGTTGTTACAAAAAATTACCACTAAAAATCCAACTGACGACATGCTTGAAGTTGCAATCGTTGCATTTAATACTGTTTATGAAATGGATAGAGATCCAACTATTAAGGAAAAACAATTTATAGTTTCTAAAAAACGTTGTGATCTATTAAAAGAAGTTAAACAAACCTTATTAGAGCATGGAATTACTGAAAATGCTGAAAGTGAGTGGATAATTAGCCTAACGTTAGGTGTTAAGCGTGATGAACTTGATTGCGAAACTATGGTTTCGCCAAAATATATAGAAAAGATAAATTCCATCGTTGAGCAAAGAATTACGGGTAGACCACTTTGGTACTGCATAGGCGACGTGGATTTTTATGGATATACGCTAAAGGTTGACGAAAGGGTTTTAATTCCTAGACCTGAAACTGAAATTTTAGTTGAAAACGCATTAAAAAACATAAATAAAGACAGTAAAGTTCTTGATTTGTGCACGGGTAGTGGAGCAATAGCGATTGCAGTTGCAAAAGAAAGTGGGGCAAGTGTAGTGGCTGTTGATATTAGTCAAGATGCGATTACTCTTGCCAGCGAAAATGCAAAACTTAACGGCGTAGACGTAGAGTTTATAGTTAGCAATATGTTTGAGAACATATCGGAGCAAAAATTTGACGTTATAATTTCAAATCCACCGTATATAAAAAGCCAAGATATCTTAACTTTACAAAAAGAAGTTAAGGATTTTGAACCTAATATTGCGCTTGACGGTGGTCAAGATGGATACGATTTTTATAATATAATTTGCGAGCAAGCGAAAAATCACTTATCTTTAGGTGGCGTCTTGCTTTTAGAGTGTGGATTAGGTCAGGCACAATGCATTAAAAATATGCTAAAAGACTTTACAAACGTTGAAATTATAAAAGATTACGAAAATATTGATAGGATTGTTAAGGCGGTACTTTAATGTTTAAAAAACTCGATAAGATGTTAGAAAGGTATGAAAAATTAAACCAACTTGTTGGCGACGCAGAAGTTATAGCACGTATGGACGAATGGCGTTCGTATACTAAAGAACTTGCCGACATTACCGAAACGGTTGAAAAATATACCGAATATAAAAAAGTTGTTAAAGAACAAGAAGACTTGAAACAAATGATTCCACTTGAAACCGACGCTGAAATGAAAGCGTTGATGCAAGAAGAAGTTCAAGCGTGCAAGGAAAAAATACAAGTAATTTCAGACCAATTAAAGATTTTATTACTTCCTAAAGACCCTAACGACGATAAGAACGTTATTATGGAAATTAGAGGAGGCGCAGGTGGTGACGAAGCTAACTTATTTGCATACGAACTTTATAGATTGTATATTAAGTACGCTGAAAAAAATCGTTGGAAAACCGAAGATATCGAAATAAGCACTACCGAACTCGGTGGATTAAAAGAAGCAGTTTTTTCTATTTCGGGTAAGTCTTGTTATGCTAAACTTAAGTACGAAAGTGGTGTTCATAGAGTTCAAAGAGTTCCTGAAACCGAATCGCAGGGTAGAGTTCATACTTCAACAGTTACTGTTGCCGTTTTACCTGAAGTTGAAGACGTTGAAGTAAATATTGATGAAAAAGACTTAAAAGTTGACACTTTGCGTTCTTCTGGCGCAGGTGGACAACACGTTAATAAGACCGAATCTTGTATAAGAATGACCCACCTTCCAACGGGTATAGTGGTTTTATGTCAAGACGAACGTTCGCAAACGAAAAACCGTGAAAAAGCGATGAAGGTATTGAAGAGTAGATTATACGACTACTACCAATCACAATACGATAAAGAATATTCCGAAAATAGAAAAAGTCAAGTAGGAACGGGGGATCGCTCTGAAAGAATAAGAACTTATAACTTCCCACAAGGAAGAGTAACCGATCATAGAATAGGTATGACCTTATATTCTCTTGAAAACTTTATGCTCGGCGACATAGAAGAAATGGTAGAAGCACTTGCAATTCACGATAGAGAATTAAAGTTAAGCGCAGGCTTTGACGAAGAATAACCGTAGAAATCGTTAAATATTAACAATAAGAAATTAAAAATCAAAACATAGAAATTATTATAATACAAAGGAGCAAGAAAAAATGAGTGTTTCAAAAAAAGTACAAAGCATAGCACCATCGCTAACGCTTGAAATTACTGCAAAGGCTAAAAAATTGAAGGCTGAAGGCGTTTCGATTATAGGTTTTGGTGCAGGGGAACCAGACTTTAATACCCCTGATTTTATCATTGAAAGCGCAAAAAAAGCGCTAGATATTGGTTTTACTAAATATACGCCGGCAGCAGGCACGGTTGAACTTAAAAAAGCAATTTGCGATAAATTTTATAAAGACAACAACTTGCAATACGATCCAGCGCAAATCGTAATTTCTTCAGGCGCAAAAAGTTCGCTTTATCATGCAATATCGGCAATCGTTGACGAAGGCGACCAAGTTATTTTACCAAGTCCATTTTGGCTAACCTATCCTGAACTCATTAAACTTGCAGGTGGAGAATGTATTTACGTTCAAACCCAAAAAGAAAACGGATACAAGATGACGGCTGAACAATTTGCAAACGCTATAACCGATAAAACTAAGTGTTTAATTCTAAACAGCCCAAACAACCCAACAGGTGCAGTTTATTCAAAAGAAGAAATAGACGCTATCGCAAAAATTGCTCAAGACAAGGGAATTTACGTAATTTCTGATGAAATTTATGAAAAATTGATTTACGAAAATGAAAAGCATTATTCAATAGCGCAATATAGCCCAGAAATGAAGGAATTGACAATTATTATAAATGGTATGTCAAAAACTTATTCAATGACAGGTTGGAGAATAGGGTACTTAGCAGCTCCACAAAAAATTGCAAAGGCAATTTCGAGTATGCAAAGTCATACCACGAGTAATGCTTGTTCAATTTCTCAATACGCTTCAGTGACTGCTTTAAGTGATCCAAAAGGCGAAGAATTTATTTTAGATATGCAAAAAGTTTTTGACGAGAGAAGAAAACTTATGATAAAAGAATTGTCGGACGTAAAAGATATCGTTTGCATCGAACCAAAGGGTGCGTTCTACGTATTCGTAAACGTTTCAGCGTTATACGGCAAAAAATTCCAAGGCGAAGTGGTTGACGGCTCGTTAAAATTTGCTGATTTAGCCTTAAAGAAAGGCGTTGCGCTAATCCCTGGCGTTGCTTTTGGTAACGATGAATGTATAAGACTTTCTTATGCAATATCAAAAGAAGATATAATGGAAGGACTAAAGAGACTTAAAGCTTTCATAAACGAACTTCAATAATTCTAAATTAAAAAAATATAAAAAAATTAAAAAATATTAAATAAATTTTTAAAAACCTATTGTAATTTTTGTAAAAGTGTTATACAATATAGGTAGATAATATATTATCAGGAGGATTATTTCTAATGAAAATTATTTACGGACCAAAGGGGACAGGCAAAACTAAGGCAATAATCGAAAGCGCAAACAGTGCGCTAGACCAAGCAAAAGGTCACGTTATATTTGTGACTGATACAACTAGATATACATACGATTTAAGCAATCAAATCAGATATTTAGACGTATCGGATTTTAATATAAAAGGTGGTTGTGGATTTAGTGGATTTCTTAAAGGCTTAGTAGCAGCTAACGGCGACAACGAATTTATTTACGTTGACGGTATAGCAAGGATTGCAGAAAAGCCATTAAGTGAATTAAATTGTTTATTTGAAGCGATTGAAAAGTTAGAACAAAACTTTGGCGTTAAATTTGTTTTAACGTGTAGCGCTGCAAAAGAAGATTTACCTGATTTTATATTAAAGCACGTTGAATAACTTGATTTTTATATGTAAAATGGTGTAAAATAAAAGTCGGAAGTTTTTTCCGACTTTTTATTTTTTTATTTGGAGAAATTATGAAATTTATTAGTACGAGAGGAAGGTCGCAAGTCGATTGTGCAGCGACGGCAATAGCTAAAGGATTGGCAGATGATGGTGGTCTTTTTGTACCACAGTCGTTCCCAACCATAAGCATGGACGATATAACGAAAATGACAGAGATGGACTACGCTGAACGTGCGTGTTTCGTTCTTCATAAATACCTAGAAGAATACGATTATGAGGATTTATTAACTGCTTGTAAAAACAGTTATTCTAAGTTTGAAGATAACGACGGTGCACCTCTTGTTAAGATTGACGATAAAAGGTTTATAATGGAACTTTTCCACGGCCCAACTTTAGCGTTTAAGGACGTTGCTTTAACTTTATTACCATATCTATTAAGAAAAGGTTGCGACCTAAGTGGGATAAAGGAAGAAGTTCTAATTTTAGTTGCGACTAGTGGGGATACGGGTAAAGCCGCTCTAGAAGGTTTTAAAGATGCAAAAGGCATAAAGGTCATGGTATTTTTCCCAAGTGAAGGGGTGAGCGATATGCAAAAAATGCAAATGACCACTCAAGAAGGCGACAACGTTAACGTCGTTGCAGTTGAAGGCAATTTTGACGATTGTCAAACGGCTGTTAAAAAGATTTTTACTAGCAAAGAAATTGCAAGCGATTTGTTAAAGAAGGGAATAGTTTTATCAAGCGCAAATTCCATGAACTTTGGTAGACTAGCCCCACAAATTACCTATTATTTTTCAGCATACGCAGATCTCTTGTCGTCAGGTGAAATAAAACCTAACGACAAAGTGAACTTTGTAGTTCCAACGGGAAATTTCGGTAATATTTTAGCAGGTTATTATGCTAAACAAATGGGTTTACCAATCGATAAACTCGTTTGTGCGTCTAACTCTAATAACGTTTTAACCGAATTTTTTGCTAACGGTACTTACGATGCAAATAGAGAGTTTTTCAAAACGGTTTCTCCATCTATGGATATTCTTATCTCTAGTAACCTTGAAAGGTTGGTGTTTGAACTTTCTAATAGAGATTTTGAACTTACCGACAAGAGAATGGCAGAGTTAAAGGAAACGGGAAAATATAGCTTAAAAGACGATGAAAAGAAAAAATTAGACGCTGATTTCTTTGCCGATTATTGTGATGAAGAAGAATGTTTGCAAACTATAGGTGAGGTTTTTGATGAATACGGCTACGTTCTAGATACTCATACTGCCGTTGCTTATGACGTTGCGATGAACTTTATAGATTATACGAAAAATCAAAAACCTGTAGTAATACTATCAACTGCAAGTCCATATAAATTTGCTCACGACGTGTTGCGTGCTATAAACGGCAATGCGCCTACCGATGCATTTAAGTGTGCGTATAAATTAAACGAACAAACGGCAAATCCAATACCTTATCAAATTTCACAACTTAAAACCAAAGAAAAGAGATTTAACAAGGTAATAAATAAAAACGATACGGTTAGCGCCGTTATGGAATTTATTGAACAATAATTCAAGGAAAATTAAAGTTAGGTGTAATATAATGGAAGACAAGAAAATATTATTTAGTGCAATTCAACCAAGTG
The DNA here is from genome assembly GCA_015055735.1 of Clostridiales bacterium. Taxonomy (GTDB): domain Bacteria; phylum Bacillota; class Clostridia; order Christensenellales; family Borkfalkiaceae; genus UBA1259. Next base: position 11,610 of record SVHP01000014.1, on the reverse strand, counting down.
GTATTTTAACGATAGGTAACTACTTGGGTGCGTTAAGAAATTTTAAGAAATTACAAGACGATTATAATAGCGTTTTCTCAATCGCAGACTTACATACGTTGACGGTAAAACAAGACCCAGCGATTTTGAGAAAAAACACTTACGAACTTGCAGCGTTATATATCGCTTGTGGGATAGACCCTGAACAATCCATTGTTTTTGCTCAATCGCACGTTTCAGCGCACGCTGAATTAACGTGGATTTTAAATACCGTTTGTTATCCTGGTGAATTGTCAAGAATGACCCAATTTAAGGATAAAAGTTTAAAACACGAAGACAATATAAATATGGGTTTAATGGATTATCCCGTTCTTATGGCTGCCGATATTTTATTATATCAAACAGAATTAGTTCCTATCGGTGCTGATCAAAAGCAACATTTAGAATTAGCAAGGGATTTAGCAATTCGCTTTAATAATAGATTTGGCGAAACCTTCAAAGTTCCAGAAGGATATATCGGTAAATCGGCTGCAAGAGTAATGAGCTTAGCAGAACCTGAAAGAAAAATGAGTAAGTCAGACGCTAACTTAAACGCTTTCATTTCTATGGACGATGAACCTCAAACTATTATAAAGAAATTCAAGCGTGCAGTGACTGATAGCGATAACAAAATTATTTTTAGCCCTGAAAAACCTGGTATTAGCAATTTATTATCAATATATTGCGCATTTACCGACAAGACTTTTGAACAAGCCGAAATTGAGTTTGAAGGTAAGGGATACGGCGACTTTAAGGTTGCAGTTGGAGAAGTGGTTGCTTCGGTAATCGAGCCTATAAGACAAGAAAAGAATAGATTATTAACTGATAAAGCCTACTTAGACGAAGTTCTCAAAAACGGTGCTGAAAGGGCTGAAAGACTTGCTTATAGAACGTTAAATAAAGTATATAAAAAGGTTGGCCTTGTATTAAGGAAAAGGTGATTAAATGTTTGGATACGTTAAGACGGATATGCCCAATATGTACGTAAAAGATACAGTATTGTATCAAGCGATGTATTGTGGGCTTTGTAAAGGCTTGGGGAAGGCGTGTGGTCAAAAAGCACGATTTGTTCTCAATTACGACTTGACTTTCTTGTCGGTGCTTTTGCATAATTTAAAAAATATAGACGTCAAAGTGGAAAAACAACATTGTGTTATTCATCCGATAAGAAAAAAGCCTATTGCTGAAGTTGACGAATTAACCGAGAGAATCGCTTGTTTGAACGTTATTTTAGCATATTATAAACTTAACGATGACGTTATAGATAATAATAAGGGTAAACTAAAGAGAGCATTTTTCAAAAAATCGTATAAGATAGCAAAGAAAAAAGAACCTAAAATAGATAAGATTGTTAAGGAAAGATACGACGGGCTTTTAAGTTTAGAAAAAGCTAATTGCGATAGTATTGATAGAATAGCAGATCCGTTTGGGCTAATGATGCAAGAAATTATAGAAGTTTTATTGCAAGACGATTGTAATGAAAAGGTTAAAGAACTAGCATACTATATAGGTAAATGGATATATCTAATCGATGCGCTTGACGATTTTGACAAAGATAAGAAAAAAGGTGATTATAACGTTTTTGTAAACGCTTATTTAGATACTCAAGATAAGCAAACGCTAGTGGAAAAGCACGGACAAGATATTATGATTGTTTTTGCGTCAGTTATCAGTAAAATTAACCAATTGACTTCTGAGTTGGACTATAAATTTAATCACGATTTGACTGATAATATATTATATAGGGGAATAATTTCCCAAACAAAAAATATTATGGAGAACAAAAAATGCAAGAATACTTCAAAATTTTAGGATTACAACCTAATGCAACTGAAGAAGAGATAGAAAATGCCTATCAAACCTTAAAAAATCAATATTCAAGAGACCGTTTTCTAGAAGGTGAACTAGGTAACGAAGCTGCTAGAAACTTAACTAAGCTAGAAACTGCATATCAAGAAATAAAGGCGTCTAGAGTAAATTATCAAGAAAATACTACCGATATTCACACTTTTGACGAGGTTGAAGAATTGATTAAAAAGGGCGACATAACGTCAGCCCAAATTAAACTCGATAATATCAATAATAGAAGCGCCGAATGGCACTATTTACAATCGGTTATTTTTTATAAAAAGAATTGGATTAACGACAGTAAAAAGCAACTAGAAATAGCGCTTAATATGGAACCGCATAACAATAAATATATCAATGCGTATACCAAATTAAAACAAGTTATTGAGTATAACGATAAGCAATTTAATAATAGAACAACGTATAGTGAAGAACAAGCATCGCAAAATAGACAAATGGGTGGCACGGACAGTAACGGTTGCGCAGACTTTTGTCTCACGTGGTGTTGTATGAACGCTATGCTCAATATGTGTTGTAATTGTAGATAATGAAAAGCAAGGTAATTTCGCTATGCGCAGTAGCATCAAGTTTAGTTGCTATTTTATTAACGATAGGCGCTTACATAGAAATGACTGACGTATTTATGCTAGTTACAGCATCGATAATCGTTCTTTTACCACTTTATTATAACTCTTTCAAGGGAAGTCTTTTGACTTTTTTAGTCGGTGGGGTTATTGCGGTTATTCTAAGTGCCTTTAGTTTTGCAGTTATTTTTCCTGCATATTTTACTTTTTTTGGTATTTATCCTATCGTAAGACATAAAATGTTGCAAAAAAACGTCAAGAACTTAACTTGTATAGTTGTGGGGCTAATTTGGTGCATAATCGCATTTTATCTTTGCTATTTGTATTACACGGTAGTATTACAAATGCCGATTACGGATATTCCCGAACAATTTGCAAAGTACGTAGTGTATTTAGTCGGCTTGCTTGCAGTAGTATTTTTCTTTGTTTTCGATAGATCGGTTATCGTTTTGAAATTTACTATTGATAAAACTTTAAGAAGAATAATTAAATAGGTAATAAAATGAAAAAGAACGATGAGTTTATAGGTATTGTTTGTGGAATAAACTCAAATGGAGAAGGAATAATAAAACAAGATGGGACGGTTGTATTTGTCCCATTTACTTTATGTGGCGAAAAAGTTAGAGTAAAGGTTCTAAAAGTATCGTCCAAATGCGCATATGGTAAAGCGTTAGAAATATTGACGCCTGCTGACGTTAGAATTAGACCAAAATGTCCGGTATTTACTAAATGTGGTGGTTGTCAGTTACAACATATCAAATATTTAAACCAATTAAAGATAAAAGAAGAAAGTATTCAAACTACCTTTAGAAAGGTTGCAGGGCTTGACGTAAACTTAATGCCTGCAGTTCGTGGCGACAATGAGTTTAGATATAGAAATAAATTACAACTTCCCGTTTGTGCTAGCCAAAACGGAACGTTAATAGGTTTTTACGCCGAAAATTCGCATAGGGTTATACCTATAACCGACTGTTTAATAAATGCACCTTGGACGGAAGACGTCATCAAGGCTTTTAACGAGTACATAGAAGAATTTAACATTTTAGGTTACGACGAAAATACCAATTCGGGCGAATTAAGAGAAATTACCGTAAAAGAAATTAAAGGTAGTTTGATTATAACTGCAGTGGTTTTAGATAAAAAAATTCGTGGAATTGAAAGGCTTGTTGAGATTATAAAGAAAAACGTAAAATACGAATTTTCTCTATACTTAAACGTAAATAAAAAGGATACCAACGTAATATTCGGTAAAGAATTTATTCTTGTTTATGGCAGTCCCGACTATACAGGGGATATGCTTGGGATAAGGTATAAGATAGGTGTTCAAAGTTTTATGCAAGTCAATAACTCTGTATGTTCAAAACTTTATTCTACCGTTAGACAATTAGTTTCAGCAAATAAAGATACCGTAGTTATCGATGCGTATAGTGGGGCAGGTTTAATGACTGCAATACTTGCTGAAAACGCAAAAAAGGCAATCGGAATAGAAATCGTTCAAGAAGCAGTCGATTGCGCAAATCAATTAGCCAAAATGAATAAGCTTGACCAAAAGATTAGTAATTATCAAGGGAAATGCGAAGAGATTCTACCAGACATAATCGCTAAAGAAAAGAAGGAAAACGCTGACGTTTGCGTGGTTTTAGACCCACCAAGAAAAGGTTGCGATATAAAAGTAATAAATGCAATATTAAAAAGTGATATCGATAAAATTGTTTACGTTTCTTGTAAACCGTCAACCCTTGCGCGTGACGTAGGGTTGTTAGTTGGAACCTTAGAACAAATTGACGGTCAAATCAAAAGGGTAGAAAACCCTACTTTAAGATACGAAATTTCTTACGTAAGACCTTTCGACATGTTCGCCCAAACCAAACACGTCGAGAGTGTCGTGTGTCTCACACGGAAATAAGCGATTTTGACCCTAAATGGGCAATTTTCAGCCTTTTTGATTGGCTTTTAAGTGAAATTTCAAAGAAACGGTGTTCAAAATCAAAAGTTCCCCAATTTTGCCTTGGGACAAATGTGTGTTTTGAGCGAAACTCAAAAGTTCAGTTTACAGCAGTAATGGTTAACATGTCGAGAAAAGTTTAGGAGGAAAAAATATGAGAATAAAAGCTTTATTCCTTTCGTTTTGTTTGTTGCTTATTTTAAATTTAACCACATGCTTAGGCTATAACAATATCATGTATAAGCACCTTAGCAATGAGTATAATTACCAAACATATAAGGTTGCAGTTGAAAAAATATATGTTTGCAATAAGGAAACAGGGAAACTTGAAGAATATAATGACGCCATTCATGATGAAAGTTATTTAAGTACCACTGTTTATTTTAGCGTTTCGGAATTGGATGGTTTTTATGGCGGCGAGTATATTCTCGGTGATGGTACTAGAACTGAAAGTATGGTCTTGCTGGAGGTGTTAGCTGAAAACAGCAAAATACTTTTGGAAAATGATTTTTATAAGAATTTCTTGGTGGGTAATGTTGTAGAGATTCAATCTTCAGATTGGGTTTATATGGATGCAAATTTCTATTATGTTATCGGTGTTAGGTATGGCGAAACACAATATCTAAACGCCGAAGATGGTTTGCAAAACATTGTTGATATGATGGATAAAGACAGAAGTCTGTTCTAAAAATATACCTTTTGGCTTTACGACCCCTGATTTTGGCATAAAAATATACCTTTTGTACTCTTGACCCACGTCGAAACTATTGTTTGTTTAAATAAAAAATAAATTAAAAAAGGAAAACGCTTATGGTTATAAAAATTGAAAACGAAAATTTGGTAGTTGAAATAAATCAATTAGGTGCAGAATTATTTTCTATAAAAAGCAAAAAGACCGATACAGAATACTTGTGGCAAGGCAATAGCGAATATTGGGCAGGTAGAGCGCCAGTTCTTTTTCCCGTGTGTGGAAGAATGACTGACGGAAAATATTTTTACAAAAATAAAGAATATCCTATGCCTATACACGGCTTTGCAAAACTGTTTGAATTTGAATGCGATATGAAGTCTAATAGTAAAGTTGAATTAATATTAAATTCAAACGAGCAAACAAAAGAGTATTATCCATTTGATTTTAAGTTTGTAATGACTTACGAATTGATTGAAAACACCTTAAAAATTACTCATCAAATAATCAATAATGATAATCAAGATATGTATTTTTCATTTGGTGCGCATCCAGGCTTTAACGTGCCGTTCGTAGATGGCGAAAAATTTGAAGATTATTATATTGAGTTTTCAAAAGACTGTTTAGACGAAATAGTATTTTCTCAAAAATGTTATTATACAGGCGAAATGAGAAAGTTAAGTATACCAAGCAAAAAATTAAATTTAAGTCACGATTTGTTTAACATAGACGCTCGTTTTTTTGAAACCGACACCGATAGCGTTTACTTAAAATCTACAAAAAGCGATAGGTCGATAAAGGTTACGTATCAAGATATGACTTGTTTAGGCTTGTGGCATAAACCACGCACCGATGCGCCGTACGTTTGTATTGAGCCTTGGCACGGAGTCCCTGCCGATGACGGAAAAATAGATGATTTGCAAACGAAACGTCAAATGATAATTTTATCTAAACAAGATTGTTATACAAATTCGTACCAAATACAAATTAACGATTAATTGACAACTGATTTATAGGAGATAAAAATGATACTTTCAATAGGTGAAATACTTGCCGATATGGTGGGGGAAAGAATAGACGGAACGATGACTTTCAAAGCATTTTGTGGTGGTGCGCCTTTTAACGTTGCCGTAAATGCTAAAAAAGCAGGTGCTAAAGTTGGATTTATAGGTTGTGTCGGTAAAGATCCGATAGGCAAATTCTTAACTTTAGAAGCAGGAAAAGCAAGTCTTGACAGTTTGGAAATACAAGTAGATAACAAAAGAAATACCACGCTTGCTTTCGTGACGTTAACTGACGGCGAAAGGGATTTTTCTTTTTATAGAAATGATACTGCCGATTACAATATCGATATTGACAGCATTGATTTTAACGATTATAATGATTTAAATATCGTACATTTAGGCTCTTTAATGCTATCTGAAGAAAACGGAAAAGTTTTGGCGCAAAAGGTGGTAGATAAGACTAAATCTCTAAGCAAAAAATTGAGTTTTGACTTAAATTTTAGAAAGGATATATATAAAGATTTTCTCGATGCAGTAAACTCTTATAAGCCGTTCGTTGAACAAGCCGATATAATTAAGTTTTCGGACGATGAATTAAGAGATTATACGGGAAAAGAAGATATAATTGAAGGTATAGAAAGCATTTATAAAAAAGATACTTTAATAGTTTTAACACTTGGCAGTAAAGGAAGTATGTATTATCTAAACGGAAAATACGGTTTGGTTGAAACTGTAAAGGTTAAACCGATAGACACGACGGGCGCAGGCGACGCTTTTTTCGGAACCTTCCTTGCTAATATAGAAAAGGAAGAATGGACTGAAGAAAATATTAAAAATGCGCTAGTTAAAGCAAATAAAGCTGGCGCTGAAACCACTCAATTTTTGGGTGCAATAAAATTATAAATCAAAGGAGAATATGCATATGGATAAATTTAATTTACAAGCAGGTTTTGGAAGAGTTACTATAAATCCACACATGGGTATAGACATCGTTGGATATTATAAAGAAAGAAAAGCAGAAGGGATATTAGACAACCTAGAAGTTAACATATTAGCAGTAAAAAAGGCTGAAAAAAGGGTTTTATTCGTCGCTATCGATTTATGTCATTTAAGCAAAGAAGTATTTGATAGAATTAAAATAGAAATTTCCAATAAAACGGGCGTTGACATCAATGCAATATTCGTTCATACTACGCATACACATACCGGACCTGGTAATGAATTAGGAAAGGTAGATGAAGATAGAGATGCTATTAAAATGGTTGACGATTATATGGAAATGGTTATAAAAAGCAGTGTTGACGGCGCAATATTCGCCCTTGCTGACTTAAAACCTGCAAAAATGGGATATGGAGTAGGTCAAGCCCCAAAAATAGCATTTATTCGTCGTTTTAGAATGAAAGACGGCAGTGTTAAAACAAATCCTGGCGTAAACAATCCTGATATCGTTGAACCTATTGGACAAGTTGACGAAAGGGTTAGCGTTGTTCGTTTTGATAGAGAAGGAGGCAAGACTTTAGTTTTAGTTAACTTTGCCGACCACCCTGATACAGTTGGTGGAAATCTAATTTCAGGTGACTGGCCAACTTTAACACGTCATTTTGTAGAAAAAGCAATAGATAATACTGAATGCATAGTATTCAACGGAGCGCAAGGCGACGTTAACCACGTAAACGTTCATCCACAAGGTGGTGATTTTAATGATATGTTCAACGATTTTGACGGTTGTTCTCGTGGTTACGGTCATGCTAGACACATGGCAAGAGTTATTACGGGTGGGGTGCTACAAGTTTACGATAAGGTAAAATACATAGACGTTGACGATATAAAGTACGAACAAAGATACGTTGATATTGCTTCTAATAAAGCGACTAAAGAACAATTAGAATTAGCGCATAAATATAACGACTTGCATTTGCAAGGCAAAGACAATGAAATTCCGTTTAAGGCAATGGAATTAACGACAGTTGTAGCAGAAGCCGCAAGAATGGTAAGATTAGAAAACGGCCCTGACGCTTTCCCAATGTTATTTAGCGCAGTAAGTTTAGGTGGCGTTGCTTTATTTGGTATTCCAGGCGAGCCATTTAACTGGGTAGGAAGAGAAATTAAGAAAACCGACGGTTACGAATTAGTAATACCTTGCTGTTTAGTAAACGGTGCCGAAGGCTATTTCCCAACAAAAGACGCTTATGAAGAAGGTGGATACGAGGCAAGAAGTTCAAGCTTTAAGGCTGGTGTTGCCGAAAAGATTGTTGATACTGCTAAAGTGATTTTAACTGATTTAATTAAGGCTTAAATATTATATAGGAGTAAGAAATTGTGAAGGAAGTAAAGCAATTAGTAAAAGAGCCTATCTTTTTTGAAAGAAATAGGGTGTATAGAATATATAAAGGTGGTATGCCATATAAAAACATATTTAACGACGGATATGACGACGGTACGGATAATATGTTTCCTGAAGAATGGGTTGCAAGTAAAGTTAAGGCAATAAATCCAAAATACTTTGGTGAACGTGACGGTGTTTCAGTAATAAAAGATACTGATATCTTTTTTGACGACCTATTAAAAGAATATCCAGAACAATTACTAGGTAATAGAAAATACGATTGCCTAGTAAAGTTTTTAGATAGCGCAGTAAGACTTCCTTTCCAAGTGCATCCAACCAAAGAATTTAGTAGAAAGCATTTTAACAGTGAATACGGAAAGACTGAAGCGTGGCTAGTCGTTGCAACAAGACCAAATGCAAAACTATACTTTGGTTTCAAGGACAAGATAACTAAAGAACAGTTGTCAAAACTTGAAGAGCAAAGCGAAATAGAAAAAGATATAATGGGTAATTTATTAGCAGGAGTTGAAGCAAAAGTCGGGGATATTTGGCTAATAAAGGCAGGGCTTATTCACGCAATAGGCGCAGGATGTACAATAATAGAAGTCCAAGAACCAACCGACTTTACTATCCAACCTGAAAGGTGGTGCAACGATTATCATATATCTTATGAAGAAGAATACATAGGGTTAGATAAAGATACAGCACTAGACGCAATAAATTACGATATTTACGGGGAAGATGCAAAAGCCTTTGCAAAAGTAAATCCAAAAGTAGCAATAGAAACGGCAACCTATAAAAAAGAACAAATGATAACTTACGAAGATACTCCGTGCTTTGCTGAAAATAGACATACTGTAAAAAATGGTGGAAGTTTCGTTATGGACTATGCGCCAAGCGTGTATATATGTTTGGAAGGCGAAGGGGTAGTAATGGGCGAAAATTATGAAAGAAAAATAAAAACGGGCGACTATTTTTATTTACCATATTCAGCTCAAGGCAAGTTCACTGTATCAAGTGAAACGAGCGCTACTATTATAGAGTGTTTACCAAGTAAACAAGATTGAGAATTATCTTAAGAGTTTGGAGCGAAAATGTTTAGCGTATTTTCATTAAATGGGCAAAAGTGTGAGTGTGGAAAAGAACATTTTTTGCCAAAATGTAAAGTTATTTCAGGACAAAACGTTTTAGAAAGTATAGTTGAAGTTGTTAAAGAGTTCAATGCAAAAAAAGTTTTTGTTTTATCGGACAAGAACACTTTTACCGTATGTGCAAGTAAAGTTTTACAAATTTTAGATAAAAATAACATAAAATACACTTCATATACCTTTAATGAAGATAAGTTAGAACCTGACGAACAAAGTGTCGGCTCGGCGATTATGCATTACGATTACCAATGCGATTTAGTTGTTGGGGTAGGCTCTGGCGTAATTAACGACATAGGAAAAATATTAAGTGCGACTGCAAAAACGCCTTACGTAATAATAGGCACAGCGCCTAGTATGGACGGTTTTGCTTCGGCAACTTCGTCAATGACTAGGGACGGACTAAAGATTTCCTTAAATAGTAAATGTGCCGACGTTATAATAGGCGATTTAGAAATAATGAAAAATGCGCCTATGCACATGCTAAAATCGGGGCTTGGCGACATGATTGCTAAATACGTTAGTATTTGCGAGTGGCGAATTTCAAACATTATAACGGGCGAATACTACTGCGAAAGAACGGCACAAATTGTTAGAAATGCAGTAAAAAAATGTGTGGATAACGCATCGGGACTATTAAATAGGGAAGTAAATGCCGTAAAAGCCGTTTTTGAAGGTTTAGTAGTTTGTGGCGCTGCGATGGCATACGTTGGCTGTTCTCGTCCTGCATCGGGTGTTGAACATTATTTTTCACACGTTTGGGATATGAGAGCAATAACGTTTGATTTACCGATAGAGTTGCACGGTATTCAATGCGCTGTTGGTACTTATATCGCTTGTTCTCTTTATGAAAAGATAAAAAAGATAAGAGTAGATAAAGAAAAAGCAAAGAATTTTGTTCAAACGTTTGATTATGATAATTATTCAAAACAATTAAAAGATTTTTTGGGTAGATCAGCTATTAGCATGATTGAACTCGAGAAAAAAGAGCAAAAATACGATAAAGCTAAACATAGTTTAAGATTAGACGTTATAGAGAACAAATGGCAAGAAATTTTACAAATAATTGACGAGGAAATTCCTAACCTTAAACAGTTAACTGAGCTCTTCGACAAGATAGGCTTGCCGAAAACATTAAAAGAAATTTACGTGGACGAAAACTTATTGTATAAGACATTTATTTCTACTAAAGATATTAGAGATAAATACGTATTATCACGCTTAGCGTGGGATTTAGGCGTTATTGATGAAATGATAAACTAAAAAATAATTACGAGAAAAAAGTTATCCACATATAAACTTAAAATCGAAAAATAATAGGGTACGGTAGTCGCTATTCCTATAGGGAATGGCGACAACTAAATAAATCCGTGCGGATTTGTGATATTCGTCTAACGACGAGTTATATTGCCTATCGGCAGTGATATTTTCCTAACGGCAAGTTAAGGATTTATTTAATATAACTTTGACTAAAGGCAAAATATAACTTTTAGACTTGTCTAAAAATATAACTGTTTGCATTGCAAACAATATCACTTTAATTAGAACGTATAAAATTATATAATAAATTTATGAGTGAAAGTATTTTAAGAGAAAAAGCAAAAGAGTTTGCTAAAAACATTGTTTTTATTACAAGAGAAATTAAGTCTAACAACAAAGAAAGTGTATTAACTAATCAACTATTGCGTTCTGGAACAAGTATTGGTGCAAATATCCACGAAGCACAATATGCGCAAGGAACGGCTGATTTTATTTCAAAACTTGAAATAGCATTAAAAGAGTGTTTTGAGAGTGAATATTGGTTAGAATTGCTTTTTGAAACAGGCTATTTAGTAGAAACTCAATATAAAAAACTTATTAATGATTGTGGCACTATACGGAAAATGCTAATTTCTTCGTGTAAAACATTAAAGGCAAAAAATGAATAATATTTCTAGACATTACGATTTATTAATTGAAAATGGCAACGACCCCGTTTTAGATTGTAAAGAGTTGGCGGATTATATGGATAAGTGGGATGGAAAAGAGTTTATAAATCTACTTAATCTAGAT
>SVHP01000013.1 GCA_015055735.1 Clostridiales bacterium | reverse complement strand
GATAGGCTTGTGTGGGAATATGTCAATCCATACCTTACCACCACGCTTAATAAATCTTGTCATAGCAACACGGGCTGCTTCGATTTGATTTGATTTTATCCAACCAGGTTCTGTAGCAACTAAAGCGTAATCGCCGTAAGCTATCTTGTTGCCTTTTGTACATTTACCCGTCATTCTACCACGGTGTACTCTTCTTCTTTTTACTCTTTTAGGCATTAACATAATTAAGCTTCGCCTCCTTCAGTTTTCTTTTTAGGAGCACCGATTACTTCACCCTTATATGTCCAGCATTTAACGCCGATAACACCGAATGTTGTATGTGCTTCTGCAAAGCCGTAATCTATATCAGCTCTTAAAGTTTGTAGAGGAATTGAACCTTCGTGATAACTTTCACTACGTGCAATTTCTGCTCCATCGAGTCTGCCACTTACCATGACCTTAACCCCTTTAATACCGCTTCTCATAGATCTACCAATAGCTTGTTTCATTGCTCTTCTGAAAGATACACGCTTTTCTAATTGAGTTGCGATACCTTCAGCAACGAGTTGTGCGTCTGCATCAGCTTTCTTAACTTCTGAAATGTTGATAGAAATTTGTTTGCCTTTGCAAATTTTTGCTACTGTCTTCTTGATTACTTCGATTTCACTACCTTGCTTACCGATTAGAACGCCTGGACGTGCTGTATAAATCGTAATAGTGATTTTTGTTGCAGCCTTTTCAATAGCGATCTTACTGATTGCAGCTTGATAGTATTTTTTCTTTAATACTTTACGGATTTCGTTGTCTTCTTTAATGTTTGCTGCAAAATCTTTCTTATCAACAAACCATTGAGAATCCCAATCCTTTATAACTCCGACTCTTAAACCGTGCGGATTAACTTTTTGTCCCATTGCCGTTCCTCCTAAGCCTTTGCATCTAGCACTACTGTTATGTGGCTAGTTCTCTTCAAAATTCTGAAAGCTCTTCCTTGTGCTCTAGGCATTACTCTCTTGAGTGTTGGGCCTTGGTCAGCATAGCAAGCAGCTACGAACAAATTATCCTTGCTCATTCCGAGATTATTTTCAGCGTTTGCAGCAGCTGACATTAAAACCTTTTTAATTGGTTCTGATGCTGACTTTGGAGTGTTTTCCAAAATTGCAACTGCTTGAGTATAACTCTTACCTCTAATAATATCTAGTACTACTCTTACTTTGTAAGGCGATATTCTGATATGCTTTGCAACAGCTCTTGGACGTCTGTCTTTATTTTCCGCAATACGTGCGGTCTTTTCTCTCATATTCTTTGCCATGATTTCGCCTCCTATCTACCACCGGTCGATTTTTCGTTACCTGCGTGTCCTTTGAAGGTTCTAGTTGGTGCAAATTCACCTAATTTGCATCCTACCATATCTTCGGTACAATATACAGGAACGTGTTTTCTTCCATCATATACAGCGATTGTATGCCCTACCATTTGTGGGAAAATCGTTGATGATCTTGACCATGTCTTTAAGACTTTCTTTTCGTTCTTTTCGTTTAATTCTTCTATTCTCTTTAAGAGTTTAGGTTCTACGTAAGGACCTTTTTTAACACTTCTACTCATGTCGTTCTCCTTAATTTATCCTTGTAATGATAAGCTTGTTAGAAGCCTTTTTATGCTTTCTAGTCTTATAACCGAGAGCAGGTTTACCCCAAGGAGTAACAGGTCCTGGCATACCAACTGGTGATTTACCTTCACCACCACCGTGTGGGTGATCACATGGGTTCATTACAACACCACGTACAGAAGGACGAATACCAAAATGTCTTGTCTTACCTGCTTTACCAATTCTGATAATTTCGTGTTCTAGGTTGCCTACTTGTCCGATTGTTGCTTTGCAAGCTGCTAAAATGTATCTCATTTCGCCACTTGGCATTTTCAACGTAACGTACTTTTCATCTCTTGCCATGATTTGTGCGCTCATACCTGCTGCTCTAGCAATTTGACCGCCTTTACCTGGTTGCATTTCAATGTTATGAACCATAGTACCTACAGGGATATCTTTAAGTGCAAGTGCGTTACCTGCTTTGATATCTGCCGTTGCGCCACTCATAACTTTATCGCCAACCTTTAAGCCTACTGGAGCAAGGATATAAGTCTTTGTTCCGTCAGCATAGTACAAAAGTGCGATGTTTGCACTACGGTTTGGATCATATTCAATGCTCTTTACTGTTGCTGGAATACCGTCTTTAGCTCTCTTGAAGTCTATGATACGATATTTTCTTCTGTTTCCGCCACCGATATGACGAACGGTTATTTTACCTTGAGCATTTCTACCACCACTCTTTCTTTGGTCTTCCAAGAGAGATCTTTCTGGTTTCTTTGCCGTAATTTCATCATAAGCACTTACCGTCATGAAACGACGTGCTGATGAAGTCGGTTTATATCTTTTAATAGCCATTTTTCTATCCTCCGAATTAAATTAAGACAACGAATCAAAGAATTCAATCGACTTACTGTCTTTTTTAAGTTGAACGATGGCCTTTTTATAATCAGGTGTATAACCTTCATATCTACCTTGTCTTTTCAACTTACCACTAACGATTGCTGTATTAACCTTTTCAACGCTTACGCCGAAAATTTCTTCGACAGCGAGTTTGATTTCAGTTTTGTTTGCGTCTTTAGCAACTACAAAACTGTACTTCTTATCTTTTATACCCGCATAACTCTTTTCTGAAAGTAGCGGTTTAATTATAATATCACGTGCAGCCATTATTCTCCGTAAACCTCCTCGATTTGTTGTACGGCTTGTTTTGACATCACGATTTTTGCGTTCTTAACAACGTCGTAGGTATTGATTTGGTCTACTGGGATTGTTGAAATCTTTTCGATGTTTGCACTTGCTCTTAATACCATTTCGTCGCTGTCATCCATAACAAGCAATACGCTTTTTTCTAAATTAAACGCTTTGAGGAATTTTGCCATTTCTTTCGTCTTTGCTTCTGCCACTTGGATTTTGTCGATAAAGATTACTTCATCGTCTCTAATCTTTTGTGAAAGTGCTGATAAAAGTGCAACAGCCTTTGCCTTTACGTTCATCTTCTTTGAGAAGTCTCTTGACTTTGGTGCGAATACTACGCCACCCTTAATCCATTGTGGACTTCTGATAGAACCTTGTCTTGCTCTACCTGTACCCTTTTGTCTCCAAGGTTTTGCGCCACCGCCACGAACTTCACTACGAGTTAAAGTACTCTTAGTTCCTTGTCTTTCGTTTGCAAGTCTTGCAACTACTGCTTGGTGAATAACCGCTTCATTATATTCAGTATTGAACAAAGCGTCAGACAATTCAAGTGTACCTACTTCTTTTGCTTTCATATCATACAATTTAACACTTGGCATATTCTCTCTCCTTACGCTTTAACGCTGTTTCTTAATGTAACGATTCCCTTGATAGGACCTGGAACTGCACCCTTAACTAGGATTGCGTTTCTTTCCTTATCTACCTTTACGACTTCAAGGTTTAATATAGTCACGTTTTCGTGTCCCCATTGACCTGACATTTTCTTGCCTTTGAATACTCTCGATGGATTACTGATAGCACCCATAGAACCTACTTCTCTATGCACAGGGCCTACACCGTGAGTTTCTTTAAGTCTGTGATGATTCCATCTCTTAATAACGCCGGTAAATCCGTGTCCTTTAGATACGCCTGAAACGTCGATTTTGTCGCCTGCTGCAAACACGTCACAACTTACGATTTCGCCTACGTTCATTGTATCTGCGCCATCAAGTTTGAATTCCTTCATAACTTTGCATGGAGCTACGCCTGCTTTTTTGAACTGACCTAATTGTGGTTTGTTCAAGGATTTTTCATTAGCTTCGCCAAAACCTAGCTTAACTGCTGAATATCCGTCTCTTTCCAAAGTTTTTACCTGAACAACGGGACAAGGACCTGCCTCGATAACCGTTACCGGAATAACTTTGCCGTCTTGGGAAAATAATTGTGTCATTCCCAACTTTCTGCCAATGATTGCTTTATTCATAGATAAAGTTCACCTCCGATATATATTATATAATGTTTATATTTTTTACAATTTGATTTTGATATCAACGCCTGCTGGTAAGTGAATGCTGTCTAACAACTTAATGTTTGGCGAATAGATATCGATGAGTCTTTTGTGAGTTCTTACTTCGAATTGTTCACGTGAATCTTTATATTTGTGTGGTGAACGAAGAATAGTAACAACTTCTTTTTCTGTTGGTAGTGGGATTGGACCACTGATTTTTGCGCCAGATTTTTTCATAGTATCAACGATTCTCGTTGCTGCTTGATCTAGCATTTCTGTGTCATAAGACATCAATTTGATTCTGATTTTTTGACTTGCCATTTTTGTTTCTCCTTTTTTACCTAACTTTTACTGTGTGCTGTAAACTCTGCCGTGTGTGTCCTTTTTCGATAATAAAAAATCATTCGCCGATACTTAACTTTTTAAGTCGCTGCGAATGACTCTGCTAATTCTAAATTTGAAGTTAGTCGCAGGGGTCTTGCCCCCACACTTGTCAACGGAAATTATCTTTTGCATAGGCAAATTAAGTAACTTCCCGTATCATCCCAGATTACACAGCCTATATATTATACAAAATATAATTAGGCTTGTCAATCATTTTTACAAAGTTTTTTTAATTTTTTTAATAAATTTTCATAATGATTAGAAGGAAAATTCATCACAAAATTTTCCTTCTAAAATGGTTAATTACGCTATTTGTTTTTTTACAAGGGTTGGTTTTGCGCCGTTCACAACCACGTTTTCATCTACTATAACCTTTTCGATATCCGTTTGCGAAGGCAAGTCGTACATGGTATCAATCATAAGATTTTCCAAAATAGTTCTAAGCCCCCTAGCTCCCGTCTTTAACTCTATTGCCTTTTTAGCAACTGCGCTTATTGCGCCGTCGGTTATTTCTAGTTCAACTTTGTCCAGCCCTATCAAACGTTTATATTGTTTAACCAATGCGTTTTTAGGTTGAGTTAAAATATTTACCAAGGCTTTTTCATCGAGTGGATTAAGTCCTACCGTGATAGGAACTCTTCCAACGAATTCAGGTATTAAACCGAATTTAATCAAGTCTTGTGGTTGAACTTCACGAATAATATCGGCAGTCTTGTCTTTTGGTTGTTCAACGTTGCCGATAAAACCTAAAGAAGTCGAACCCTTTCTCTTACTGATGATATCTTCAAGTCCAACGAAAGCACCACCACAAATAAATAAAATATTAGTCGTGTCTATTCTAATACATTCTTGTTGTGGGTGTTTTCTACCACCTTGTGGTGGAACTGAAGCGACCGTTCCTTCTATAATCTTAAGAAGGGCTTGTTGCACGCCTTCCCCAGAAACATCACGAGTAATAGAAACGTTTTCGCCTTTTCTAGCAATCTTATCGATTTCATCAATGTAAACTATCCCCTTTTGCGCCTTTTCAATATCAAAATCAGCGCTTTGGATAAGTTTAAGCAAAATATTTTCTACGTCTTCGCCAACGTATCCAGCTTCGGTTAAAGTAGTAGCGTCGGCAACGGCAAACGGAACGTCTAAAATCTTTGCTAACGTTCTTGCAAGCAAGGTCTTACCACTACCCGTTGGCCCTAAAACTAAAATATTACTTTTGTCTATTTCTAAACCGTCTTTGTCAGGTTTTGACGCAATTCTCTTATAATGATTATAAACGGCAACCGATAAAACTCTCTTAGCTTGGTCTTGCCCGACGATGTACTCGTCGAGTTTTTCCTTTATTTGCGAAGGCTTTAATAAATTTATTGCTTCAGCGCTTTCTTTATTTTCAGCTTGTTCCTTAATGACGTCACGACAAATTTCAACACATTCGTCACAAATATAAACGCCGTTAGGACCTGCAATCAAGCGCTTTGTCAATTCTTCTGGTTTGCCACAAAAAGAGCAATGCAAATGTTCGTTTTCTTTCATATATCTCCGTTAACTACGCACGTTTGACCAAAATTTCGTCAATAAGTCCGTATTCTTTTGCTTCTTCAGCCGATAGATAATTGTCCCTATCGGTATCTTTCTCTACTTGTTCAATAGGTTTTCTGCTATTATAAGCAAGAATACTGTTTAAGCGGTGTTTTGTCTTAATGATGTGTTCAGCCTGAATTTTAATATCGCTTGCTTGTCCTTGCGCGCCACCTAATGGTTGATGAATCATAACTTCGCTGTTAGGAAGAGCATATCTCTTTCCCTTTGCGCCACTTGAAAGCAAGAAAGCGCCCATGCTTGCAGCAAGACCTATACAAATAGTACTTACGTCGCATTTAATATAATTCATAGTATCGTATATAGCAAGTCCAGCAGTAACGCTTCCACCAGGGCTATTTATATAAAGACAAATATCCTTGTTTGGATCTTTTGCTTCAAGGTAAATAAGTTGAGCCACGACCGTATCAGCAACTGCGTCGTTTATTTCGCCCGTCAAAAAGATAACTCTATCTTCTAATAATCTAGAATAAATATCGTAGCTTCTTTCCCCTTTGCCCGTTTGTTCCACAACGTAAGGAACAACTGTATTCTTTATATTCATATATTAACTCCCGCAAAAATATTCTTATTATTTTAGTATCGTCCGACAATAGTCGAACGATACCCTCTTTTGTTTATATTATTCAATAGTATTTGAAGTCTTTAAGAAATCAAAGAACTTCTTGATAATGATGTCGTTCTTGATATAGTCAAGTTGACGAGCATTGATATTCTTCTTAACGTCTGGAACAGGTTTGCCTTGAGCTGTTGCCATTTCTTCAACTCTCTTTTCAACTTCTTCATCGGTTGCTTTAATTTCTTCTCTTTCGATGATAGCTTCGATAACGAGTTGTGATTTTACGTATTCAGCTGCTTGTTCAGCGTAGTCTTTTCTAAAGTCTTCCATACTCTTGTCCATATATTTCAAGTAGTCTGCAAGTTTTAGACCTTGATATTGAAGACGATATTCCATTTCTTGAACCATTCTATCAATTTGATTTTCGATCATAGCGTCTGGAATTTCAACGTCGCTAGTTTCGGTCACTTTCTTAATGATTTCATCTTCAACTTCTCTTTCTGCTCTATCAGCGTTTTGCTTTTCAAGTCTTTCTCTAGTTTCTTTCTTGTATGCTTCAACGCTTTCGCTACCGATTGCTTCTTTTATAAATTCATCGTTAATTTCAGGAAGTTCTTTCTTTTTAATTTCGTGAAGTTTAATAGCAAAAACAGCGTCCTTACCCTTTAAGTTTTCAGCGTGATATTCTTCTGGGAATTTAACGTTGATATCTCTTTCTTCACCGATATTCATACCGATAAGTTGTTCTTCAAAACCAGGAATGAACGTACCGCTTCCGATAACTAAAGTTTGTTTTTCAGCCGTACCGCCGTCAAACTTAACTCCGTCAACACTACCTGAATAATCGATGATAACGTTGTCGCCGTTTTCTACTGCTCTATCGGTTACGTCAACCAAACGAGAATTGCGTTCTTGTAAACGTTTAATTTCATCTTCGATTTCTTCATCTTTAACATTATACACATTCTTTTTGAAGTTTATACCTTTGTACGTGCCGATTACAACTTCAGGCTTAACTACAACTACTGCTATCATTGTTATACCGTCGCTACCGATCTTTTTAATATCAAGATCAGGTGCTGCAACTGCATCAATAGATTTTTCTTTATCTAAAATTTCGGTATAGTATTTTGGGAAAGCAGTATTTATTGCTTCTTCATAGAAAACGCCTTCGCCGTATGCCGTTTCTAAAACTTTTTTAGGAACTTTACCCTTTCTAAAACCAGGCATGCTATATTTGCCCTTAGTTTTTTCATACGCTTCGCTAATAGCTGACTGCCATTCAGTAGCCGTTAAATCGATAGTAATCTTTACTGTACTTTTCTTACCTTTTTCAACTGTATATTTCATAACAATCTCCTAACCATTAAATTACTAAAGTATTTTATCACAATGAAAAATAAAACGCAAGGTTTTTTAACGCATAAATAGGGTTTTTAAACTTAATAACTTAATTATATGCCTTATTTTTGCTTTTTGGACTTGTAAATTCGCCAAATAATTTTATTTTTCAATTAATTCTTGTTGGTGCTTATTCGGTTTTACCATTATGGATTTAAAATTTTCATAAATAACAAATCCAGCTTTAGCCTTACTAGGCTTTTTAACGTTTTTCTTTTCGGTATAAACGATTTCAGTCTTTCCACCGTCCCTACCCTTAGAATAATAAGCGCAAATCTCTGCGCCAAACACTATTACAGATTCCGGCACTTTTTGACCGTTCGTTTGTATTATGGCGTGAGAAGAATGATATTCTTTTGCATGTAGCCAAATATCGTTTGGCTTTGCTGTAAAGGTAAGTTTATCGTTCTCGATATTGTTTCTACCCACCCTTACGACAAAGTTTTCAAACTTATAATTTCTATACAAACTCTCTTGTTCTTTTTTAGGATTTACCTTTTTATTCTCGGCGATAACGCCTGCATTTATCAAATCTTTTTCTATGAATTGCAATTCTTTTATATCTTCGGATAAAGATATTTCGTCAAGCACGCTCAATAAATAATTTTGCTCGCTTTCAGCTTGCTCACGCTGTGGTTTTAAAGCAACTAGCGTTCGCTTTTGCTTATTGTATTTTTTATAATAATTTTCAGCGTTTTTAGAAGGCGACAAATATTCGTTAAGGGTAATTTTCATTTGCCCACCATCGTAGTAATTGTCGACGACGCACTCTTTATCACCTTGTTTTATCTTGTAAATATTAGATAAAATAAGTTCGCCTTTTATCCTATTTTCCTCGCAACTATCAGCGTCTTTTTCCTTAGCCTTTATTGCCGTAAGTTTCTTCTTAACCTTTTTAAGAAGGGTATTTACTATGGAATTTAGACGCTCTTTTTTATTGACGTAATTTTTATATTTTTCCTTATTTTCAAAATAATATTCTTCTGCCTTATAAAGTTTATCAAACGGTAATACTTGCCCGCTAACGCACTCGTAAGGATAAACGCAAACGTCCTTAATTTGTCCGTTTTCACTTATTACACAAGGTGAATATTGTTTGCTATATAAATACTCGTTTAAGTACTGAAAAAATGCCTTTCCGTCACTTTCTCCCTCTCCCGATTTTGCAAAATATTTACTAGCGATTTCGGTTGCCGTACTCTGCGCTATCCCCTGAACGTTTTGCACTATCGTTTGGGATAATTGTTCATTTGTACAGCCGTTAAAAATTTCTATTAGGTTTGTATCTTGTGGCAACCTTTTTTGCCCCACGGGTGGGAACACGTAGTCCTTTCCAACTATAAGTGGTCTAACCCCATCGTCAAACATATTTATACCACGATTACCACCCAAAACCTTGCCGTTTTCGGTTAAAATTATATTACTATATCTACCCATCAATTCGATATATACCGTCTTTTTTACAGCGTCGAAAAATTCGCCCGAAGCCATTAAATCTATTTTTATAATCCTGTCAAAGCCTACTAATTCCATGCTTAGAATTGTGGCTGAAAGCAAGTGTTTTCGCATTAACATACAAAAATTAGGTGCTGTCAACGGACTGTCTTTTTCCCTGCTGATTATACCTATTCTTGGTGATGACGGATTGACGTTTAACAGTAGTTTTTCCGTACCTTTTCCCGTGTAAACGGTAAGCACCAACTCGTCAAAAGACGGTTGGGTTATACGGTTTATCTTTCCACCTGAAAATATTGAGTTTAATTCTTCACATAAATAGCGAAGAGTGTAAGCGTCTTGTGGCATAATTATCCTTTATAGGTAAAAGTTTTATCGTTCAAATAATAAAGACAACTGTCTTTATCAAAGTGTAAAGTTAACTGAGATGCTGTAAGCCTTTGCGATTTTATATTTAGCCTATTATTAACGTCAAAATCGCCGTATTTTCCGTCGCCTATTATCGGGTTTCCGATAAAGGCTAAATGCGCTCTAATTTGGTGCGTTTTTCCAGTATATAAAGTGACTAAAACCTTAGAAGTTTCCTTATATTCTTCGATAACCTCATATCCCGTTTTTATCATTACGCTTTCTCTTACTTTGGTAGGATAAATCTTGACTTCTGACTGATCTTTATCCTTAACTAAATATGCAGTCAAAACATCCTGTTTTTTAGGCATTTTACCAACTACAAAAGCAGTATATTTTTTATCAAAAGTTCGGTTCTTAAACCCTAATAATAATTCTTCTTCGGCACTTTCGTTAAGCGCAAAAATCATAATTCCGTCAGTGTTTCTATCTAGTCTATGAATAAAACGAGCGTTTGGATAGGCGTTTTTTATACTATCAAAAAGATTTTCCGAAGTGTAACCTCTTTTTTTATAAACGACCAAAACGTTATTGTCAAGAAATATTTGAGTATACTTTTCTTGCAAGTTTTCAACGTAATATACTTCAACCTTATCCCCAACGGATATAGCTATATCTTGCGAAGTCCTTTTCCCATTTACCTTAACGTCCTTTTTTCTAAGGGCTTTCATAAAGGTTGAAAAAGAAAGGTCTTCAATATAATAAAGGCAAAGTTTACTTAATTTGCCGTTTTTTTGCGTAATAAAACTTTTCATTTTTTATAAAACAATAACAATATATATAATGGTAAGTATAGATATTTAATAGTTTTTAATGATAGGCTTTGTCAAAGAAAGTGGTTGATTTAGATAAAATTTATTTTATTGATTTAACGAGAAAAATACAAGAAAGACAAGTTTTATTGTAAGGGCGAATACTTGAAAAGTATTTAACCGAACAAAAAACGAAGTATTTCTTAGACTTTTTCCGTTAAAAAATCAACCAATTGATGCGACACAGCCTAATGATAAAAGCGGGACTTCGGAATATTCCGAAGTCCCGCAAACTAACTTTTTTTATTAGTCGTTATCGGTTTCTTCCTTTGGTTTGATGCAAAGTAGAACTATAATACCTATTAAGCAAAGCGTACCTACTGAAAGGAATACAACTGACCACGTGTTGTTCTTCAACCATTCTGATGGAACTTTAGCAACTGATGGTTCTTTAACTTGAATAAGTGTAGTTGCTTCTGCGCTTCTAGTAGAAACCTCACTCGTTGCAGTACATACAATTTTATATGCACCAGTTCTTGTAGGAACGAAAGTTAAGCTTCCGTCGTAAGCGATTTCTTTTATTTCATCGTAAGTAAACACGTCGTTTGTATAAGTATCTTTATTTACTGAAGATGCTCTATCGATTTCTACCCAACCTTCAGCATCTACCGTTGCGTCACTTTTTTCGTTGAAATACAATTTGTAAGTAGTTTTACAACCACTTGCATCAACGGTAAATTTAGATGCTACGTATTTGATACCTTTATAACCTATACCTTGTGCTTTAGCACTTTCAACGGTAATAGCAGCATCGTCTTGAAGTTCCATTTTGAAAACGAACTCTTTATTTGCTTGTTCGTAGTCGATTGTTCCGTCATCATTTTTAACGTAAAAATCTTCAACGTCCATACTGTTTACTCCATCGCTAAATACAACGAAGAATAAATATTTACCGATACTGTCTAATTTGATTTTCAAATCAGCAGTATTCGTATCTTTATCCGTAGTCTTATAGTAAACGGTCTTTTTCAAATTTCTATACGAAACGAAATCGTCATATACTAAATCTTCAAATGAAGGAAGTTCTAAAGTCGTTCCTAAAGGTACATAAGTTTGATTTTCACCTTCGCCCTTAACTATTCTTTCGTTTAGTTTATTTTCAAAACTCTTTATTGCGATAGGGTCATTGATATATTGTGGAGCGTTAGCTTTATTTTCTTGTTCTACATAGTCATAAGGTTTTACTTCAACGGTAAATTCTTCATATGCCTTACCATCTTTACCAACGCCAAATTTAACAGCGCCTTCCTTATTGAAGTGTATTTTCTTAGGTTGGTCGGTCGTTTCTAATGAAACGTTATCGTCCGCATCATCTAAATCGATTAAGCATAAACCTGAAGAAATAGTATCGTCAACCAATACTTTATAATCGATAAAGCTTACTGATTCATAGTCAGCCATAGCAACTTTTAATGCTTTGTAAGTACCGTTAGCGTCAACTTTGGTGTAAAAAGCATCGCTTAGAGCAACTCTTGGGGTTGCCTTTTCTTGAATACCGTCAGCAGTTAAACTTTGTTTATAGCCTTCTTGACCTTTGTTTTGATCGATAGCCTTTAATACAAATTTTTCATTGGTTGAAGAAGTTGTACCTTCAAACGTTATCTTAATGTTCTTTGCAACTGCTTTATTGTCAATATTCTTAATTCTATATTGAGCCAAATCGTTAGAATCGGTTGGAACGCCTTTACCTTCAACGGTCAAATAATTACCGTCAACTCCGAAATCTAAACCGTTAGATAGATCAACGTTGAATTGTGCGCCATCGTTAATTGAGCCTTTTACGGTACTGCCTGGAACAAGTTTAACTTCATTAGTAACTTTCGTATCATATGAAGTAGGTATACCATTTTCATAAACAGGGTTACCGTTAACGTAGTAAGATTCTGAAACAAGAGTGATTATCGTGTTAAGATTTTCTGGTAACGTAAGTTCAAAAGACAAGTTGTTTAAGATTAAACCCTTGAATTTTTCATTAAATGAAAGAGTATCGCCAGCCTTAATACCAGTTAAAACAAGACCTTCATCATTGATCTTTGCTTGAGCTGAACCTGAAACTGAAAAATACTTATCAGCAGAAACCGTATCCGCATAAGTAGATTTAGCATTCATAGAACCAAACGCTGCTGCGATTGATAAAATAAACGCCGTAACTAAAATAATAATTTTATAGGATTTAGCAATTTTCATATAAGCCTAAAACTCCTTACCTTTATATTATGTATAATATACCCATATATTTTACACAAAAAACAAAGGCTTGTCAATCCCCTTTTGACCATTTTTTAAAATATTATGATTTTTATTCTCTTTTTTATTTAAAAGCGGTAAACAACTCTCACTTTTTTACCTTTTTAAGAATAAGATAAACTATAACAACTGAATTTTTGGGATACACAAATGACGTACTTTTTAATATTAACGGCGCTAACCGTTAGCATAGATTCTTTCGTGTGTGGCTTTTCCCTTTCCTTTTTAAGCAAGAAAAAATTTTCCATAGTTATAGGAATTGCTATCACGGTATTTTTAATGTGCTTAATCACCAATTACGCAACCAAGTTATTAAGCGATTACGTAAACGAACAAACGGCAAGTTTAGGCGGGCTGATTTTAATTTTTATAGGACTTTTTAACCTTATAAAAAACAAAAACGACGGTGGTCACAAAGCCAAAGATAAAGGAATAATCAATCAAATTTTATGCGTTGGTTTTGCCGTTGGGCTTGACGGTGCTTTAGCGAATTTATCACTTTCTTTAATGGGTATAAACGAGTTTTACGTGCCACTTACTATTGCCGTTTGCCATGCTCTTATGATTTTTTTAGGGATAGTCTTATCCCAAACGCCAATAGCCAAAAAATTTGGCAAAATCGAGTGGTTTTCGCCCATAATTTTAATCATGCTCGGCGGATACAAGTTGCTCGGTTTATTTATATAGAAAGCGGTGGCTTACTCGCCACCGCTTTTATCCGATTTATTATTAAATTCTACTTAAATACTTGGTTTAATTATGGTTACCGAACGTTCGGTATCGAACAAGTTCCAAGGCGTATTATCCTTTGGTGGCTGAACACGGAAAACCATTCTTTCCTTACTTACAGGGTGAGTAAACGAAAGATAATAAGCCCACAAAGCCAAGTGTCCTTTCTTTGCCTTTTCACCACCGTATCTCATGTCGCCGTAAAGCGGTGTACCGATAGCGTTCATTTGCACACGGATTTGATGACTTCTACCCGTGTGCAATCTAACGTCCACTAACGATAAGTCGTTGACTTTTTGCAAAACGCTATATTCTAGTTCTGCAAACTTTGCGCCCTGAACGGTCGGTGGACAAACGTAAACCATATTGTTAATGGCGTTTTTCTTCATGTAGTGGGTTAAGGTTGCCTTTTCTTCTTTAGGCACTCCCATAAGCACTGCAAAGTATCTTTTTTCAAAGTCGCCACTCTTTAGTTGCTCGGATAGTCTAGACGCCGCTTTAGAACTCTTCGCAAAGACCATAACCCCACCCGTTGGTCGGTCAAGCCTATGCACTAGCCCTAAATATACGTTGCCCGTTTTATTGTACTTCACTCTGATATATTCTTTAATCATTGTAAGCATATCCATGTCTTTGCTCTCGTCTTCGCAAGAAGGGATATTTTGTGGTTTTAATACCACTATAATATGATTGTCTTCGTGTAAAATTATAAGATCTTCCATAATAAAATTTCCGTTTTATTCATTTATCCAAATACCACTGTTTCCACATGGTAAAACTACGCCTTTTTCCTGTGTTTTGAGTCCTACTTCGTAGGCTTCGATTTTTCCACCTTTTTGGTTTGCGATAGTTAGCGCCAAGATGTTTTTAAGCACTTGTGGTTGCAATCCTGTCGTATAACTGTTAATAAGAACGAACAAAGGATTATCGCTTAACACTTTTGAACACAAGGTAACGAAAGAATAAAGCTCGTTTTCCAACTTCCACATTTCACCGTTAGGACCTCTGCCATAACTCGGTGGGTCCATAATGATAGCGTCGTAAGTCTTGCCCCTTCTTATTTCTCTTTCCACAAACTTTTTGCAGTCGTCGATTATGTATCTAACCTTACCTTCTCCAACGTTAGAAAGTCTAACATTTTCGCCTGCACGCTCGACCATGCCTTTAGCAGCGTCCACGTGGCATACTTTTGCGCCTGCCTTTGCGCAAGCAACCGTAGCGCCACCCGTGTATGCAAATAAGTTTAGTACGTTTATCTCCCTACCTGCGTTTTTAATAAGGTCGGTCATTAAATCCCAATTAACTGCTTGTTCGGGAAAAAGCCCCGTATGCTTAAAGCCCATAGGCTTGATTTTGAATTTTAAGTCTTTATACGAAATAGTCCACTCGGTAGGCATTTTGCCTTTTATTAGCCAGCGTCCACCACCCGTTTCACTTCGGATATATTTTGCAACGAGTTTTTTATACCCGTCCATATCCATTTGGCTATTCCATATAACTTGTGGATCTGGGCGAAGTAAAGTCACTCCCGCCCAATCTTCAAGTTTATATCCGTTACCCGTGGCAATGACCGAATAGTCTTTCCACTCTGCTACTCTCATTATTTTGCTACCTTGTTTAAGATAATAGTACAGTTATTTCCGTTGATATCAAGTTCTTTCTTAAAGCCTTGACCATCCCCTTCTACGATACTGTCGGCAAGAACTACGCTCTTTAGATCCTTTCCGTTTTCTAAAGAATTTTTGATTTCTTGACTGTCGGTGAGATAGTTAATAGTAATTCTATCAACTACTTCAAATCCAGCTTCCTTTCTCATAGATTGAATTTTAGAAATAAGTTCTCTCACAACGCCTTCTGCTCTCAATTCGTCGGTAACTACGGTATCCATTACTACCGTTATTCCATTATCGCTAGAAGCGATAAAGCCTTCGGCGCTCTCTGTTGAAATCAATAGGTCGTCAATGCTGAATTCGAACGCATCGCCTTCAAAGTCAACCTTATAAATTTCGCCTTTCTTAACGGTTGAAACAACTTCGTTAGCGTTGCAAGTGTCTAGGAATTTTCTTACCTTACCTAGTTTTGCGCCGTACTTTGGACCTAAGGTTTTTAGTTGTGGTTTAATTTTATAAGTAACGAACTTGGTTGCGTCAATTAAGTATTCAACTTCTTTAACGTTAAGTTCGTCTTTTGCAATTTCTAACAAGCCTTCAGAAAGTTCAGTTCTTCTTTCAGAGCAAACGAAAATCTTTCTTAAAGGTTGTCTATTTTTAACGTTAGCAGTATTTCTACAAGCTCTACCTAAAACGACTATATCTAATACGTTTTGCATTCCGTCTTCCAGATTCTTATCGATTGCATTTTCATCAACCGTAGGGAAAGCGCATAAATGTACTGACTTAGGCGCGTCCTTAAAGAAATTAGGAACTAAGTTTTGATAAATACTTTCAGCCATAAACGGTGTGAAAGGCGCAGAAAGTTTAGCCATAGTAACGAGTACGGTGTATAATGTCATGTACGCAGCGATCTTATCGTCGGTCATGTCCGAACCCCAATATCTTTCTCTACCACGACGAACGTACCAGTTAGATAGGTCGTCAGTGAAACTTTGAAGAGCCCTTGCACTATCAAAAATATTGTATGCGTTTAATCCGTCGTCAACAGTCTTAACAAGGCTGTTAAGTTTTGAAAGTACCCACTTATCCATTAAGGTCAACTTGCAGTCCTTAATATCGTAATCAGCAGGGTTAAATTTATCTATATCAGCGTAAAGCACGTAGAACGCATAAGTGTTCCAAAGCGTACCCATGAACTTTCTTTGCGCTTCCGAAACGGCTTCTTCATAGAATCTTGAAGGTAGCCATGGCGCAGAACCGGTATAGAAATACCATCTTACAGCGTCAGCGCCTTGCTTATCTAGAATCGTCCAAGGGTCAACTACGTTGCCTTTGTGCTTACTCATTTTTATACCGTTTTTGTCGTTTACGTGGCCTAAAACTATACAGTTTTTGAACGGCGCTTTATCAAACAATAAGGTCGAAATTGCCAAAAGCGTATAGAACCAACCACGAGTTTGGTCGATTGCTTCACTTATGAAGTCGGCTGGGAAGTGGCTTTCAAACAATTCCTTATTTTCAAACGGATAGTGGTATTGAGCAAAAGGCATTGAGCCTGAGTCAAACCAACAGTCGATAACTTCCTTTTCTCTAACGAACGTTCCACCACATTCACACTCGAAAGTACAGTTATCTATATATGGACGGTGAAGTTCGATATCCCCTTCTATATGGCACAAATCTTTAAGTTCCTTTTTAGAACCGATAACGTGAATCTTGCCACACTTTTCACATACCCAAACAGGTAGTGGAGTACCCCAATAACGTTCTCTTGAAAGCCCCCAATCGATAACGTTTTCTAGGAAGTTGCCCATTCTACCGTGCTTGATAGTTTCAGGCATCCAATTTATAGAATTGTTTGCTTCAATAAGTCTATCTTTAACGGCTGTCATTTTGATAAACCAGCTTGAACGAGCGTAATATAGAAGTGGTGTATCACATCTCCAACAGAAAGGATAACTGTGTTCAAATGCAAGTTCCTTAAATAGCAATCCGTTTTCTTTGAGCATTTTGATAATAATCTTATCGGCATCTTTAACGAACTTACCTGCAAGAATACCCGTGCAATCGAGCATATTTCCTCTATCGTCAACAAGTTTAACGAAAGGAAGATTATATTTTCTACCAACGTTAGCATCGTCTTCACCAAATGCAGGCGCAATATGAACGATACCACTACCGTCGGTAAGGGTTACGTATCCGTCGCAAACGATATAGTAAGCCTTTTCTTTGAACGAGCCGATAGCATAGTCGAATAGTGGGATATATTCAGCGTGTTCGTATTCAATACCCTTTTTGATGCTAACCGTTTGATAATTTTCAAATAATGAAGGAACGAGCGCATTTGCTAAAACGTAAGTTGCGCCGTCTTCAGCGATAATTTCAGCGTAGTCTTCCTTTGGATTCATACATAACGCAACGTTTGATGGAAGAGTCCAAGGCGTAGTAGTCCAAGCAAGGAAGTAAGCGTTTTCTCTATCTTTCATCTTAAAGCGCACGAATACTGACGTTTCCTTAACGTCCTTATAGCCTTGCGCAACTTCGTGAGATGATAGTGCAGTTCCACAACGTGGGCAGTATGGAACGATTTTATGTCCCTTATATAAAAGGCCTTTTTCTGCAATGGTCTTTATTGCCCACCATACCGATTCGATATAGTTATCGTCGTAAGTAACGTAAGGGTTTTCCATGTCTGCCCAATAGCCTACACGGTCACTCATTTTTTCCCATTCGCCCTTGTATTTCCAAACGCTTTCTTTACATTTTTTGATGAAAGGTTCGATACCGTACTTTTCAATCTCTTGCTTTCCGTCAATGCCTAAAAGTTTTTCAACTTCCAGTTCAACGGGAAGGCCGTGAGTATCCCAACCAGCCTTTCTTAAACAGTGGTCGCCTTTCATAACGTGATAACGTGGAATAATATCCTTTATAACACGTGTCAAAATGTGACCGATGTGTGGTTTTCCGTTAGCTGTTGGTGGACCGTCGTAAAAGGTAAATTCACGATTGCCTTGGTTTTCAGCAACGTTTTGTTCGAAAATCTTGTTTTCTTTCCAAAATTCTAATACTTCTTTTTCCCTGTCGAGAAAGTTTAAGGTTGTGTCAACTTTTTTATACATACTCGTCTCCCGAATTTATAGTCTATAATTTGCCTAGTTTGAAACTACATCTTATAAATTATACTTATAATTGCGAAAAATGTAAAGTCTTTTTTTACAAATAACTAATTTTAGTTGAAAATTACTTGCTAATTTTTGCAATTTAGTTTAGAATAATATAGCCGTGCTATGTGGGGAGTTAGCGATGCCCTGTAATCCGCAATTCGCTTAGCGGAACAGAATGCTAGTCTAGGCTTTTATCGTGGAAGGCTGTGCATAATAAGGAGTGATGATATCAAGGTCTTATGCAACGAAGCCCTGTGAACCGTGTCAGAGTAGGAATACAGCAGCACTAAGCAGTCAGTTTCGTGTGATATAAGGTTGCTTTGAGGGAGCCACCTACTATGTTAACGCTTCGGCGATCACTGTCAAAACTAGTTGCACGGTTTTTTTTGCAAAAAAACGGCTTGAGATTTTTAATCCCAAGCCGTTTTTTGTTTTTCCTTTATAAAAAATTTAAGCAAATCAGGTTTGTTTATCATAAAGACTAATGCTTTGTATTCCTGATTTCATAATAAGTTTTCTAATCGTTGAAGAGCATAAAAGTTTTCTTTTTAGCGTTTTAAGATAAAGTTTAGCCCTTAATCTTCTAGTACTTTTTCGATATATACGTTGCACGTCGTCATAACGTCTTGCTTTGTAAAAGGATTCTGCAAGTAATTTACCACTTAATATCGCACTGCTTAATCCTTCAAAAGAACTTGAACTTATAAAACCAGCCGCTTCACCAAGTAGAAAAACTCTATCCTTCCCCGTACAAAAATCCTTCATCATTCGTGGGCTAGAAACTAGACACGCTTCGGTTTTTACTGATTGTCCAAATGAATTACCAAGAAATGATTCTAGCCTTGTTTTTTGATTTTCAAACGACTTACGACAATTCTTTTTATCAAATGCGCCACCAAACACAACGTAATCACCTTTACGTATTATCCAAGAGCAACTATCACTTGTTTTAGTATCAAAAATGCAAGAATAATAAGGTAATTTTTGACCTTTATTCTTAAACCATTGTTGAATTGCAACGTACTGCACTTTTATAGGCGAAAAAAACGTACGCCTTACAATCGAACCACCGCCATCAGCACCAACAATTAATTTTGCGTTTGCTTGTACTTTATAAGAATTTTTCTTAATATGAATACTAAAAACTTCCCCTTCATCTTTTATTTTTAAACATTTTCCTTTACATAACGTAACGCTTGTAGGAACAAGTGAAACAAGCCACTTATCAAAAGCGTATCTATCCATATTTATATAATATCGTTGATAATATTTAACTAACTTTTGCTCGACGTCAATCGTTTGCACCGCAAATATTTGTGGATCTTCAAGAATACTTTTAGGAAGTGTTAAATCTAATTTAGCTAGAAGTTTTTGCGCATCCATTGAAAGAAGTCCACCACACGGTTTTGTAACCGTTGAGATTTGCCCATCAATAAGTAAAATTTTCAAATCGGGACGAACGATAGCTAATTCTTTTGCAAAAATAGCCCCTGCAGGTCCTGCCCCAACTATTGCGATATCATAAATAATTTTATCAATATCATCCATATTGTTTACCTAATAAATAGTAATTTTGTGTATGAACCTTTTTAATCATTGTTTACTTTGTATATTCTAAAATATCACCTGGTTGACAGTCTAACACTTCGCAAATTTTCTCTAGAGTTGAAAATTTTATTGCTTTAACTTTACCATTTTTAAGTAAAGAAACGTTAGCCATTGTCAAACCTACTCGTTCAGTCAGTTCAGTAACACTCATTTTCCTTTTTGCAAGCATAACGTCTAATCGAACAATAATCATACAGTATAATCACTCTCCTCTTGCAATATAGCCGCTTTTTTTAAGTATCTAGAAAGAACGTACATAAACAAAGATATTACCAAACCAAGCACGGCAACTAATATATCTAAAATTAACCCATTATTCCAACCCATTGCCACAAAAATTATATTTCCAATTAAAAACATGGCAATATCAACTATTAATACAATGGTTGCATAATTTACGTATAACGCATTTTTTTCTAAAAACAACTTGCCTTTATTCATACTTAACGTAATTCGCCACGCAATAATCAATAATCCAAAACAAGGCAACGAAACTATCCAATGAAAAACGTACTGAATAGAAAACTCTATACTGCCCCAAGGAAGATTTTGTAAATCCCATCTACCGATACTAATAGGTACCCAAAACAAACAAGACAACAACCCACATATTGCAATCGTAATTATTGCAACACGAGTTAACATACTTAATACTTTCTCATTCATTATTTCTTTTCTCCAAAATGTGTTATAATTATAATATCATTAAATTTATTATATGTCAATAATTTTTTATTGTACAACGATAAATTTTATCACTTTCGATTATATCATTAACAATAAGTACTAATATATCGTTGATTTTCTCCCCCAGCAAGTCTCCTTGTTCTTCTTTTATATCGACCAAAAAATAAAGGGCAATCTTTCGATAGCCCTTTGTTTTTTGGTGGAGACGCGGAGACTTGCACTCCGGTCTTGAACGCTTTAGAAAAGTTTTCTACATACTTATCCGATAATTAAGTTTCAAAAGGAATACGGCTAACGGCAACCTTTATTCCTTTCTAGATTGCTAAATCCCACAATAAAACCACAATCAAAATTTTAATGCAGTACCCCGTCTAAACTGACACCCTTATTTGTTCCAACGGGAGAGAACAAATAGGGCGTACGCTTAAATTAAGCAGCGTATGCTAATTCGTTATTGTTAGCATTTAAATTTAATTTCCGTTTTTACGAAGCCGAGCCTTCGGTATGCTTATACCCGTCCAAACAACGCCCAATCGAATCTAGAACGCCCCCGTATTGCCAAATGAACTTGGCAATTAGCAACTTTTTAATTATTAAATATCGTTTATTTCGTAAGGTGTTAGTTGGTAAACGTAGTGGTTTAACCAATTCATATAGATAAGATTTGCAGTTGACGACCAACACATTTTTATTTCGCCACTATTACCTTGTACGTAATAATTTTCAGGTGGGTCTATCGGTAATCCCCTATCCAAATCTCTCAAATACTCTTTTTCTAGAGTATCTCTATCGTATTCGGCGTGCCCCGTTATAAAGATAAATTTATTGTCCTTTGACCTTATAATACTTGCCCCAGCCTGCTTTGAACTTGCCAATAGCACTAAGTCTTTACACTTCCTTATATCTTCTTCATAAACGGTAGTATGCCTTGAGTGTGGCATATAAAACCTATCGTCAGTACCCTTTAATAATTTATCGTAGTTTATCAACTTTTTATGCTTATACACCCCGAAAAGTTTTTTGTCAAGCAAATGTTTTTCAATGCCGTAATAATAATGCAGTGCCGCTTGCGCGCCCCAACAAATGAACAGCGTACTCGTCACGCTTTTTTTAGCAAACTCAAAGATTTCCTTAAGTTCGTCCCAATATTTAACTTGTTCAAACTCCATTTCTTCAACCGGAGCGCCGGTTATTATCATTCCGTCAAACTTTCTATTTTTGATTTCAGTGAAAGTCTTATAGAACCTATCCAAATGCTCTATTGGGGTATTTTTACCCACGTATGTTTCGGTATTTATAAGCGTTATATTTACTTGCAAAGGAGAATTTGAAAGCAAACGCATTAGTTGCGCTTCGGTAACGATTTTTGTAGGCATTAAGTTAACGATAGCAATTTCTAGTGGACGAATATCTTGAGTCGCCGCGCGCTTGTCGTTCATGACAAAAATGTTTTCCGCCTGCAAAATCTTAGTTGCAGGAATATCTTTTGGAACAATGATTGGCATATCTATCTCCTTTGTAATTTATATCAAAAATAATTTTTTATCGATTAGATTTTTTCTAATGCTTGTTTAATATCTGCAATTAAATCTTCTGCGTTTTCGATACCACAAGAATATCTAATTAGCGTTGGTGGAATACCAGCGGCTTCTAATTGCTCGTCGGTCATTTGACGGTGGGTTGCGTTTGCAGGGTGCAAGCAACAAGTTCTTGCATCGGCAACGTGAGTTTCTATTGCTGCAATCTTCAAGTTCTTCATAAAGGTTTCAGCTTCTTTTCTTCCACCCTTTACTGAAAAACTGATTACGCCACAAGATCCGTTTGGTAGATATTTTTGACCAAGTTCGTAATATTTATCCCCTTTAAGTCCACAATATCTAACCCAATCAATTTTATCGCTAGAGTTTAAGAATTCTGCAACTTTTTGTGCGTTTTCACAATGGCGTTTCATTCTTACGTGCAAACTTTCAAGACCTAAATTGATGTAGAAAGCGTGTTGTGGAGATTGAATTGAACCAAAGTCTCTCATAAGTTGAGCAGTAGCCTTGGTGATAAACGCACCTTCTTTACCAAACTTTTCAGCATAAACTATTCCGTGATAACTATCGTCTGGTGTTGTAAGTCCAGGATATTTATCCTTATATTTCATCCAGTCAAACTTACCCGCATCAACGATAACACCACCGACCGACACACCGTGTCCGTCGATATATTTAGTAGTAGAGTGAGTTACGATATCTGCGCCCCATTCGATAGGACGGCAGTTTACAGGGGTTGCAAAAGTATTATCGATAATGAAAGGAACGCCGTGTTTATGCGCAACTTTTGCGAAAAGTTCGATATCTAAAACCGAACAAGCAGGGTTAGCGATAGTTTCGCCAAAAATAGCCTTTGTATTAGGGCGGAATGCCTTATCGATTTCTTCTTCGGTTGAATCTGGAGAAATAAAGGTAAAGTCAATGCCCATTTTCTTCATTGTGACTGCAAAAAGATTGAATGTTCCACCGTAGATTGCCGAACTTGAAATAACGTGGTCACCACAATTTGCGATATTAAAGATAGAATAGAAGTTTGCCGCTTGACCTGAAGAAGTTAGCATAGCAGCAGTACCACCTTCTAATTCACAAATCTTATTTGCAACTAAATCGTTGGTTGGGTTTTGAAGTCTTGTGTAAAAATATCCACTTGCTTCTAGGTCGAATAGTTTACCCATATCTTCACTCGTATCGTACTTAAAAGTAGTGCTTTGGTAGATAGGAATTTGTCTTGGTTCGCCGTTCTTTGGCGTATATCCACCTTGCACGCAAATAGTTTCAATCTTCTTTTTGTTTTCCATATTTTTTTCTCCTTATTAAACGGTATATATCCTAGTATATCCGACGTTTATCTATAATTTTTTAACTCGCGTTCTTTTTCGCGCTTGATATCTTTTTCCATGATAGAACGCTTTTTATCAAATGTATGCTTACCTTGACAAAGCCCAAGTTCTATCTTTATTAGCGATTGATTAAAATATAGCCTTAAAGGAACGAGCGTCAAGCCCTTTTGCGTTACTTTTGCATGAAGTTTTATAATCTCCGATTTATGTAGCAAAAGTTTCCTATCCCTTTTTGCGTCTTTAGTATTAAATGCGCCTGCCTTTTCGTAAAGGGCGATATGCATATTTTTTATTATCAACTCGCCGTTTTGGATAACGCAAAAACTGTCTTTTAAGTTAACGCTACCAAGCCTTAACGACTTGACTTCGCTACCTTCTAAAACTATACCTGCTTCGTATTTTTCCAAAATAAAATATTCGTGTGTGGCTTGCCTGTTTAGGCTAATGGTTTTTCCGTCCATCAATTTATCTCCATTAAAATATTTTACTACAATCTAACAACTTTTGCAACAGATATTGACGATTATGCTAAAATAAATTCTGCACGACGATCTCCATAGTTTACGCCTGCAACCTTAATTTTTAGTTCTTGACCTAATTTATAGGTCACTTTACCGTCGGATAGCGTATAATTCTTTTGGTCAAACACGAGTTTTCTTCTCGTCCTTAAATTCTCAATCTTGATAAGTCCTTCAATTCCGTTTGCGAGTTCAACGAATATACCAAAGCCCATAACTCCACTTACAACACCCTTAAACTCGTGACCGATATATTCACTGATATACAAAATCTTATAATAATCGTCAACGGCACGTTCGGCGTCGATAGCGTTTCTTTCCTTTTCCGAAGACTGACTTGACGCAGAATACACGAACTCTCCATACTTTTGGTCTATATTTTGCTCGCCTGCCAAAAACTCCTTTATTATTCTATGAATAACTAAGTCGGGATAACGGCGAATAGGCGAAGTAAAGTGGCAATAGTGCTGACTTGATAAGCCGAAATGCCCTATATCTTCGGGCGAATATTTTGCCTTTTGCATAGAGCGTAACATTACCCTATTTATTAAGGTGTATGCAGGGGTATTTTCAGCCTTTTTTAATATGGACTGAAAATCTTTTGGATAAACTTGGTCTTTTTTGTGTTTTACGTTTATCCCTAAGCCTTTCAAAAAATCGTAAAAGTTTTCTAGTCGCTGTTCGGTCGGTTGACCGTGAACACGGTAGATAAACGGCTTTTCCAAAAAGAACATATACTCGGCTACCGTACAGTTAGCAAGTATCATAAATTCTTCTATAATTCTATGCGCCTTGTCACGTTTTGTAGCAAAAACTTCTATATCGCCCTTTTTATCGACAAGAATTGTACTTTCCTTAACGTCTAAATCAATACTGCCGTCCTTATCACGCTTTGCAATTAAAATATCGGCAAGGCTGTCCATTAACATAATTTCTTTATGGATAGCCTTATATTTTTTAATAAGTTTTTGATTTCCGTCAATAATTTCTTGCACGTCATCGTAAGTCATTCTAGCGTCGCTTACTATTACCGACGGTGCAATCTCGTAGTCTTTAACCGTTCCGTCCTTATTCACTATCATTACGCAAGATAAAGTTGGACGAAGTTCGTTCGGTCTTAACGAACAAAGGTCGTTGCAAAGCCTTTCTGGGAGCATAGGAATAACTTGTTCGGGAAAATATACGCTAGTTGCCCTTTCAAATGCTTCTCTATCGACCAAATCGTTGTTCTTTACGTAATGCGATACGTCTGCAATATGCACGCCTAACTCGTAGTCGCCGTTTCTCAATTTTTTGATAGAAATAGCATCGTCAAAATCACGGGCATCTTTTCCGTCTATGGTCATAGTGATTTTTTTGCGATAGTCTTTTCTTTTGCCTATATCCTTTTCTGTAAAAGGTTTATATTCGTTTGCAGTTTCAAGTACTTTTTTATCAAATTTTTCGGGCAATTTATAAGAATACAGTATTGATTTAAGTTCGGCTTTCTTATCGAACTGCCTACCTAAAACCTTACTTATTATTCCTTCGGGATTTTGGCGTTTTGGATAGAATAATATTTTACAAACCACCTTATCCCCCGACTTTGCCCTTAAGCCTTTACCAAATGGAATAAAAATATCGTTATAATACTTTTTCTCATCGGGACACACAAATCCACCCGATTTAGTAGAAAAGTAAGTGCCGACAAGTTCGGTTATTCCACGCTCTAAAATCTTAAGCACCCTAGCAGTTGTTCTAGCCCCTTCGCCACGAGTAGGTTCGGCTAAAACAAGGTCGCCGTGCATAGCGCCTTTTAGGTCGGAATGTGATATAAAATAATCTTCCTTTTCTTTATCGGTAGGCATTAAAAAGGCGTAACCACGCTCGTTGCCTTGTAGCCTTCCTTCAATAATCTCTCTTGCCATAAAAATAATTCTAATCCAAAAATAAAGAGCAATCCAAATAGTTGGACTGCCCTTAATCAACAAAAGTTAATAAATCTTAAGCAAAATGTGTAATGATTGCAAAAGCGATACATAAAATTGCAAAAATGATACTACTAACAACGGTTAATTTTTTCATTTTATGTTCAAAAGTTTTGCTTTTGTTTTTGCCTAAAAAAGTTTCGGTTTGTCCGCCTAAAGCGCTGATGCCTGATGAGTTACCAGGTTGGAATATAACGACCAAAATAACAAATATAGCGCAAATTGCCATAACTATAAGCATAGGAACTTTAATATAATCGTGCCATATTGTCCATTGACCTGCCATAAGCATATTTAATATTTCCATAATTATCTCCTTAAAAGTTGAATTCTAAACGTTAACGATATTGATTATATCATACAAAACGCTTTTTTTCAACTGTTTTTCAGTATTTTTTAATCAATTAACAAAGATTTTCCACTCATTTCTTGTGGAACGTCCACGTTCATCATGTCAAGTAAGGTTGGCGCAACGTCTGCAAGAATACCACCTTCACGAAGTTTCTTGCCGATAAAGTCCTTTCCAACAACGATAAAAGGTACTTTATTGGTAGTATGCGCTGTAAATGGCGAACCGTCTTCATCTTGCATTTTATCAGCGTTTCCATGGTCAGCAGTTACGATAGCGTTTCCACCGAGAGATAAAATTTTGTCTATAACCTTAATCAAGCAATCGTCAACCGTTTGAACGGCTTTAACAGCTGCGTTAAAGTCGCCAGTATGCCCTACCATATCGCAGTTAGCAAAGTTTAATATCATAACGTCATACTTGTTGGTATCGAGTTTTTCGATAGCCTTCTCGGTCACTTCTACTGCGCTCATTTCAGGTTGAAGGTCGTATGTTGCAACCTTTGGCGATGCGATAAGTTCTCTATCTTCATTTTCGTTTGGTTTTTCTACACCACCGTTAAAGAAGAAGGTTACGTGCGCATATTTTTCAGTTTCGGCAATTCTTAATTGATTTAAACCCAAAGATGAAATATATTCCCCTAAAGTATTGGTTAAAACTTGTGGCTTAAATGCAATTTTTACGTTTGTAAAACTTGCATCGTATCTAGTAAAGCAAACGTAGGTAGGATTCAAAAATCCTGTTTTTCTTTCAAAACCGTTAAATTCGCTCTCACTCATAGCACGAGTTATTTGACGTGCTCTATCAGGACGGAAATTAAAGAAAATAATGCTATCGCCTTGTTCGATTAGTCCAACAGGCTTGCCGTCTTTAACCACTGCCGCAGGAACTACGAATTCGTCGGTCACTCCATTTTCGTAAGATGCACGAACGTAAGATTCAGCGTCTTCAGTGAGTTCGCCGATTGCTGAAGTCATCATATCGTAAGCCTTTTCAACCCTTTCCCAACGGTTATCTCTATCCATAACGTAATATCTACCACCAACCGATGCGATAGTACCAAAGTCGAATTCAGCCATCTTATCTTTTAAGGCTTTGATAAAGTCTGCGCCACTCGTTGGCGAAACGTCCCTACCGTCCAAGAAACAGTGTACGTAAACGTCGTCTAGCCCTTGTATTTTTGCAAGTTTGATAAGTGCGTAAAGATGAGTAATATGACTGTGAACGCCACCGTCCGATAAAAGCCCGTAAACGTGAAGTTTTTTGCCGTTAGTTTTAGCATTTTCGATAGCCGTCAAAAATTCTTGGTTATTAAAGAAATCGCCGTCGTTTATTGATTTGGTAATTCTAGTCAATTCTTGATAAACTATTCTACCTGCGCCCATGTTTAAGTGGCCGACTTCGCTGTTACCCATTTGACCTTCAGGAAGTCCTACGTCCATTCCACTAGCGCCAATTAAGGTAGATGGATATTTTTCCATAAGCATATCCACGTTTTTGCTGTTAGCGCACTTAATAGCATTGCCTTGTCTTTCACAATTCATGCCGTATCCGTCTAGTATAATAATACAATTAGGTCTATTTTTCATATTGATTTTCCTTATTTTTATTTAGTCTTAAAAAAACTAACGCACCGTTCATATAAAAGAACGGTGCTTTAATTTAAAATTTAATTAACCCTTATAGTTAACGATACCTGCAAAGTCAGTTGCCTTTAATGCAGCGCCACCGATTAAACCGCCGTCGATATTTCTCATAGCCATAAGTTCTTTTGCGTTGGTTGGCTTCATGCTTCCACCGTATTGGATACGAAGTGATTTAGCAACTTCAGCACCCCAAGTCTTTCTAACTAGGCTTCTAATATAACCGATAGTCTTGTTAGCGTCTTCAGCAGTGGCAGTCTTACCCGTTCCTATAGCCCAAACAGGTTCGTAAGCGATTACGATATTAGTGAAGTCTTCAATACCCTTAAATCCTTCAAGAATTTGCTTTTTCAAAACTTTCTTAGTCTTGTTCTTTTCTCTTTCTTGTAAAGTTTCGCCTACGCAAACGATAGGTTTTAAGTCGTTCTTTAATGCTTGAACCAAACGCATATTAACCGATTGATCGGTTTCACCAAAATATTGTCTTCTTTCGCTATGTCCGATAATAACGTATTCAACGCCGATTTCCTTAAGCATTTCAGCAGAGATTTCGCCAGTGAAAGCGCCATTATCTGCCCATGCAACGTTTTCTGCGCCAAGTTTAATTTTTGAACCTGCAATCGCATCTTTTACTGCCCATAAGTCGGTGTAAGGAACACAAACTACTACTTCTGGTTTAGATTTAGCGATCAATGGTTTAAGTTCTTCAATAAGTTCTACTGCTTGTTTAGCAGTCTTGTTCATCTTCCAGTTTCCTGCAATAATAGGTTTTCTCATTGTTAGTATTCTCCTCGTAAATCTTCAAAATTAGTTCAACTTAAAAAAGTATACCATTATTTTAAAAATTTAACAAGTAAATATAAGCAATTTTTGAGTATAATTTCTCTTTTTTGCTGCGTTTTTCTTAAAA
This sequence comes from Clostridiales bacterium, assembly GCA_015055735.1. GTDB lineage: Bacteria > Bacillota > Clostridia > Christensenellales > Borkfalkiaceae > UBA1259. The sequence continues at coordinate 6,185 of SVHP01000013.1, read as the reverse complement.
TTACTATTCTAAGCCAACTAGATAATCAATACTGACTGCAAAATATTTTGCAAGTAAAATAAGGCTGTTCATTCCAGGCTCTCTTAATCCGTTTTCCCAAAGGCTTATAACTCCTTTACTTACACCTAAAACTTTCGCAAGTTCAACCTGCCCTATTTCTTTTTCTATTCTCAACTCTTTTAATCTATACTTAAAAACATTATTCATAATTAAATATTCTCACAACTGTAAGAAAAATACTTGACTTCTTACAATTGTAAGATATATAATATTATTAGCGTATACAAAAGGAGAATTTTTATGAATAACTACGTAACCAACAATCTAAGCAAAAACGAGAAAGTCATACAAACTGCCAAAATAAACTTTTTAGCAATTATCCCGCAAATAATTATATGTGCTATTTTTTTAGCGTTATTTTTTGCTTTTCAACATTTTATAAGTATTATACCTGAAGATGGCAATGAAAAATATAAAATTTTGATATTTCTTACTTCCGCAATGATGATTATGTTTTCCTTAGCTCCTATACTTAATATATTAGAAATATTATCACTTGAAGTAGCCGTAACGAATAAACGCATTATTGGTAAAAAAGGGTTATTTAACACCACTGCAATAAATATTCCAATAAGTCAAATTTCAAATGCAAACGTTTCTCTTTCTTTTTTTGGTAAAATATTTAACTATGCGACTGTTGAAATAAGTTCAACTGGAATGAAAATAGTAAAAGGCAATAGTCAAATAATGAAGTTAAAAGCCATAACCAACTCTTACGAATTTTTAAATTCTATCAATAGTGCAATAGACGAAAACGCTGAACAACAAAGAATATTCCAAGCAGAAGCTATTGCAAAAGCCATGAATAAAGAATAAACCAACCGACAATAAAAAAACTCGTTTATCGCTTGATAAACGAGTTTTTTATTTGATTGTTTTTACTTATTGTTTAAGCATTCGATACCAGGTAATTTTTTGCCTTCGAATAATTCTAACGAAGCGCCACCACCAGTTGAAATGTGAGTCATCTTATCAGCAAAGCCGAGTTGAGTAACTGCAGCGGCAGAGTCGCCACCACCGATAATAGTCGTTCCGTCTGCTTCAGCAAGTGATTTAGCAACTGCGATAGTACCTTTAGCGAAGATTGGGTTTTCAAATACGCCCATAGGTCCGTTCCAAATAACCGTCTTTGCGCTCTTTACAGCGTCAGCGTAAAGTTTAGCAGTTTTTGAACCGATATCAAGTCCCATAATGTCAGCAGGGATATTATCGATATCGTGTTCAGCGCAATCAACTACTGCATCAATAGGATTTGGAAAATCTTTAGTCGTGTTAACGTCGATTGGAAGAAGAAGGGTTTTGCCAAGGTCTTTTGCCTTTTGCATCATTTCCTTACAGTAATCGATTTGTTCATCGTCAACCAAAGAAGTACCAACTTCGTAACCCTTTGCTTTTAAGAAGGTGTATGCCATACCACCACCGATGATTAGCGTATCGCATTTTTCAAGAAGGTTAGAGATAACCTTTAATTTATCAGCAACCTTTGCGCCACCCAAAATAGCAACGAATGGACGAACAGGGTTTTCTAGAGCGTCAGCCATAACCGATAATTCTTTTTCGATTAAGAAACCGCAAACTGCAGTGTCAACGAAACCGTATTCAGCGATAGCAGCAGTGGTTGCGTGTGAACGGTGAGCAGTACCGAACGCATCGTTTACGTAGATGTCGCAGTAAGAAGAAAGTTTTTTGCAAAGCGCTTCATCTCTCTTTTCTTCGCCTTGTTCAAAACGAGTGTTTTCAAGTAAAACAACTTGACCGTCTTGAATTTCGCTAACAGCTTTATCAGCGCTTGGTCCAACTACGTCTTCAGCGAAAACTACCGTTTGACCGAGTTTTTCAGATAATTTTTCAGCAACAGGACGAAGAGTGAACTTTTCTTTATCCTTTAACGCTTTTTTAAGATATTCAGCCTTTGCGCTAGCTTGTTCTTCTACTGGAAGCGCTTCAACTGCTTTCTTTTCTTTTTTGGTAAGAGAAAAGCCTTCGGTAAAAATGTTATGAGGCTTGCCCATGTGTGAACACAAAATAACCTTTGCGCCTTGTTCAACCAAGTATTTGATTGTTGGAAGAGCGCCGTTAATACGAGTTTCGTCAGTGATTACACCGTCTTTCATAGGAACGTTGAAATCTACTCTAACTAAACACCTTTTGCCTTTTACTTGTACGTCTTTAATAGATTTTTTATTCATATCTATACTCCTAAAAGTTTTTTACTTTTTTATTCCGATTTTCCCCTATTATAAGGTTGAATTTATTATATAAATAAATCCGCCGTTTGTCAAATGTTTAACGGCGGATATTGATTTATAAATTGACGTTTACACGCAATTTTTTGCATTTTTACGCATTTTTGATGTATCTATATTGCTTTATACTCTTTCCTACGTTGTTGATATGGTCGCCAACTCGTTCGAGATTAGAGATAGTTTGTAAGAAAACCGAGCCTGCTTGAGCCGTGCATTCCCCTGCCTTTAATCTTTCGATATGGCGATTTTGTAAATGCTTGGTATATTCGTCGACGTCTTCTTCTGCCTTTTCAACTTGTTCTAATAAGGTGACGTTTCTATCGTCAAACGCCGTAAACGAATATTGATATAGAAGATTTACTTTGTCTAGTAAGTTAGTTAATTCGCCTTTTGCATCGTCTGATAAAACTAGCCCTTCTTCCTTTAAACGCATAGCGTATTCCATAACGTTTTCAGCGTAGTCACCCACCCTTTCGATGTCGGATACTACGTGATAATACGAGCCGACCTTTTTATCGTCTTCTTCCGATAGTTCTTTCCCCATAAGTTTTGTTAGATATGCCGTAATATTCTTATTGAGTTTATTAAGCATGTCTTCGTTTTTACGAATACTTTCTATCTTGTCGTTATTCTCATTTGTCAACATAGAAACGGCATCGTTAATATTAGCCTTTGCAATTTCACCCATTCTAACAATTTCTTTTCTTAAGTTACCCGTTGCAACGGCAGGAGTACTTAACAATCTATCGTCAATGTACATAAACTTAAAGTCGTCTTCTTCAGCGCTCTTTTCAGGAATAATTAAACAAGCGAGTTTTACAACTAGTGGTGATATAGGTAATAAAATCGCCGTCGTCACTAAGTTAAATAGGGTATGGAAAATTGCTATTTGTTGACCTACGTCGTTAGACATTCCTGCAAAGAAAGATGTTACTTCGCTCTTCCAAATCCATATTGGAGCAATAAATACTATACAACCGAAAGCATTAAATAATAAGTGAACTACAGCTGTTCTCTTAGCGTTTACGTTAGTTCCTGCAGAAGACATAATAGAAGTTAAACAAGTACCGATATTTGAACCTAACGCCAAAAATAAAGCGTTGTCAAACGATAAGACTCCGATAGATGCTAAAACTACCATTAAACTGGTTATAGTAGACGAACTATGTACTAACGCAGTTAAAACTATACCAACCAATACTAAAAGTAATGGGAAGTGGTCGCCTTGGAAAATGGTTGCAACCCATTCGTGAGGAATTGACTTTCCGTCGGTAAACATTATCAATTTTGCATAAGTAGAGATAAATTCTAGACCGACGAATATTAAGCCGAGTCCACCTAAAATATTACCGATATTAACAACCTTCTCGTTTTTGATAAGCATAGCCATCAATACGCCCACGCAACCTATCATGGCTGCGATTGCACCGATATCAACAGTTCCTATTCCAGATAACGAAACGATATGAGCAGTCACGGTAGTACCGATATTTGCACCCATTATTACGTTGGTCGCTTGAACTAGAGTAAGTAGCCCTACGTTAACGAAACCGACTAGCATGACCGTGGTAGCAGTTGAACTTTGAACAATACTCGTTACCGCAAGACCTACACCCACGCCAGCAAATCTGTTAGTCGTGATTTTGCCGAGCATCTTTTTCATTCCACCACCGGCAACTTGTTCTAAAGCCCCACCCATAATCTTCATACCGAACATCATGGCGGCAACTCCACCGAACATAAAGAATATGTTCCATACCATATCCATAATCTTTTGTTTTTCTCCTTAAAAAATTTCGATCAATTCTACTATACACTAAAAAAAAGTTTTATGTCAAAAAAAATAAAGTGCAAAATGGAAATAATTTAACTCTAAATTTACTTTTTTTAACATTATCCATAGCAATTTACTTGACAAACCGCATTAAATTGTTGTTTATCCCTATTTTTTAGGAATTTCGCCCTGCGTTAGCATATTTGGATAACCTTGTTGACGAAGGGCTTCGTAAACGCCAACGCACACCGAGTTTGAAAGGTTAAGAGATCTAGTTTCGCCCATCATAGGAATTCTAACGCACTCGTCGTAATGCGCTTCAAGTAAGGATTCGGGAAGTCCTTTGGTTTCCTTACCGAACACCAAAAAATCTCCGTCCTTAAACTTTGCGTCCGAGTGTATAACTTTGGCTTTGGTTGAGAAAAACCAAAAGTTATTGCCGTTATAGAACTTGTCCATAACTTCTTGTATACTATCGTAATAGGAAATATCTACGAAGTGCCAATAGTCTAGCCCTGCCCTTTTTAAGTACTTATCGCTAACCTCAAACCCTAAAGGTCTAACCATATGTAATTTACTGTTGGTAACAGCGCAAGTTCTTGCTATGTTGCCTGCATTTTGTGGAATTTCCGGTTCGACCAAAACAATGTTTAACGCCATATCTTTTTCTCCTTAATAACCCGAATTAAAATCACGATATAGTCCTCTTCTTCTAGAACTAATCAAGTGATAATCCTTTTCTATTTTTATCTTACTTTTAACTATTTCACCACTGCTTGCCATAATGATTTTACCACGAATATCGCTTATTGCGCAGTAATTTTTTGCACAAAGAGCCATAGCAACGCCGTTAGAAAACGCACCTGCTCTAATCATTATTTGTGGCATATAATTATCTAATTTTTTGAATAGACAAATTATAATATCAGCGTCGCAAAGTGCAAGCACCCTAGCCGACTCTGGAAAAAACAAGTCTTCGGCAACGAGTATGCCTATTTTCCCTGCGCTAGTATCGTAAACCCTAAAATTACCACCCGAAACAAATTCGCTCTCGTCAATAGAGTGAGCCATATCGGTAACACCCAAAAGTTTTCCCTTGTCGGCAACAACCACCGAGTGGCGATAAACTCCGTAATTATCGGTATCGCAACCACAAATAATGACCGACGATAACTGTTTTGAAGTTAAGGCTAAATCGCGAAAGTATTCGGTTATTCCACTCAATTCTTTTTTATAACTAACTAGCCCCAAGCCGTTAAACCCGAACACCACCACGTCGCTATCGCTTATTCTTGACAAGTCGCTATCTATCACTTGATTTAACGTTTGGTTTGTGACAAAACAAATATCCATACCCTTCCCCCAAAATAGCCTATATATCATTCTATTTTGGTAAAGGTAATTTTGTTAAAGACTTTTATTTAAAATTTCTAATATTAGGCTAGTTTGTTCAGCCGAATAAATTTGTTTTTTTATTTCTTTAAGCCCGTCCTTACCCTTAAAATAATAAGGCACGAACTTTCTAAACTCTAAAGCCGCCGTCCTATCAGGATAGTTTTTACTCATACAAATTAAATGTTCTATCATAAACTCTTTAAGCGATTTATCCTGTTTTATTCCCAAAAGTTCACTGACTAAAAAAGGATTAGATATCCCCCCACGAGCGAGCATAATTCCGTCAGCGCCCGTTTCGTTCATCATCTTATCGGCGTCATTTTTATCGAAAATTCCACCGTTTGCAATCACGGGTATTCCAACCGATTTTTTGGCTTTATAAATGGCGTTATAGTTAGGCTCTCCCGAATAATAATCTTCTCTAACCCTTCCGTGAATAGTTATAAGACTTGCTCCTGCGCATTCTGCCATCATGGCGAATTCTTTAGCGATATCGTCGCCGTGCTTTAAGCCCGTACGAATTTTTACGGTTATGATTTTTTGACTTTTAACGCACTCTTTAATTATGCTTTCAGCACGCTTAATATCTTCTAAAAGTGCGCTACCTTCCCCATTTTTATACACTTTAGGAACGGGACAACCCATATTTATATCTATTATATGAAATTTTGCTAACTCTTGGCTTTCGCAAGCGCTTCGCATATAATACG
>SVHP01000062.1 GCA_015055735.1 Clostridiales bacterium | reverse complement strand
GAACGCATTGTAGGCAGGCAGATAGGTAATGAAATACACGCCGTCGGAAAGGAATTTGACATAGTCGCCTTCCTTGGTTAAGCAAACGTCATTTGCATAGACCTCGGTAAGATGATCGGCTGTGATGACCGTATTCACACTCAAATTCTTGATATTCAGCTTGCTTCCTGCGACAAGCGTAACCGAGGCGGTATATGTATACAGACCATTTTCCTCTATATAAGCGAGAATATCGTCAACATTCATCGTGCTATCGTGCTTATAATGCCATAAAACGCCGTCATAGGCTTCGCCTTCGGGAATTTTGGTTTGTTGCATCGAAACACCCTGCTGATTGCCCTCAATGACAACTTCATATGAGCCACCGTCAAGGGGAGCAAAATGCTTGTTGATATAAATCTCCTTCGTGATGTCGCCGTCAAACTCGATGCCGTAACGACCTGCATTGTCGATTACGAATTCGCCATTATCGCCACGGTGGAAATCCCAAGTGTTCCAATTGTACGTAGCACAGAGATCGTCATAATCATAAACCGTACCACTTACGTTATCCACTATTACGAATTTATCGTCCTCGGCAAAGTTCACAAGACCGTAAACGTAGCCCGTTGTTTCGGAGTAGGTCACGTAGTTCATAGGATACTGCACGCCGTTGATTTCAATGACAATACCTTCGTACTTATATCCGTCTATAAACAGCATAAGTCCGTTAGGCGTTGCTGTAAGAACAACATTCGCCGATGCCGCCGTTGTGAGTATATTTCCGTTGATACCAACGTTGCCCTCGGCAAAATAATTATGGCTAATCTCTGCATTATCGGTTTGACAAATGGTGATAACATCGCCCTTCGTTACCGAAAGACCTTCCAAAGACCACTCGATAAAGCTGTCATTATGCTCGCCAAGCACAAGTGTCGTTGGCGTTCCATTTACGCAGATGGAAAGATTAGTTGAGTATTTGGGAATAACGGGTGTTTCTACTTCGTTATATTCATTGTCAAAGTATTTTTCACACACTGAGCATTGATAGTATTCAATATTACCATCTTCCCAGAAGTTAGCGGATTTTCCCCAATACATTGAACCGTATTCGTGTTCTGCTTTTTGGATGCTTATCGTTTCAATCTCACCATAGTTCGGATCAAAGTTTTTTCCGCAACCGTCGCAATGGAAATGTCCGAAAACGCCTTCTTCCTTACAGGTAGGCTCTTTACCTTCTACCCATTCGTAGTTGTGTTCGTGTTCGGTTGGAACATCTTCTGCTATTACAAAGTAGGAAAAACTGCTTGTTTCAAATGAGATTTTTCCGTCAGCCACAGTAGGAACAAGGTTTTCTACTGAGTTATTTGCCTTAATATGGAATACAAGGTAGTTATCCACCTCGGCGTTGAGTAAAGGAATAGAAACCTTTACCTTACCTTTTGGCTGAACCTTTGCGCCGTCTTTCGTAACGTAGATATCGAAAATATATACGCTACCATCTTTGTTGTAGTTCTGTTCGGCAATTGCCGTAAGAACTTCTTCTGCTTCTTCCGTGGTCGCCATAATTTCGTTGCTTACCAAGGTAGAGCCTTCTTCAAAACTACCGCCGTCAACAACGATACCGTATTCGTTTTTGAGAGTTTCGAGCGTGGTACTTCCGTTATCACACGCCGTAAAGGTAAATGCAAAAACAGCAATCAAAAGAAGAATGATTGTTACTAATAGGGATTTTTTCTTCATTTTTAATACCTCCGTTTACACGGTTTTAGCCGTGCTTTTTAATTTTATTTTTTCAAGGATTTCGACGAAAGGTAATTTCCCACCGACCGTTTTGTGGTAAACCTCGTCAGAGTTTACCATGATTTGCCCCGGCAAGAATAATGACTCACCGTTTTCACCTGCAAACACGATATTAAAATACCACAGGGCGTCTTTTCGTCCTTTCGTTCTTGTAGGGCAATAAAAGCAAAATATAACGGTGGCATTATAAGCGATAATGCGAATATTAAACCGTATGCGATAGTCATTGTCGTTCTCCTTTTGTTATGTTTTGATACTTAATTATAGCAATTTTCCCCAAAAAAATCAAGGTGTTTTGATATATAAGCGAAAAATAGTACTATCCTTTACGAATTTTCTTTATTTTATTACTTTTTGTTCATAGCCACGATTTTTTGTCCTAAAAGAAAAAATTAGACCCCGTGTGGAATCTGATTATTTCTTTTGACCGCTTGAAAGTGCAATTTCCTATAAATTTTTAATGTTTCAAAAAATCCCTTATAGGGAACGCCTTTCCTATCTCTTTTTGTTTGTGCTATTCTAAAGGATAGCAGAACCCATAGGGTTCGGCTTTGCCATCGCAGTGAAACGGAGATGCTTCCCGTATGGGTCACCAAGTAAAAAGAATACGAAAAAATATGTATTTTCGTATCCTTTTGCCAAACAAAAAATTCAACTTATCTTAAAATATTCCTATCTAAAGCGTATTTGCCATTTTGCAACTTGCTTATGCCATACCCAGTTTTATCAATAATATCTATAAGCTTTGCCTTATTTATTCCCACGCAATTATTAATCGTAGAAAGAACAGAGATTGCATTATTATGAAATTCAGTTGTCGTAACGAAAATACCACGACTTCCGTCTTGAATATTTACTGCCCCTACAAATTCCCTAACTTCCTTTTCCGAAACTAATATACTGTTTCTACATTTGCATTGTATCAATATATGTTCGGTAAATCCTAGATAATCTACCGTATCGATAACGCAATCAATACCACCGTCGTTACTACCACCCGTCACACTACAATAAGTAACTTGTCTATCGGTTGAATTATAATACTTTTCCAAAAGATTACACACGAAACTTTCAAAATATTTACCACCTTTTTTATGCAAAAGCGCAAACAGTTTAGCAAAAATAGTATCCTTATCCCCACTCTCTTCTAACGCTGTCTTGTCTAAAGGTCTTTGGTCTATGAAATACTTGCCTTGCGAATAGCAAATCGTACCGTTTTTAAGGCACTCGTTTAACACTTGTCCTGCGATGCTGTGCAACTTATCGTCGTCACACTTACTAACCGTTTTGTTCGTGCCAAAATGGTTGTCAAGCATTGCGAAAATTTCTTTTTTAGTCAATTTTTGAGTGGATAGCATTTGCAAAATAGGCGTTAAACAATTTATAGAATCTAAATTCACAAGTTCAGTAGGTAAAGAATATTTATCGCCTATCGTTATAATCTTGTTTTCTAGCAAAAGGCTGTTGATTATCGTACCTACGTAACTTTTAATTTGTAAACACTTGCTGTTCGACCTATTACTAATTGCGATTTTGTGAGTTTTGCAATATTCGTGAGTCACGCTGTCCAAAAGTTGCACTCGGCTAACCGGTCGATTTTCCAACTGCTTAACAATCAATATCTCTAATTTCTTAAAAACGTTATCAGCCATGATCTTTCTCTTATAAATTTAATATCTTTGCTAGTGAAATAATTTTACCCTGTTCATTATAATTTTAACACACTAAATTCGCCTTGTCAATAGTCAAAACCAAAGTCTATAAATAATTTTATAAACAAAATTTACTACACTTTAATCTTTAACCCACAAAAAAGATATGGTAGGTTGTTTTCTTTCAAAATTAAGTCTTGTTCTTTATTGAACTTCTTGCTTAAACTTAAAAGTGTATCTTGTGGTTTAACTAGATACAACGGCTCGTCTTGGCTTTCAATACACAAAATATCCCCACTTTCAATCTCTTTTTTCAAGCAGTTTTTTTCAATTATCTCAAATGCGCACACATTGAATTTTACGCTTAAAGCCATAATGGTATCTTCTTTTTGAACACGATAAAAAAACTTTTTCATACCCCTATTATATTTGTTATCGGCGTTGAATAGAATATCTTAGACAAGTTTTTCGGGGGCTTCATTTTGACAAAATTCTTTAAGACGGTCGCAATCGTCACCGTGTTTTCCATTTGTGAAAAGTTTTTAGGGTTTTTATATAGAATTTATCTTTCTAGAACTATCGGCACAGAAGGTATAGGCTTATATCAAGTTTCTCTATCCATTTTTGCACTGTTATTTACCATATGCTGTTCGGGTACTCCTATAACCGTGTCAAGGCTCATGACTAAATACCGTTCGGAAAACGATACTCTTAAATCCCAAAAAATTATAACGGCAGGCATAGTGTTTACCTTGCTTACCGTTATACCTATATGTTTAATTTTCGTTATTTTTGGTAAGCATTTCGATTTTTTGTTCGCTGACAGTAGATGTATGGATATTTTCCTAATAGTATTGCCAGGCTTAATATTTACTTCTATCTATTCGGTGTTAAGGGGTGTATTTTGGGGCGATAAAGACTTTTTGCCTTATAGCATAATAGAACTACTAGAAGAAATTTGTATGATAGTACTCGGTATCATACTAATAAATTCGGTTACCGACGTCTATCAAGGCGCAATGCGCGCAGGGTTTGCAGTCTTAATTTCGTATATCTTTTCGTTTACGCTAGCAAGCATAGTATTCTTTTTAAGAAAACACAAACTAAAAAATCCAAAGACTGAATTTAAGCCACTTTTATCTTCAGCCCTACCCATAACTGCTATGCGCACGGCGGGGTCTTTAGCATCGTCCTTAATTTCCATTTTACTACCATTAAGGTTGGTAAGCGCAGGCATGAGCGAGAGTGGCGCTATGTCTGCATACGGGTACGCTATGGGGCAAGCAATACCACTACTATTTATCCCTTCTACCCTAATCGGCTCTTTCACTTTAGTGTTAGTCCCTGAAATTTCCGAAAATTTTTATAAGCATAAGTACTATTATCTAAAACGAGATATAGAAAAAGCCTTAAAGTTCACTACCTTTTTAACACTGCTTTTTATTCCCGTATTTTTTGTGTGTGGTGAAGAAATCGGCATTTTGATTTTTAACAGCCACGAATGTGGCAAGTACCTTTCGGCATCGGCATTTTTAATGCTTTTCGTAAGTTTATCAAACATAACCACTAGCACGCTAAACTCTATGGGTTTAGAAAATAAAACGCTAATCTATTACGTAATAGGTGGAATAATAATGCTCGGTTGCGTTTGGTTTTTGCCTAGCGTTTGTGGAATTTACGCTTTACTTATCGGCTTTTTTGCAATATACGGCGTGACTACCGTGCTTAATTTAATACTGCTTAAAAAAACTTGCCCAAAACAACCAAACTATAAAAAATTCACCCTTTGCTCTTGCCTACTCTCTTTACCGACAATCATTTTTGGGTTTATGTTAGAAAAACTGCTAATTTCTGTTTTAGGCTCGTTTTTTACTCTCATCGTTTGTTGTATTTTAATGATGCTATTTAATTGCCTTTTGTATATTGGCTTTAACCTAATTTCAGGCGAATATTTACTATCAAAACTAAAACTTAACCTTTTTAATAAGAAAGGGCAAAATAAAACTGTTTTATAAAAAAACTGCCCGTGAACGGGCAGTTTTTAATAATCTTTTATATCTTTATGTTTTTGTACAATTTCTAAATGTCTATCATCATTGCTTTTTCAAAATAGGATATTTCCAATTATTATAATCTAAATCGGAAAAATCCCAAACGTCTTCACTCCACCCAAGCGTATCCACATAGAAGTCTCTAGTGTTGATTTGGTTTGAATTTGCTCCTGCGCCGTATAGAGAGATCACTTTCCCACTTTCATAAGTTTCATCCAACATTTCGTCTACATAAGAACCTTTTTTTATTTCGTATTTTATATCATTGAAATAATAATTATTAGTGGACGTTCCTTCGTTTAAGCACATCAATCCGTCTATTTGAAAAGACGTATATTCATTATACTTATATCCTCCCACAGAAACATACTTTGTTTCGCGCA
>SVHP01000012.1 GCA_015055735.1 Clostridiales bacterium | reverse complement strand
TGCTCCAAATTTACTAACCGCTCCCATCTTTCTCGCTATCGCTCCGTCAATCATATCGGTAAGCCCACAAAGAAGATAAAGTATGTAAAACCATGCCGATGATAGAGGAATGAACAGAAGCGGCAAACTAAATGCAACTCTGATACCTGTAATGATGTTTGCGATATATTTCTTCATAAATTGAAATTTGTTTAATTCGTTTCGTTAATCCATTTCTTCGCCCAAGCAAATAATGCTTCAGACATCAAATTGAAATCTGCCGTTTCGCCATTTTTCAAATTCATAAATGTTTCAACGATAACCTGTTCATCGGAAGATACAACTTGGGGCAATTTTTTTTGGTGGCTGATATAGTTTCCCGTTTGTTTGAAAGCTATTGCCTGCACAACGAAAGAAGCTGATTTGTATAAATCTCGCAAAATATCCTCACTTTTTTCATGTAGCATATTGTGAACACAGCCGTGATATATGTTGCAAGCACCAATTTTAATTGCTCTTTCAACAGCTACCTTGTCAAGCAACAGCAATAATTCATCAAGGTTTCCTTTTATCGGGGTTGTATCATAATAAAACTGAAAAAGGTCGGAAGGCTCCCAATGAAGAAGCTCGTCCTTTCCCGAAACAAAACCGCATATCAGCTCTCTGTGAGGTAGAGTATTTAACATTGCATTATATTTTTGAATATCCGAGGTGGTTAACTCGTCAAGTATAACAACAATATCAATATCACTCGTATCACAAGCTTCGTCGCGGCCGTAGCTTCCTTGCAATCCAACAAACCATACACGGTTGGCGAATGTCTCATTTAGTGAGTGCAAAAATTTTTGCATCCAAGTAGTAATATCTATCATTTAAATCTCCCCGTCAAATTCAAGTTTATCTAATACTTATATTGTATCTATTATACCATAAAAACGCCTAAATGTAAATAGGACGGCTCAATTCTTTACAACTTGAACCGTCCTATTAAATAAAATCTAACATTATAACTTGACGAAAACAGTAAACGACACCTTGCGACGTATATAATGCAAAGAAAAAGCCGTCGGTAAACAACGGCTTTTGATTGTTTGAAAAGGTTTCAAGCATTAGATACGAGCAGGGCTAGGCTCGACTAATCAAAAAGACGAAATAGAACGTCCGTTCATTGAGGTTTTTTGATTAAGGCAGTAAACGACGCACTGCGACGTATATAATGCAAAGAAAAAGCCGTCGGTAAACAACGGCTTTTGATTGTTTGAAAAGGTTTCAAGCATTAGATACGAGCAGGGCTAGGCTCGACTAATCAAAAAGACGAAATAGAACGTCCGTTCATTGAGGTTTTTTGATTAAGGCAGTAAACGACGCACTGCGACGTATATAATGCAAAGAAAAAGCCGTTGATAAACAACGGCTTTTGAATGTTTGAAACAAATTATCTCTTTGAGAATTGTGGAGCACGACGTGCTTTCTTTAAGCCGTACTTCTTTCTTTCCTTCATTCTTGAGTCTCTGGTTAAGAAACCTGCTTTCTTTAACGCTGCTCTAGTTTCTGGTTCTGCTTCTAATAAAGCACGAGCGATACCGTGACGGATAGCGCCTGCTTGACCAGTAAAGCCACCACCGCAAACGTTAACGATAACGTCATACTTTGATTCAGCTTCAACCAAAGCTAATGGTTGACGAACGATGAACTTTAAGGTGTCAAGACAAAGATATTCATCAACAGTCTTGCCGTTAATGGTAATAGTACCGTCCCCTGCTGGGATTAAACGAACACGAGCGATAGCTTTCTTTCTTCTACCTGTGCCCCAATATTGAACTTTTTTCTTACTTGTTGCTTTTGCCATGATTACACCTCATTAAACCAATTTAAGAACTTCAGGCTTTTGAGCTTGATGATTATGTTCTGCGCCACGATAAACTTTAAGTTTGGTTAGCATAGAACGACCTAAACTGTTCTTTGGAAGCATACCTTTAACAGCTTCGTAAACAGCTACGTCAGCCTTGTTTTCCATTAAGGTCTTGTATTGGATAGACTTAAGTCCACCGATGTGACCCGTATGATATCTGTAATATTTCTTTTCTAATTTTTTACCTGTTAAAACAACCTTGTCACAGTTAACGATAATAACGAAATCGCCTGTGTCAACGTTAGGTGTATAAGTAGGTTTGTTTTTGCCACGAAGAATAGCAGCAACTTTTGATGCTAAACGACCTAATACAAGACCTTCTGCATCTACAACATACCACTTTCTGTCCACGTCGTTAGCGTGAGCCATATAAGTTTTCATTGAAGTTTCTCCTTTATTTTATAATATGTTATAATTCACATTCGTCCACCGTACACGATTTGGTGGAAAAGGGAGGGCTAATCCCCAAACAAAACGAACTTTTCCTTATAAACGCCTAAATATATTAAAATATTTTACATTTTAAGTCAAGCATTTTTCTAGCGTTTTCGCTAATTTTTCTTTTATTTTACTGATTTTTTTGCAAAAATCTTATCTTGCACCCACATATTGTGTTTGAAAATTTTTTAAGCACAATTTTAATTAAACCACAACTTGCCCAAATGACAATCATAACTCTAAACTTGCCGTTAGGCACAAACACGGAACGGAAGGTAAAGATCAACGTACTATCCACTCATAAAACGGCTTAGATGCGAGCAGGTCAAGGCGCGTGAGTATTGTGAAGGGGCGCGTATAATTATACGTAACCCGAGCAACACGGAACGGAACGCAGAGATGCGAAGCATATAAGCCATTTTACACTAATAATCGACTTTTTCTAAACACAGACCTTTTGCGAGCAAGGTTTTTCCACCGAGTTCTCGTTTTCCACTCTCTAGCATGGTTAAGATATCTTGTTTAGTGGCCTTGCCGTACCCGACCTTTAGTAGCGTTCCGACCATAATTCTAACCATATTATACAAAAAGCCGTTTCCACAAACGATAAATTTAATATCTATATCGTCTTGAACTATATCAAGGCTATAAATGGTTCTAACGGTGGTTTTTGCTCCACCTTTACTTGCGTTAAAGCACTTAAAGTCGTGTTCGCCAACAAAAAGGGAAGCGCACTCTCTCATCTTGTCTATATCGGGCATTCGTTCGATATTGACCGAATACCTATCCTTTAGTGGTAAATCCACGTCGCTTACGTAACACGAATAGCAATAGGTCTTTTTCTTGGCGTTATTGCAAGCGTGAAAAGTTTGGTCTACCCCTTCACTCTTTATAACCTTAACGTCGGGTGGCAACTGAATATTGAGCGCCCTATAAAAGCGTTCTGGTGGAATAGAACAGTCACAATCAAAATGCGCCACTTGCCCTTTTGCGTGAACGCCTGCGTCCGTCCTACCACTGCCCGTCACACGAACTTTCTTTCCGATTACTTGCTCTATGGCGTCCTCTAGCACTTGTTGAACGGTTATACACTCGGGCTGTGGTTGAACTTGCCAACCCGAATAGTTAGTTCCGTCGTAACATACGGTAAGTTTTACTCTCATAATACCACCGCCAAAAATCCTGTTACATTAAATTGAACTATGCCGAAAATCAATAGTGCAACCACCAACGAGCCTACTAAATCACGCCACGAAAGGCGCATTTTCTTGTACTTAGTTCTATTTTTACTGCCCGAATAGCACCTTGCGTCCATAGCGTCGGCAAGTTCGTCTGCACGCCTAAACGAACAAATCAAAAGTGGAATTAAAATAGGGATAAGCGCCTTTGCTTTTTTGAAAATATTTCCACTTTCAAAGTCAGCGCCCCTTGCCTTTTGCGCCTTGATAATCCTATCCGTTTCTTCTAAAAGTGTAGGAATAAATCGCAAGGCGATACTCATAATGAGCGCAAATTCATGCACGGGGAATTTTATCCACTTTAACGGATATAATAGACTTTCAATGCCGTCTGCAATCTCTACCGGAGAAGTGGTTAAGGTAAGTAAACTTGCCCCCAAAACCACGAGCGTTATTCTAGCGATTATAAAACCTGCCATCAAAAGTCCTTTATCGTAAATTTTAATGAACGACCACTCGAAAATCAACGCTCCGTCTTGATTGAAAAACAGTTGCAATATAGCCGATAAAACTATGACGAACAGTATTCCTTTAATGCTCTTTAGCACCCTAAAGAAAGGCACTTTAGCGAAGGCTGTGGCTAGTATTACGAATATTAGACATAGCAAAAAGCCCATAAACTGAAATTGTCCAACTAAAAATACTGCTACGATATAGGCTATGGTCAGCAAGATTTTAATTCTTGCGTCTAGGTTATGCACGAACGATTTGGTAGGGTAATATTGCCCGAAAGAAACGTCTTTCATTATTTTGCCCCCCTGCCCGTAATGGCGTGTATAAAGCCCTGAACGGTCAAATCGCAGTCTATATTTACGCCCTTAGATTTTAACTCGTGCATAAGTTTTGCAGTAGTCGGTAAATCTAGCCCTAAAGCCTTAATTTTCTCTACGTTTGCAAAGATTTCTTTAGGCGTACCCACTTCGATAAGTTTGCCTTTAGAGAAAATGCCTGCCCTATTACAGTTTTCGCTGACCAAATTCATGTCGTGCGAAACGATTATTATAGTTTTTACAAAAGTGCGATGAAGTCTATGAAGAAGTTCGATAAAATCACGCTTACCGATAGGGTCAAGTCCGGCTGCCGGCTCGTCTAAGACCAAAACTTCGGGGCGAGTGACGATGACGCCTGCAATCGCTACCCTACGCTTTTGCCCACCTGAGAGTTCAAACGGCGATTTGTCTTTGATTTTATTAAAGTCTAGCCCTACCATAAAGAGCGCATCTTCCACTCTTTGCGCAATCTCGATATCGCAAAGGTTAGGCTGAAAGTTCTTTAAGCCGAACGCCACGTCCTCAAACACGGTTTCTGCAAAAAGTTGATGTTCTGGGTATTGAAAAACCATGCCGACCTTTGACCTTAACGCCTTAAAGTCGCATTTTTTATCGCTTAAATCAAAGTCGCCTATTTTTATTTCGCCACTATTTTTTTGCAAACGGATAAGTCCGTTTAAGTGCTGAACGAAGGTAGTTTTTCCACTGCCCGTTTGACCGATTATGCCGAAAAAATCTCCTTCGTTTATGGTTAAGTTAATATCGTCTAACGCTTTATTGGACAAGTTCTTGCTGTCTTTACTATACGTAAACGATAGATTTTTTACTTCAATCTGCATAGTTCCTCCGCAAGTTCTCGTTCGGTTAAAACGCCGTCTTTTATGCCCACGCCTTGCTCGATAAGTTTATCGGCAATGATTGCAGGGAGTGGCAATTCCAACTTATATTCTTCAATCTTTTGTTTTTGTCTAAAAATTTCCTTAGGCGTTCCACTCATGGCGATTTTGCCCTTGTTCATAACTATAACCTTATCAGCCGACACCACTTCGTCCATGTAGTGGGTAATGTTGATAACGGTTACCTTTTGTTCTTTGTTTAATTTTAAGGCGACGTCCAAAACGTCCTTTCTACCTTGTGGGTCTAGCATAGCAGTAGACTCGTCAAGCACTAAAATCTTTGGCTTTAACGCCAAAACGCCGGCGATAGCAATCCTTTGTTTTTGCCCACCCGAAAGCCTTGTAGGGGAAGAGTGGCGAAAATTTTGCATGCCGACCGAAGAGAGAGCAAAGTCTATTCTCTCGCCTATTTCATTTCTATTCACGCCCAAATTTTCAGGGCCGAACGCCACGTCGTCCTCAACGATTGACGCAACTAATTGATTGTCGGGGTTTTGAAAGACTACGCCCACCCTTTTTCTAATTTCCAAAAGGTGTTTTTTATTGAGCACGTCAAGCCCGTCAACCAAAAGAGAACCGCTGTCGGGTAAAACTAGCCCGTTAAAAAGTTTAGCGAGCGTGCTTTTTCCACTACCGTTATGCCCGATGATAGCCACGTATTGACCTTGCTCTACCGACAAGGTTACGTTTGACACGGCGTTTATTCTTTTGTCGTACGAAAAACTGACGTTTTCTAGGTTGATTAAAGACATTTATACCCTTCTTTTTTTAACAAAATTTTAAGTGCTAAAGATTATTATAACAAACAAACGCTCGTTTTACAAGCAAATATCGTAAATTAACCTTAAATAAGTTTACAATTACTCGCTAAATAATAAAAATCGCTAATTTGTGCTTACTTTAGTTGCCTAATGAGAAAAACGCCTACGATTAAAAACGCCCACGATTAAATATAAAGATGTAAAATGTTTATAATTAAGTATAAATATAAAAAATATTTAGTAATAAATGTAAAAATTTTTGGTTTTGCGTTGACTATTTGATTTAATGTGGTTATAATAGAAATGTTAAAAAACTTTAACGACAAATACATTAAAATTTTTTTCATTGGAGGATTAGTTATGAAAAAATTAACTATTGACGGCAACACCGCTGCCAGCCACGTTGCCTATGCCTTTTCGGAAGTTGCGGCTATTTACCCAATAACCCCATCGTCCCCTATGGCAGAAGTTGCCGACGAATGGTCAGCAACCGGCAGAGAAAACATGTTCGGACAAAAATTACGCCTTGCTGAAATGCAATCTGAAGCAGGCGCAGCAGGCGCTGTTCACGGCTCGCTAACAGCAGGTGCTTTAACCACCACTTACACTGCAAGCCAAGGCTTACTCTTGATGATTCCTAACATGTACAAAATCGCAGGCGAATTGTTGCCTACCGTTTTCCACGTTAGCGCAAGAGCGCTCGCTGCACATTCACTTAACATTTTCGGCGACCATGCTGACGTTATGGCTTGCCGTCAAACGGGCTTTGCTATGATCGCTTCTAACTCAGTTCAAGAAGTTATGGACTTAGCCCTCGTTTCACATTTATCAACCTTAAAGGCAAAAGTTCCTTTCTTACATTTCTTCGACGGATTTAGAACTAGTCACGAAGTTTCAAAAATCGACGTTATCGACTACGACGAAATGAAAGAATTAGTTGATATGAAAGATATCGAAGACTTTAGAGCAAGGGCGTTAAACCCTGAACACCCTGTTCAAAAGGGTACTGCTCAAAACTCGGATATCTACTTCCAAAACAGAGAAACTGCTAATAAGTACTATTTAGCAACACCTGCTATCGTTCAAGAAATGATGGATAAGGTTAATAAACTTACTGGTAGAAATTATCACTTATTCGACTACGTGGGCGCACCTGACGCTGAAAACGTAGTAGTTTTAATGGGTAGTGGCGCTGACGCTGTTGAAGAAACTATCAATAAGATGAACGCTAACGGTCATAAGGTTGGTCTATTAAAGGTTAGATTATATCGTCCGTTTGCTATCGACAGTTTCGTTGACGCTCTTCCAAAGACGGTTAAAAAACTTGCAGTTCTAGATAGAACTAAGGAAGCAGGCTCACTCGGTGAACCTTTATATCTAGACGTTTGCTCGGCTCTTCTTGAAAAGGGCATGACCGACATCAAAGTCGTTGGTGGTAGATACGGTCTAGGTAGCAAAGAATTTAATCCTTCAATGATTTATTCAGTTTATAAAAATCTTGAACTCGACAATCCAAAGAACCACTTCACCGTTGGTATCTACGACGATTTAACCAACACTTCTCTAGACTTTAGCGAAAAGTACGACGCTGCTCCACAAGGCACAATCTCTTGTAAGTTCTGGGGACTTGGCTCTGACGGTACGGTTGGCGCAAACAAGAACTCTATTAAGATTATAGGCGACCACACCGATAAATACGTTCAAGGTTATTTCTTCTACGACTCTAAAAAGTCGGGTGGTATCACGGTATCTCACTTAAGATTTGGCGACACGCCTATCCAATCTGCATACCTAATCGACGCTGCTGACTTCGTTCAATGTTCAAACCCATCGTATATCACTCGTTATAACATGACGGGCGACATTAAAGAAGGTGGTACTTTCTTATTCAATACTTCGGCTTTAACGGTAGAAGATCTTGAAAAGGTTTTACCTGCAACCGTTAAAAACGATATCGCAAACAAGAATATCAATCTTTACGTTATCGACGCTATTAAGATTGCAGCAGAACTCGGCTTACGTGGAAGAACCAACACCATTTTACAATCGGCGTTCTTCAAAGTTGCTAACATTATCCCTTACGCTGAAGCCGTTGATTACATGAAGAAAATGGCTTATAAATCATTTGCTAAGAAGGGCGACGCTGTCGTTCAAATGAACTACAATGCAATCGACTCTGCCCAAGCAAATCTCGTTAAGATAGAAGTTCCTGAATCTTGGAAAACCACCACTTCAGGCGCTCCAATGGCTGACGTTGCCGACAATAAATACTTTAAGGATATCGTTCACCCTATCTTAACTCTAGAAGGCGACAAACTCCCATCTTCAGCGTTCAATGCTGACGGCTCTGTTCCAACAGGTACTACTAAGTACGAAAAACGTGGGGTTGCCGTTCTAGTTCCAAAGTGGGACGAAACAAAGTGTATCCAATGTAACCAATGTTCGTTCGTTTGTCCACACGCTTGTATTAGACCTGCAGTTGTTAAGGAAGGCGAAAACAAACCTATTTCTTTCGTAACCAAACCTATGATCGGAAACAAGGGCTACGAATATAGAATGCAAGTTTCTCCACTCGACTGTATGGGCTGTGGCGTTTGCGCTGACATTTGTCCTGCTAAAGAAAAGGCTTTAACTATGGTTCCACTCGGCTCTATCGTTGAAAGCGAAAAGGTAAACTACGAATATAGCCAAACGCTTGAAGAAGTAAACGTAAGCGCTTGCCCAGGTTGTAAACCTACTACCGTTAAGGGTAGCCAATTCAATAAACCATTATTTGAATTCTCGGGCGCGTGCGCAGGCTGTGGTGAAACGCCTTACGTTAAACTCGTTACACAATTATTCGGGGATAGAATGATAGTTGCTAACGCAACGGGCTGTTCGTCAATTTACGGTGGCTCTGCCCCAACTTGTCCATACACGACTAATAAACTTGGTAAAGGTCCTGCTTGGGCTAACTCATTATTTGAAGATAACGCTGAATTCGGTTACGGTATGAACCTTGCTATGAGCGCTCGTCGTGCTAAGATCGAAGAAGATATGCGTGCTACTTTAGATAAGGTTAACGAAAAGACCAACGCTGCTTTCTTAACTTGGCTTGAAGATAAGGAAGACGCTGAAAAGTCAAAGGTTGCAGCTGAATTAGTTAAGGACGCTATCGCAAACGAAACGGCTGACGGACTTGATTATATTAAGGGCAATCTCGATTGCTTGGTTAAACCTTCAATTTGGATTTTCGGTGGCGACGGCTGGGCTTACGACATTGGCTACGGTGGATTAGACCACGTTCTAGCAAGTGGCGAAAACGTTAACGTTTTAGTTCTCGATACCGAAGTTTACTCTAACACGGGTGGTCAAGCAAGTAAGTCAACCCCTACCGGCTCTGTTGCGAAGTTCGCTGCCGCTGGTAAGAGAGTTAAGAAAAAAGACCTTGGTATGATGGCTATGAGCTACGGTTACGTTTACGTTGCTCAATGCGCTATGGGTTCTAATAAACAACAACTTATGAACGCTTTAGTTGAAGCTGAAAAGTACGACGGACCATCACTCATCATTTGTTATGCACCATGTATCAACCACGGTATTAACATGATGAAATCTCAAGAAGAAGAAAAGAAAGCAGTTGACTGTGGTTATTGGCAATTATATAGATATAACCCAACGGCTATCGACGAAGGTAAAAATCCTTTCACTTTGGATAGCAAAGACCCAACTACCGACTATAAATCTTTCTTGCTTGGCGAAACTAGATACGCTTCACTTATGAAAGCTCGTCCAGAACTAGCTGAAAAATTGTTTGAAAAGACCGAACAAGACAGCAAAGTTAGACTTGACACTTATAAGAACTTAGCCAAAAAAGACTAATAGTTAATAAAAAATAACCATAAAAGGCTTTCCACACGGAAAGCCTTTTTGTTTGCATAATAACATATCTTTTTCATTTGTCAATACCTTTATGACAATAAAAAATTATCTAAACAAATTATCAAACGCCTTTTTTGGTATAACTCAAATATCTACTATAAGATTTTGCTTGCTATCTTTTTAAAAACATTATATAATATAAGCACTATGAAAAATTCTAACGCTAAAAAACCTATTTGGGTAAAACTAACTATCATTTTCCTATCAATCCTTTTGGGGCTTTCAATCATTTTTGGTGGCTTTGTAGGATACTTTAAACTTTCGGTTAAAGAATATTACGATAACTCGGAAAGAACTTTTGAAATTCCAGGGCTTTCTACTTCTTTCGTTCCACAAGGCTTTTGCTACGCTAAGACTGAAGACTGGTTTTTAACTAGTGGATACATGACCGATAAATCGGCTTCCCCTATCTACGTTGTAAAACAAGATTCGAGTAAAACCTTAAAGTCGGTTAAACTTTATAAAGACGAAGATACCCCTTATACAGGACATTGTGGTGGCGTTGCCGTATTCGATAAGTATATTTACGTTGCCGACGGAAGCGATATGTGTTTATACGTATTCGACTTCACTAAGTTAAAGGAGGCTAACGACGGAGATAAACTTATTTCTATCGGCTCTTTCTCGACGGGAAACGTTAAACCGTCTTGCGTATCGGTAAGTGGTGAAGGTAGTAGTGCAAAACTTTATATTGCCGAATTTTATAGAGAAAAAAACTACGATACTGCCGATAGCCATAAGTTGACTACCCCAGTAGGCGACAAAAATACTGCGCTTGCAGTTCAATTTTCTTTGAGTAAATATTACAACAAATCGACTTTCGGTATTGATAAAGCACCAGTTAGAGTATACTCTCTCCGTGAACAAGTGCAAGGCTTTACCCTTTCGGGCAATAATATTTATCTATCTACTTCTTACGGTCTTGCTTTTTCTGAAATTTTCGTTTACGACGTAAATAGATGTTCAAAAGGTACGATTGATATCTTAGATTATAAAGACGTTGATTTATATTACCTTGATAGCACTTCTTTAATCAATTCTATAAAAGCCCCACCTATGAGCGAAGAAATGGTTATCCTAAACAAAAAACTTTATATCATGAACGAATCGGCGTGCAACAAATATATTTTCGGTAAGTTTACCGACGGAAAGAGGTGCTACGCTACCGATTTAACAAAATACGGACTATAATCATTATATACAATATACAATAAAATAAGGATTTCATTTTTATAAATGGAATCCTTTTCTTTTTGCTTCTTTTAAGCGTATTTTCTAAACTTTTTGAAAAAATTTAAAAAACTTTTAAAAAGTAGTGAAAAACACTTTACTTCTTTAGCGTAATAAAGTATAATACTATTGCTTTAGCACGATAAAGTGTTAAAGTGATAAAAAGAAAAAAATATTTTATAGGAGAAACTTTTATGAAAAAAGTATTAGCATTTGCGTTAACTTTATTGTTAACACTAGGCGCAGTTATGGGTTTAACTGCATGTAACAACACTTCTAACGAAGACGGACTTACTGGCGACCTTAAAGCTGTTAAAGACGCAGGAAAGATTATAGTAGGTATTACCGACTATGCACCAATGGATTATAAAGACAGCAACGGTAAGTGGATTGGTTTTGATGCTGAACTTGCTGAAAAGTTTGCACAAGAATTAGGTGTTACTTGTGAATTTGTCGAAATAGTTGACTGGAACAATAAAGTTGCAGAAATTAACTCAAGACAAATCGACCTTATTTGGAACGGTATGACTGCAGACGAAGAACTTGGAAAGCAAATTGATTTCTCAGTTTCATACGCTAAGAACGCACAAGTTGCAGTTGTATTAAAAAATAGCACAATCACTACTAAAGACCAAATTAAAACTGCTACGGTAGCCGTTGAAAACGGTTCAGCTGGTCAAAAAGTGACCGTTGCCGAAGGTTTTACAAACGTTAGCGCTCCTGGCAACCAAAAACAAGCACTTATCGAAGTTAAATCAGGTAACTCTCAAGTTGCTATTATCGACTTAACTATGGCTCAATCTTTAGTTGGTAAGGGTGAATTTGATACCCTTAAGATAGTTGAAGGCGTTTCTTACGGCGACGAAATCTTTGCCGTTGGTTTAAGAAAAGGTTCTAACTTAAAAGAAAAATTAGACGATTTCTTATACGCTCAATTTGAAAACGGAACAATCACTGCTTTAGCAAATACTTACACTGTTGGTATCAACACTGAAGCGTTGACAAAATAATTAAGGACGGTTAAAAATGGAAGTATTTTTAGAAGTTACTTCCAATCTTGCAAACGGATTTCTAGTATCGTTTATTCTGTTCGCACTGACTTTAATATT
The DNA here is from genome assembly GCA_015055735.1 of Clostridiales bacterium. Lineage (GTDB taxonomy): Bacteria > Bacillota > Clostridia > Christensenellales > Borkfalkiaceae > UBA1259. Next base: position 24,108 of record SVHP01000012.1, on the reverse strand, counting down.
AGCGTTACCTTTGGGGCTTCTTATTTCATTTTGCACGATGAGTAAGATTGCCCCTTTGCGCATATTTTTTAAGATTATCGTTTGGATACTTCGTGGCACTCCTTTAATGCTACAACTATTCGTAATTTTCTACGGTCCAGGTCTTTTAGGATTATTTAGGTGGCCTAGCGTTAATACGGGCTGGAGGTGGTTTGACTCTACCTTTGACACTAGATTTATCGCTGCTCTTGTTGCTTTTGCGATAAACTACGCCGCTTATTTTTCGGAAATTTATCGTGGCGGTATCCAAAGTATTACTAAAGGTCAGTTTGAAGCAGGGCAAGTTTTGGGAATGACTAAAAAACAAATTTTCTTTAAGATTATTCTTTTACAAGTTATTAAAAGAATTTTGCCACCTATGAGCAACGAAATTATTACGCTTATTAAAGATACCTCGCTCGCAAATACCCTTTCGGTTTACGAAATTATTTACGAAGCTCGTTCGTTTATGAATATAGGCTTAATTTGGCCTTTCTTCTACGCTGGCGCTTTCTATTTGGTTTTCGTTGGCATTTTGACCATTATTTTTAATAAGTTAGAAAAGAAATTATCATATTTTAGGACGTAAAAATGGCTTATTTACAAATTAAAAACTTTTGCAAATCGTTTGATGGCTTAAAAGTTTTAAAAGGAATTGATTTAGATATTGAAAAGGGCGAAGTGGTTTCTATTATCGGCTCTTCTGGTAGTGGTAAAACTACCTTACTTCGCTGTATCAATTTTTTAGAAACTACCGACGACGGTGAAATGTATATTGAAGACGATTGCTTAATCGATAGAACTACCATTTTCGATAGCGACGACGTTTTAAGAAATAAACGCTTGAACTTCGGTATGGTATTTCAATCTTTTAACCTTTTCCCTCAATATAACGTTTTTGATAATATCACTCTTGCGCCAACCCTTCTTCTTAAAAGCAAGGTTCACCCTAAAAAGCAAAAGGACCTTTATCACGCTGAAAAAGAAAGGATTGACAAAGAGGCTTATGCCCTTTTAGAGACCATAGGGCTTACTGACAAGAAAAACGCTTACCCTTGCGAACTCTCGGGTGGACAATGTCAGCGTGTGGCTATTGCTAGGGCTTTAGCCTTAAAACCTAAGATACTATGCTTTGACGAGCCAACGAGCGCACTTGACCCAGAACTTACCGGCGAAGTACTAAAGGTTATAAAGTCGCTTAAAGGTCAAGATAGAACTATGATTATAGTCACTCACGAAATGGGTTTTGCTAAAAAAGTTTCGGATAAAATAGTGTTTATGGCTAACGGAAAGATTGAAGAAATGGGAACTCCTTCTGAAATTTTCGATAACCCTAAGTCCGATCTACTTAAGGCGTTCCTTTCTAATATCGATAAAAAAGACGGTGAATAGTATGAGTGACGACGTAAAAAAATATTATAGTGAACTTTATAAAGTCATTTTATCTTTACAAACTGAAAAGGACTGCGAAGAATTTTTTACCGACCTTTTAACCATGAAGGAACTCGATTCTCTCGCCCAACGAGTGACGGCTGGAAAACTCTTAAAAAAGGGCGAAACTTACGAGCAAATTATATCAAAAACCGATATTTCTTCTGCTACCTTATCTAGAATTTCTCGCTCTCTTAAATACGGCACAGGTTATAAAAAGTTTTTGTAATAACTTTTTTTCACTTTTATAGTACAATTTATAAGAAATTATTTACATATAAAAAACACTAGGTTAATTTTTAATCCCTAGTGTTTTTTCTTTTTTCGTTTTTTTCACTTTCTATAATCCTAACTTCTTAACTCTTCACTATTACCTATTCACTATATTATACACTTTCTTTCCCGTTCTTAAAGCATAGCTTACGGTATTAAAAGTTCCACCGTAATTTCTCAACATATAAGCGATGACTAAACTTGAATTATCGACCATAAAGGCGTTTCGCTCTTGCATACAGTAAGGCGTATAACTTTGACTTATTAACACCTTATAATCTGCGTTATCAACCATATTTTTATAAATTTGTTTTTGTTCAACGTTAAATTTTTTATCTTGATCCTTGCAAGGAATACAAGCTATGAGTTTTATATGTTTATAACTTTCCCTTAACCCTTCTAAAAGCCTAAAACAAATGGTATCAAAACCAAGTGCCATACCTATAAAAAAGTATTCATAGCCTTTTTCAATAAGTTTTTCCAAGAGATTTTCAAAATTTTTATAGTCAAAATCTTTATCCACCTGCCTATGCCCCGTAAAACAAACCGACTTTTGTATATCAAAATCTACCTTTTCTCTAAAGCAAAGATTATCGATCATAACGGTTTTTTCCTTATCATAGCGTTAGTTCTTGGGTAATTTGACGGAGTAGGTTTAATTTTTTCCACGCTAATTAACTGTCTTTTAGCGTCCAATAAATTATACGCATAGTCTTCGACTATTTTTCCACCTAACACTTCTATTGCGTTTTTGGACTCTTTTACTTCTTCTTGGGCGTCGCCTTTATAAGAAACCAACCTTCCACCCACCTTAACAAAAGGCATAGTGTACTCTAAAAGGGTATTAAGCCTAGCCACAGCACGAGCCGTACAGCAATCGAATTGTTCCCTAAATTCTTTACTATACGCCATTTCTTCAGCCCTGCCGTTGATAACTTCAACTTTTTTAAGATCTAATTCTTTTGCCACGGTTTTTAAGAATTCACACTTTTTACCCGTGGCTTCAAGCATCGTTAAACTAATATCTTCTTTCATAATCTTAATAGGAAGGGCTGGAAAACCACCCCCTGAACCTATATCTATCAACATATTACCAGTTATCCTATCCACACCTAAAACGCTATCCACAAAGTGCTTTATTATAACTTCTTGCCTTTCGGTGATAGCAGTAATGTTGAATTTAGAGTTATAAAACACTAGTAATTCATAATACTTTTCAAACTTTTCAATCTGCTCTTGACTAATGCTAATATTAAACTTTTCAAAAATACTTTTCATGAGTTTATTATAACATATCACGAAGTTTTTAACAATGAATTTCACTAAAAAGTTGATAACTTAAAAATTTCTTTTTTCACCCTTAATTTTTATTTTTTTTGGGTAAAATTTTAAGATTTTTTCCACTTTTTTGTCATATTTTAATTTTTTTATCAACTTGTGCACAATCAATAACCTAGTTATCAACCGTTTATCTACAATCAAATTCGTTAAGAAATCATTTATCTTTTTTCACATTTCCACTTTTTAACACGCTTATTATTAATACGGATATTATTTTAAATAAATAAAAAAACAATACAATAGAAGAAAAATTGGTTGACTAACTTTTTTTCAAAATTTAATCCAAAACTAAAAAGCAAAAAAATGATTTTATATTTTTACTCTTTATCCTTGATTTTTTTTGCTATTTATTATATAATAAATAGGTAATTAAAAGTTTATTATTTTTATGGAATTTTTAGGAGAAAATTATGAAATTTATTTGTGACGGTTTAGATTTATCAGATGCAGTGTTAAAGGTTAGTAAAGCGCTATCTATTAAGGCTGCAAATCCTATTCTTGAAGGAATAAAACTAACTGCTAAAGGCGATACCTTAACACTTCTTGCAACCGATTTAGAACTTACCATTGAAAAACAAATTAAAGCTGACGTTCTAATGGAAGGCGAAACTGTGGTAGTTGGTAAGTATTTCGTTGACTTTACTAAAAAGTTAGAAAAGGAACAAGTTGAACTCTCTCGCCTATTCGACGGTGGGCTTCAAATAAAGTATTCTGAATCGGAAAGTGAATTCCAAGTTTTCCCTGCTGAAAATTTTCCTAATATTTATAAGACTAACCAGGGCGTTAACTTTGAAATCAAAGCAAAGGATTTTAAGGAAATCGTTGAAAGGACTATTTTTGCCTGTGCTTCAGATGATGCTAGACCTATCCTTAAAGGCTGTCTATTCGATATAAACGACAATCTTTTATCAGCCGTTGCTCTCGACGGGTTTAGAATGGCAGTAGTTAAAAAGGAAGTTATTTCTAGTGGGGATATGAAGGTGGTTATTCCATCTCGTGCCTTAAACGAAATTACTAGACTTATCGAAAAGGAAGACGAACTATTAAAGGTTTATATCCAAGATAATTCGCTTTTCGTTCAAATTGGCAATACTTCTATCGCAAGTAGATTGATAGAAGGTGAATTTGTAAAATACAACCACATTTTACCAAACAGTTTTGAAAATAGCGTGACTGTAAATAGACAAGCGTTACTCACTAGCCTTGAAAGAGCAGGCGTAGTTGCAAGGGACGATAGATATAACGTAGTTAAACTAGACGTAAAAGAAAATGTTATGACCGTTTACGCTAAGAGCGAGATTGGCGAAGTAAACGAAAACGTAAATATTTTACTTAAAGGAAAGGATATGACTATCGCCTTTAACGGAAAGTATTTAAGCGAGTATCTAAAGATAGTAAACGACGAATTTTTGCTACTTAATTTAAATTCTAGCATAGATCCGTGCGTAATAACGGCTATGAATAGCCAAAATTATATATATTTAGTTCTTCCTGTAAGAATTAACAGTTAAAATAATTGACAAAAGTAATATTTTTTTATACAATATAACGGCGAAAAAATAAATTAGAGTTTTTTAAGCAATAAAAAAATAACAAAAAATGAATTTTTTAAGTAAGAAATTCAACTGAAAGTAAGGAGATATATTATGAAACAAACATTTCAACCTAAAAAGAGACAAAGAAGTAAAGTTCACGGTTTCAGAGCAAGAATGAAGTCACACAATGGTAGAAACGTATTAAAGAGACGCAGAAATAAAGGCCGTCATAAGCTTTCTGCATAAGGATAGAAAATGCCTTGTGATTATAGGTTAAAAAAAGAAAAAGATTTCAATTTAGTTTTCAATAAAGGAAAGAGATTGTATTCTAATAACTTAACGGTATTATACTTCGCTTCGGACTGTATAAAAGCAGGCTACGCCGTGAGTAAAAAACACGGCGGAAGCGTAAAAAGAAATAAAATCAAACGTCTTTTAAGGGAATCTTTTAGAAGTTTTACGCCTGATATTAGGCAAAACTTCTTTTTTGTTTTTATACCAAAAGTTAGTGACGATTATTCACTTGACCGTTTTAGAGAGAGTATGGGATATCTTTTTAAAAAGGGCGGTATCTTAAAATAATGAAATTTTTAAGCATAAAACTCATTAAATTTTACCAAAAATACCTATCTTACGGAACTTGTATGTATTACCCTACCTGTTCGCAGTATATGATAGAAGCCATCTTAAAGCACGGCTTTATAGTCGGCTGTTTTTTGGGTGTAAAGAGAATTTTGCGTTGTACCCCTTGGTGTAAAGGTGGCTTTGATAAAGTACCTGACAAAAAAAACGTTGTTAAATGGGTGTATTAAATTATGAATATTATTGAATTTTCAGCGCCAACTATTTCGGGCATTGCCGCAGTCGTTCAATGGATTGTGGGTATTTGCGGGGCCGTTTGGCTTGGCGTTATAGTTTTTACTTTATTATTAAAACTCATTACCCTGCCTTTTGACTACGCGTCAAGGTCGTCTATGAGAAAAAATTCGCTTAAAATGGAACAAATGCGTCCAGAACTAGAAAAATTGCAAAAGCAATACGCCGATAATAAAGAACTTTACAATCAAAAAATGATGGCTCTTTATAAAAAGAACGGCTATTCTATGTTCGGAGCTTGCCTTCCTACTATTTTAACCTTAGTAATGTTCATCGTTGCTATCAACGGTTTTACCGATTACTCTAAGTTCCAAAACCAAGAGTATTTTTATCATATGACCAATTCGTATAACAACGTCGTTTACGCAGGTTTTGAACTAAACGAAGATACTTCTAATTTCATTTATAGAGATTACGATAAAGGCGAATTTTCAGTTAATATCGAAAACGTTAAAACTGCCGACCAAGATCAAGACGGTAAAATTTCTTGTGGCGACGTAGAAGTGTTTTATACTGAACAACCAAACGAAGATGAAAATACGATTTTTAATCTTTGGACGGGAAATGGTTACACTGTGTACGTTAAAAACGTAACTTTAGGTACTAAACCGACATTTAAGTTAAGGGAAAACGCTGAATTATATTTGGATAATAAAGATAATAATAACGCTTTAGCTTGCGAGCAAAATAACTTCTTAAAAGTAGTAGTTGGTGACGTGAAAAAATCGTTTACCGAAGTAAACGGTGATATTAAATCACAACAAGAAGTTGACGGCGTTGTGATAGAAGAAAAGTGGGACGCAAATAACTTTATAGTTGATATTCGTCAAGAAATGTCGGCTAAAACTTATACAGATGAAGAACAAGGGTTTATTTGGGTTAAAAACATTTGGGCAACCGACAGCACTATGGCTCACCCTATTGAAAGCGATTGGACTAAGTTTAAGAATACCCACGGATATCAAGGTACGGACTTAGGCGAAGATTATAACAGTTTAATTGCTAAGCTTGAAAAAGAAAGAACCGAACCTAACGGTTTCTTTATTTTGATTGCCTTAACTGCCCTATCGTCACTAGCCACTCAACTCGTTATGAATAAATCGCAAAAGGCGCAAATGGAATTGCAAACGGTTGACGGACAAGGCGCTCAAACCCAAAAGATGATGCAATGGATGATGCCTATCATGATGGCGTTCTTTGCATTTATGTATACGGCTGCATTTTCGCTATACATTATAATCAACTCAATATTGAGTATGTTGACAACTATCGTTATCAACGTTATAGTTGATAAAAAAATGAAGAAAGAATTAAAAAATTCAAATGCAGGCATAGTTAGAAGTAAAGTTCATACTCCAAAGCCAGAAGAAAAGGTAGAACAACCTAAAAAGAAAAAAGTAAACAAAGACGATAAATTTGCGCACGAAAGTGGCGAAGATTTCTTATCGGGAAAAGCCGATAAAAAGCATTATCGTGGAAGAACAAAGTAAGAAAAAAGGGTAAAAACAAGATAAAAGCATAAAATCTCAAAAGGAGAAATAATATGGAGTTTACAGGCAAAACGGTCGAAGAAGCAATAGAACTTGGGCTAAAAGAACTTGGAATTACCGAAGATATGGCCGAAATCCAAGTTAAAGAGCAACCAACTAAAGGGCTTTTTGGAATTATGAAAGGTAAAGCCGTAGTTGAAATTGAAAAAAAGCAAGTGCAAGAACAAAACGTTATTGAGTTCGTAGAAGATATTTTAACTTATATGGGAATTGACGCAGTTGCTGAAAAAACCGAAAAGGACGGAAGCGTTATTATCACTTTAACTTCTAACCAATCTTCAAACCTAATCGGTTATCGTGGCGAAGTTTTAGATTCTATCCAAACGCTTGCAGGCGCTTACCTTAATATAGGTAAAAAGGAATACCAAAAGGTTGTAGTTGACTGCGAAAATTATCGAGAAAAAAGAGAAGAAACTTTAATCTCGCTCGCTCATAAGTTAGAACAAAAGGCTACCGAAATGCGTAGAGAAGTTATTTTAGAGCCTATGAGTCCGTTTGAAAGAAGAATAATTCATACTGCCCTTGCTGAAAGTACTACTTGTACTACTAAAAGCGACGGTAAAGAACCAAATAGATACGTGGTTATCGTGCCTTTCGATAAGGACGAATTTGCAAAGCCTTATAACGCTGGCAAAAACCATAACGACAAAAATTCTCGTTCGGGAAAACGCTCTAATCAAAAGAGAAACGGTAAATTTTCTAAATCTCGCTCAAATTCAGGTAGAAAACAAAGTGGATTTATTGAAAATAAAAAAACTTCGTCTTTTAGCTTTGGTACTTATCTAGGTAACAGCCTAAAAGATAAATAAAAAATACTAAAAATAAAGTGACTGATTAAACACAAAAAAATATATTTTGGAGTGATAATCAGTCATTTTTTATTAAAAGGAGATAGTTATGAAAAAAATTGCAACCTTATTTATAAGTTTAATCATGCTTTTTAGCGCTTTTGCAACGGCTTGTTCATCGTCAGCAATAAGTTCTGAAAGACAAGAAATGGCAAACGTTTATAGAAACGTTGCTTATCAAATCTTAAATAAAGCAGGGCTAGTTGCCGTTGGCGAAAAGAGCGCTAATCCGTTTTCAATGTCGGTTGCCGATAAAAAGACCGAAACTAGCGACGAGCACGCTATCGAAAATATTAAAAGGAACGCAAAAGACGCAGCAGGCATTATGTATTTATTAAGTCTATTATACACTAGCGACGGCTTTGAAGTTCAAGACGGAATCGCTTGCTTTGACGTAAATTATACCTTCCAAAACGAAGATATTTCCCAAACTATGAACATGAAGTCTAGCATCGACAAGCAAAACGACAAGGTGTATTTTGAAGTTATGGTTATAACCCCAAAATATAATTCTAACAGTTATACCAACGCTGAATTTACCTATGATTTTGATACTTCTATCCTAATCGATTGTAGATTTATAATGAATTGGGACGAGACTTATCTAGACATGATGTTAACCCACGACCAAAAATATATGTGGTACGAAACCGAAACGGCTGACGAATTTACGGCAGGCGTTGACCAAATGATTGACGATTTTAATGATAAATGTCAAAAGGTGACCAAATTAACCACCAACTTTGGCGATCAAATGACGGCGTACTTACAATTTTCTTTCTCAATAGAAGAAAACCCTAACCCACAACCTGGTCAAGGTGGTGACGACGTGGTTATCGAAGGTGGTACGATAGATAAAAACGAGACGGAAATCAATCCTATAGACGCTCAAGTTTCTGAACAAATTTGGAATCAAGCCTTAAACTTTAGTGCATACGATAAAATTGGCTTTACTATCGATGAATTGGAAGAAATTATGGTTATTTCAGGCACTCACTACGAATTTGAAGGTAACAAAGCCTGCAAACACGATATATCTTATCAAGATGGTGGAGCTGAATCTCATTATTATTCAAAAGAAGGCAGTCAATATTATTATTACCAAATAAAAAGGACTGATATCGATATGCAAGTTAATAAATTGAGTATATCTCAAGACCAATATAATCAAGAAATAGGTAAGGTTAAAATAGATTTTTCTAGCATTTTCCAATATGAAAACTTCTACTTTAACGAACAGGCAAATTGTTACGTGTTAAATGCGCCTATGGGCGATATCAATTACGCAGAGTTTTGTTTCTATAAAAATAAGATTAGTGGAATAAATATTATCGTTCAAAATAAACGATATTCGATCCATAATTTCCATTTTGATGACTTTAGCGTAAATTTACCACCTATAAAATAACTAATAAATTAAGAGCCGTGACAATCGTCACGGCTCTTTTTTACCAAAAACTGTATAAAAAAGCCAAAAACAAGGCAAAAAATGGTGTAAAAGATTAAAAATTTTGTATTATTATGTCGTATCAATTGATTTTTTATACGAAAAGTATTACAATGAAAGTATATCAAATATATTTATAAAAAAGGAAATTTAAGTTATGGGAATGATTACATTAGTAATGCTCGGCTTAACGGCAGTAGGACTAGGCTTTGGCGCTTTGTTCGGACTTATGAGAGGGCGCAATCGTGCTATCTTGCGTTTAATTATGGTTGCTGTGTGCGTAGTCGTTGCAATAGTTTTACGTGGACCACTTACTAAAGTGGTTATGGGAATAAACATAAACGGTCAAACGCTAGAACAAACACTTCTATCTTTATTTAACCAAGGCGAAATGACCTTTCCTGAGTCGGTACAAACTTTAGTTTTAAGTTTAGTTGAAATTATCGTCGGTCTACTCGCTTACTTTATCGCTTTCTTCGCTTTAAGATCTGTTACTTGGGCTGTCCTTTTCCCTATTTGCAAGATCTTCGTTCACGAAGGCGAAAAGATGCATAGAGGTCACGGTGCACTTATCGGCTTAGCGCAAGGTGTGATTGTCGTTTTTGCAGTAATGATGCCATTAAACGGACTTATCGTTCAATTTGACAAAATTGCAGATATTAAAATGCAAGATAAACCGTTGCTTGAACTCCCTGCAAACGTTGGCTTAGAAGAATACGTTAACGGCCCTATGGGTAAAACGTATAGCGCCATTGGTGGTTGGTATTTCAATATGTTAACTTCTGCCGATACGCTTAAGTTTGACGACCTTACCGATATGGTAGTAGTTGCTGGTAATCTTGCAGGCTCTATTTCGGGTATCAACGAAAGTATGGACGTTTTACAAAGCGATACAGCTTCTACCCAAGAAAAAGCAGACGCTTTAGTTGACGTTGGTAATAGACTTATCGAAGTTGGCGAAGATGTTGACAATTTGAGCGATGAAGCAAAAGCGCAAATTGATAGTTTACTCGGTGACCTTAAAGAGATGGTCGGTGGCGGTGAAGAATCTAGCGAAGAAATGGACGAATTCTTTAACGATTTAAGTTTAGACGATATCAATATCGGTGGTATGGGTCACGCTTTAGTTGGCGTTGGTTCTCTTATGGAAAAACAAGAAACGGGCGAAGAGATTAACCAAGAAGACGTAAATCACATAGTAACTGGACTTGCTACTAACATGAAGTTCGTCGATATGATGACCGGTGGAGAAGATAGTCCAACTCTTGTTAGCGACCTTGACGAAGAACAAAAGACTATGTTTGAAAACGCTATCGCTGAACAAGAACTATCTAGTGAGGACGAAGCATCTTTACGTAAACTCTTAGGTTTAACCGATACGAGCGCTGGCGAATAAATTTATAAATATAATAAATTCTAATATGGCAAGGCTTAAAATGGCTTTGCCATATTTTTTATAAATAAAATTTTATTTTTCGATAAATAAACGTTTGATTTAAGTGCTATACTTATGTTAAAATACTATTAAGGTAAAATAGTCTTAAGAATAAATAAAAAAATAGAGGGAAAATGAAAATTACGCTTAATCCTGATAAGGAAATAGTTAATACCATAAGAGAAGGCTTAAAAAGAACGGGTGGATATTGCCCTTGTAGGCTATCCCGTACCGAAGAATATAAGTGTATGTGTAAAGAGTTCAAAGAGCAAATCGAGGACCCTAATTTTGAAGGGTTTTGCCACTGTATGCTTTACTACAAACACAAAGATTAAAGATAGGAGAAATAGACATGACAATTTTAACAAAAGAAAATTTTAGAAAGGAAGTTTTGGACAGCAAAGTCCCTGTAATAGTAGATTTTTGGGCGTCTTGGTGTGGGCCTTGTAGAATGCTCGCTCCCGTTTTAGAAGAAGTTGAAGCAACTTTAGGCGAAAACGTTAAGGTTTGCAAGGTCAACGTTGACGAGCAAATGGATTTGGCAACTCAATACAAAGTTGACGTTATCCCTACCCTTTTCTTCTTTAAGGACGGAAAACAACAAAAAAAGACGGTCGGCGTAGTAGATAAAAACCAAATCGTATCCGTATTAGTTAATCTTTAATGGTTTTTCGCTAAATCCTAATTGATTTTTACGGAAAAATTCTGCGAAATACTTTGTTTTTTGTTCAGTTACATACTTTTCAAGTATGCTCCTTCACAACAAAACTCGTCTTTCTTGTATTTTTCTCGTAAAATCGATAATCTATCAATTAGTCTTTATCTCAAAGCCATTAGTAAGAAATAATTTTTTATAAATGCTAATTGATTTTTACCAAAAATGCTGTGAATTACTTCGTGTTGTTAGAAAAAATAAAAAAAATTAAAACGAAAATATTAAAGTTCCTAGTTTCAGGCTAGGGACTTTTTAATTTTATTTCAAATTGTAAAAATTTGACATTACTTAGTAAAGATAGTATAATTTTAATTATAGGAAAATGGTTGTATCAAAAAACCAAACAACCATTAACGAGAAATAATAATGCAAGAAGTTTTGAAACAATTACTTATACTTTACATATTTTTATTAGCAGGCTACTTAGTTGGTAGAATAAAAAAAGATAAGGCGTCGCACAGCGACATTTTATCAGTGCTTTTAATAAATATCTTTTTACCGTGTAAAGTTTTCAATACCTTTGCTAATAATTTTTCGGTTTCTTATTTTAGTCAAAGATATAGTTTACTTATAACTTCGCTTATTCTTATTTTAGTTATAGTTGTCGGTGCTTATTTCGGTTCTAAACTATTGACTAAAGATCAATATGAAAGAAAGGTATATCAATATTCCTTTACCCTAACTAACTACTCGTATTTAGGCTACGTGTTAATAGAGTCGGTTTTTGGTCAAAGTTTTTTATCGCAGTTCGTTTTTTTTGCTATACCTTTCATTATTTACACCTATACTTTTGGTTACGCTTTGTTAACGGGTGGCAAGAATTTTGTACAAAAACTCGTCAATCCGTTGACCATTGCAATCATATTAGGTATGGTTGTAGGTATTTTCAATATTTCTCTACCTGAAATTATTTCTAAGGCAGTATCGTCGTCATCGGCGTGTGTTGGTCCACTCAGTATGATATTGACGGGTATGACTTTATCCACCTTCAAATTGCGTGAGTTGGTAATGGACGGTAAGGCGTATATCTTTACCTTTTTAAGACTGATAGTAATTCCAGGAATTGCCTACTTAATTTGCTTAGGGTTAAAACTAACACAGGTTTTACCAATGGTTTTAATAATTACGGCAATGCCGTGTGGGCTCAATACGGTGGTGTTTCCAAAGCTTGTGGGAAAAGACTGTAAAACGGGGGCAAGACTTGCGCTTATATCTCATATTTTTTCGATAATTACCTTACCGATTTGGCTATCCCTTATCATGCCCTAACAGAAATTAAAAATAAATCATACTAAAAATCCCTAGATTTTTTCTAGGGATTTTTGTATCGCAAAAAAAGTTTTTTCAAATTTTGTGTCATGTAATATTGATTTATTAAAAATTGTGTGGTAGCATGTAGCCGAAGAACAAAAAAAGCAAGTTGGCAGTGCAGTTATATTTGCCCTGGCGGGCAAGTTTAGAGTTTAGAGTTATATTTATCCTAACGGATAAGTTGCGGTATTATTTAGAAATTCATTCCACAACTTTTAACGGTAGTTAAAAATACAACTTTGGCTTTAGCCAAAATATAACTATTTGCTTTGCAAATAATATAACTTTTAACTGTCGGCTAAAAATATAGTTGTTTGCTAAAAGCAAACTACTTGCTTTTTCTCTTCCTACCGTTAACAATGGTTATCTTGTTAATTTGGTTTTGCTTAAATACCGTTCTATCGAAATGGGTACAGGTAAAAATGGTTTGGATTCCAGCCACCAATTCCACTAACTTTCTTTGCCTTGACTTATCTAGTTCGCTCAAAACGTCGTCTAAAATGAGAATAGGATATTCGTTAAACCTATTTTTGAAAAGTTCGGTTTCGGCAAGTTTTAAGGATAATGCTATGGTTCTTTGTTGTCCTTGCGATCCGTACACCCTTGAATCTAGGTCGTTAAGCAAAAACTTAATATCATCACGGTGTGGGCCTAACGAAGTAAAGCCAAGTCGCATATCTTTTTCTAGCGCAAGCGCTAAATCTTGTTTTAAGGCGTAAGCAATCTCGTCTTCCCCACCGTAATAACCACTTTCGGTAGACATGATAAGTTTTTCCTTACCACCCGATAGGGTAGCGTGCTTTTCTTGGGCAATAGGCGAAATCTCGGCTAGAAAATCGTTTCGAGCCTTAATGATTTTACCTGCTTCTTTTGAAAGTTGTTCGTCCCAAATAGGCAAGGTTTCCCTTATCAAATATTTATCAGGGTCTTTGAGTAAGTTATTGCGCTGACTTAAGATTTTGTTGTAGCGAAGTAGCGCATAAAAGTAAGTTTTACTCATTTGCGATAGTGAAACGTTCATAAATCGCCTTCTATCTTCTGGGCTTTCCTGAACGAGCTTAAGCTCGGCAGGATTAAAAAACACGCTGTGGATATTACCGAGAAGTTCGCCCACCTTCTTTATGGCTATCCCGTTTATATATATGGATTTTTTGTCTTGTTTATTGAGTTCTATCCTTATATTAACCCCACCGTACTGAGTGTCGGTAGTCCCTTCGATTTGGGCGTTTTCCTGACCTTGACGGACCAAAAGCCTATCCTTATTCGCCCTAGGCGAAAAGCCGGTGCATAAGAAAAATATGGCTTCAGCGCAGTTCGTTTTGCCCTGAGCGTTTGCGCCACAAAGAATATTTATTCCGTCCGAAAATTCTATGGTTTCGTTTTCATAGTTACGGAAGTTTTGTAAGGATAGCGACTTGATAAACATAATTACAAAAAAAACCAACTTTAAGAAATCAACAAAATTATAACAAAAAACCAACAAAATACTTTAAAAAAATAAAAAAATAAAAAAATTGTCAGTTTTGCTTTATTTTATTGTAAAAATATTATATAATATTTTTTACTTACACGCAACTGATAAATAAACAAAAAGGAGAAATATTGTGGAAAAAGAGCAGTATGAGATTTTATGGGAGCAGACGTTCCTTCCAGAAATTGAAAAGCACGTCACTTCTATCTCGTTTGAAACTCACGTTAAGCAATTAACCCCTGTCGATATATTGGGTAACAAAATAGTTTTAATAACGCCTAGCCGAATTTTTGCCGACGCTATCAATAACCACCCTATCGGTGTTAAGATGCGTGAAGCGTTCAGCAAATGCAACACTTACATAAACGACTTTGAAATTATCGTTGCGCAAAGCAAGGAAGAATACGTTAGACAGTTAGACGAAGAAGATAGGGATAGGGTTAGCAACCAAGGTATGCCTATAAACCCTAAATTTACCTTTGATTCGTTCGTAGTCGGCTCGTCAAACGAATTTATTTTCGCTGCGGCAAAAGCCGTTGCAGAAAACCCAGGGGACGCATATAACCCACTATTTATTCACGGTGGTACGGGGCTTGGTAAAACGCATATTTTGATGGCTATTGCAAACTACTTAAAGGTGCATAACCCTACTCTAAACGTACTCTACGCCACTTGCGAACAGTTTACTAACCAATTAGTTGAAAGCATTTCTAAAGGTAAGGCGTTAAAGACCGAAGAGTTTAGAAGAAGATATAGAAACGTGGACGTGTTGCTTATCGACGACGTGCAATTTTTAGCGCAAAAGCAAGCCACTCAATCGGAGTTCTTCCATACCTTTAACGAACTCGTAATGCAAAACAAACAAATCGTTTTGACTTGCGACCGTCCGCCTCAAGAGATTGAAGTTTTAGAAGATAGGCTTAAAACTCGTTTTGAAGGTGGGCTTATCGGCGACGTTCAACCACCTGATTTGGAAACTAAAATCGCTATCTTAAAGAGAAAGGCTGAAGAACAAAAATGTATCGTTAACATAAAAGTTCTATCCTATATCGCACAAATGAACATCAGCGATATTAGAACGCTTATAGGCAAACTAACTAAGGTTATTTTTGCGTCAAAACTTCACGAACGCCCTATAACTATCGAACTAGTTAACGAAGCGCTTAAGGAATCGGCAGGCGAAAGACAAGAAGAACTAAAGGCTGACGATATTATAAGTTGCGTTTGCAATTTCTATAAAGTATCAAAAGCCGACCTATTATCCAAGAAAAAGACCAAAGAAGTGGCGCTTGCAAGACAAGTGGGTATGTATTTGGTGCTAGATATGATGAGCTTACCTCAACTAACGGTAGGAAAAATCTTCTCACGAGATCACGCAACCGTAATTTACGCTAGAGATAAGATTGCCGAACAAATGGAAACGGACACCCGTTTATCCACTGCCGTTGGCGATATTAAGAAAATGCTACTTAAACAATAGTAGTAGAGCAAACAAAAACTATAAAAAATAGTAAAACATAAAAAACAGTAAAAACAAGAACGGAAACAAAGACCATGCAAACGAGATTTATTGAAGGACAATTTGACGCAGTAGTAATCGGCGCAGGACACGCAGGTTGCGAAGCGGCGCTAGCCCTTGCTAGAACGGGCTTCAATACGGCTATGCTAACTCTAAACTTAGACAGTATAGCCTTTTTGGCGTGCAATCCGTCAATCGGAGGAACGAGTAAAGGACAAATCGTTCGAGAGATAGACGCATTAGGTGGCGAAATGGGCATAAACGCCGACAAGGCGCTCCTTCAAATAAGAATGTTAAACCGTGGTAAAGGCGCAGCCGTTCAATCGCTACGTGGTCAAGCCGACAAAAACGCTTACCACAGGCTTATGAAACAAACGCTTGAAAATACGCCTAACCTTAAGATTTTACAAGGCGAAGCCGTGGAGATTTTAACTGATGAAAAGGGCGAAAAGGTAGTTGGCGTTTTAACTTCGTTCGGTGGCGTTTTGGAGTGCAAGAGCGTCGTGGTTGCAACCGGCGTATATCTAAACGGTAGCATTATTGCAGGCGAGTGGCGACAAAATTCTGGGCCGAACGGCTTTCAATCGGCAGCTAACGGCTTGACTGAAAATTTAATGAAACTCGGCTTTTCTATTAGAAGATTTAAGACGGGAACGCCTGCTAGAGTGGACGCTAGAACTATCGATTTTTCGGTGCTAGAAGTTCAAGACGGCGAAACGGATATTTATCCGTTCAGTTTTATGACCGAACGCATACCAGAAAAACAAACGCCGTGTTATCTAACCTACACTAGCGAGCAAACGCACGAGATAATAAGGGCAAATTTACACCGTTCGCCACTGTACGGTGGATTGATTAAAGGTACGGGACCTAGATACTGCCCGTCTATCGAAGACAAGGTGGTTAGGTTTGCAGATAAAGAACGCCATCAACTCTTTTTAGAGCCTGAAGGCGCTGACACCAACGAAATTTACGTGCAAGGGCTTTCGACTTCCTTGCCACACGACGTTCAAAAGGCTATGTATCGCACCATTAAGGGCTTGGAGCACTGCGAGATAATGCGTTACGCTTACGCCATTGAGTACGACTGTATCGATTCGCTAGACCTTTACCCTACCCTAGAATATAAGAAGATATCGGGGCTTTATACGGCAGGTCAAATAAACGGTACGAGTGGATATGAAGAGGCGGCGGCTCAGGGGCTTATTGCAGGGCTTAACGCTTCGCTTAAAATGCGTGATTTACCACCGTTGGTGCTTTCTCGTGACGACGGGTATATCGGCGTTTTAATAGATGATCTCGTTACTAAAGGCACGAACGAGCCGTATAGAATGATGACCAGTCGTGCTGAATATAGAATTTTACTCCGTCAAGACAATCCCGATTTCCGTTTGACCGAAAAGGGCAGAACGGCAGGGCTTGTAAACGACGAGAGATATAAAGTTTTCCTAAATAGAAAGGCTGAATATGAAAGCGCAACCAAAGAAATGAACGCACTATTTAAGCCTAGCCAAGTGGAAAAATTATTAGTAGATAACGGCTTTGAAAAGCCAAACCACGCCCTATCCCCAGCCGATTTGGTGCGCCGTGGCATTAGCCTAAAGGATATTATTGCAACGCTCGGTGGTTTTGAGGAGTACAGCAAGGATATTTTGGATACGGTCGAAATAGACGCCAAATATCAAGGCTATCTTCAAAAGGGCTTAGAGCAAATTGAAAAGGCTAAAAAGCTCGAAGAAAAGATTTTACCCGACGATATAGATTACCTATCAATCGGTGGCTTAAGACTAGAAGCAAGGCAAAAATTAGACAAAATTCGCCCACGCTCGCTAGGTCAAGCAGGAAGAATTTCCGGCGTTTCGCCTGCTGATATAGCTGTACTTATGGTTTACTTAAAAAGATAGAAAAAGGCTTATATGCGTCGCATCTAACCCTTTTTACAAAGTAATAGGTTGCTCGTTTTCCCCGTCTGACTTGCATCTAATCCGTTTTGTAAGTTATAAGGATTATATGTGTCGCATCTCTGCGTTCCGTTCCGTGCTTGTGCCTAATGGCAAATGATAACACCTATCAGTGAATGATATTTTGACCTTTGGTCAAAAATGATAGTTGCTGACGCAACATTATAACGCCTTACGGCGCATTGTGGTATGATTTTGAATAAAAACCTATATAAATAAGAAAAGAGTGAGAAATTTTTCTCACTCTCTTTTATTTATTGATTTTAGGATTGTCGGTTCGTTCTAATAAATAGTCAATGGATACGCCAAAATAATCGGCGAAAGCAATTAGCGTTTGGTAATCTGCTTGCCGTTGTCCGTTTTCGTATCTACTGATACTATTTTGGCTCATATTCAAATCCATCGCAAGTTTTAATTGCGATATTTGCTTTTGCTCTCTTAAAAATCTCAATCTCATATCTTGACATTATTATACCGTTTTGGTATAATAAAAATATCCCGATTTGGTATATTTTTGAGGAGTTTATAAAAATGATAGAAGAAAAAAATATAACGATTTTATTGTGGCTATTTTTATTTCCTATTATTTTAACAATAAGTATAAGTAGAAAAAGGGAATTGGCAAAAAAATATAAGATAATCAATATAATTTTGATATGGGCTTTAGTTTTTGCTGTATTAAGATAGATAAAAGAGGTCTTAAATATTCTTGAATAAAAAATGAAATATCCCGAAAGGTTTAGCCTTTCGGGATATATTTTGCTCTTTAAGACGGTCTGTAAGCCGAGTTCTGTCGTGTACGGTCATTTATCTACGAATAACGTTACCGTTATCCCCTAGCGATATTCGTTAAACTAGTTCGGTGAAACTCCCGTGTGAACTAGTTTGTCAATCTTGCATCAGGTGGGGTTTACATTGCCCCTTGTGTCACCACAAGGGCGGTGTGCTCTTACCACGCCTTTTCAACCTTACCTACTAAGTAGGCGGTAATTTTCTGTTGCACTTTCCTTAAAGTCGCCTCCACTGGGATTTCTCCAGCACCCTGTTTCTATAATGCTCGGACTTTCCTCATTGACAGGCTCGCCCTGTCCCCGCGACCGTATAACCGACTTAAAAAGTAAGTGTATTATAATCTAAATTCTTTGTTTTGTCAATAGTTTTGTAAAAAATAATCGCTAGATAAGCAAATCTAGCGATATTTTGATTATAAATTGTTTTATAAATCGTCGGCATCTTGAACGGGTATATCAAAAATATTTTCAGCATCTACGCCCGTGTAAGAGCCAAGATTATCAAAGTTACTCTTAAAAGGAATTTTACTTACAATTTTTAGTGTCCGTGCTTTTTTGCTTGGAATTCTTATTTTTCTTATTATCTCTCATATTAGCCCCCTTGATAATATAATGTGCCAAATGAAAGAATATATACAATAAAAATAAAAAATTTTTAAGACACTACTACAATACGCCGTAAGGCGTTACCACTTATAGAGTGTATTCTTTTGCTGTGAAAGTGCCACCTACTATGGTAAAGACTGCGCATGCGCCTTCTTTTACGTTTACGGCTGCTGGGTGATTGTTGATAAACAGTTTACACCTTTTTAGATTGTTCTTTTTGGTGTAATCGGTGTTAAGCGCCATAATGGTTGTTGTGTTACCTTCCACCCAAGTCGTCCAGAACACGTCGCCCGTCGTATCTTCGAGATAGGTTTTTCCACGAGCATCCGATAAGAATTGATTTATCCAATCGGCTGAGAATTGTTTGAATTGTTCGTGACCAGGGTAAGCCCAAATAGTGAAGGTATAAACGTAACCGTCGCCTAGTGGGAATTTTACGAGCATAGGTTTACCGGAAGCAGTATCCCAAGCGAGCACTTCAGCGCCGTGAATTTCAATATCGGCAAGATATCCTTCGCCGTCCTCTAACGCATTGTCGCTACAAAGCGCCGATAGGTTTGGAGAAACTATTTCGGCTCTATTTAGAGAGTTGTATTGTCCCGAATATTTTTCGCCCCTACCTAGAACTTTCACGCCCGTAAGGTCTTGAATATCTCCGTCGTTGAATAGGCTTAAATCTTGCATATCGGCAAGGAAATCCCTTGCTGTATGTGTAGAGAATTGAGGGATAGCAGTTACCAATACGCCACCGTTTTCAACAAAAGCCTTTAACTTATCGTAATCTTTCTTTAGCATGGTGTTCCAACCTAAATTCAAGAGCATTGAATAGTTGTTTAGGTAATCTTGATTTGCTTCGATAGGAGCAAAGTCAAAGTCGCCGAACGGCGTGCCCGAAAAGTCAAAGCGAACTTTGTCGAATTTTTGCTTAAACGGAATAGCGCAAGCGCCTGGCATCAACAAATCCATAAGTTGACGGCTCTTTTCAGGTTGAGCGAACTTCCAATTTGTATCGTCTTTCTTACCGAACAAGCCCCAAACGCAAGGGGTGTCGTATTGTTCGCCGTTATGGTCAAAGCCGTTGAACGGCGCAGCATATCTACCGTCAAGAACGGCAATTTTACGCTTGTTTTGACCAGGGCGACCAACCGTGCTAGTTAGTTTATAGAAATTTCTCATCATTTGGCGTTTTTCTCTAGTCAAAGTATCGTCCCACGACAAGCGTTCGTCGGTGTACATTGCCCAAAGCGAATCTTGGTCGTAAACGGTGTCAGCGCCCATTATCCACGGTTGCATTAGCGATAAGAAATATTTACTCAAGTGGTTTGCTCTATTAGACAAATACGCTTGTTGGGTAGTGATATCAACTCCCCACTTGCCGTTACCGAGCGCTTCGGCGCTTGGGCGAACTTGAGAGAGTAAGTGCTGGGTGTGGCTAGTTAGAGCCTTTGCACGGATATAATCTACGCCTGCAAGGTATGCGTATTTGCTACCACCACTAGCGTCGCCAAACGATGCGCAAGGCGATACTTCTTTGGTTTTCTTAATTTGATATTTTAGGTAGTTGGTATAATTTTTGCTAGCTTGTTTCATGTCTTGGCTATCCCAAGGTTGACAAGGTTGGTAAGCGTAAGTAGCGTCGGTATAATCGTCGTAGCCACAGTCGTTTAAGAATTGGTCAGCACCCCTAATGAGTGCGCCTGAAGCAAAGTTACGGCAAGCCGATGCCCAAATCTTGTAGTTCTTACATAGTTTACCCCACTTGTACATAAGTTGGTCGGTCACGCTCGAGTACACTAGGTCGTTATTGAATATAGTAGGTTGTTCAGGCTTTGAATAACTGATTTCTTCAACTTGCTCATTGAAAATGTCGAGTTGTTCGTATTCTTGCGTTTGTTCATCGTCGTCGTCCGAATAATCAAAGTCGTTAGGGATATCTAACGGCGTAAACTCTTCGGTGTTTATCAAGTAGTTTCTAAACGACACGAAATTGCCGAGCCTTGTGTAATATGTGTAGTCTAAAAGGCGTTCTATCCACATACTGTCGTCATGTGGAGCGCAAGTTAGGTCAAAGCCCACTTTAACGGGGTTTTGAACGGGGTTAAGCAGTTCTATATCCTTTTTGCAAGAAGAAGTTCTTACAATCATAGTGTTATTGCCTTCAACGGGGAACTTAAACTGATTCCAGCCAGGTTTTGCGTGAACTAAAAGCAGTTTATCGCCAACTTGAATTTTTATAGGTTGTTCGTGAAGCGAAAAGACTTTGCCGAGTTCGGTTTGTCCACTAGTTGACCACGCTGGAACTATAAGGTCGCCTTCGTTATATTCGTTTTCATAGAGAACTATTCTATTTATGCCCACGTTTACGTTAGGGCTTGAGTTCTTGATAGTGATAGCGTGCGAACCCGATGGGAGTCTTAAGTTTACCCAAGCGTCCTCTAGGAGTTGATGACCGTTATGCGCACGGAAATGGTGGTGGAAGGTTGCAACTAATCTTCCATCACAAAATACGTGGAAAGGAATTTTTGCGCTGATAGTAGGCTCTTCTTTATCGGTAAAGTCGGTAATAGCCATGGCAACTAAGTGCAAACAAGTTTCCATATAGTCGCTTATGCTGTTTTTAACGGTGTAGTTTACCGAAACTTGACTTCTTGCGTTCAAGAAGGCAAGTTGCATTCTAGCGTAAGTACCGTTTACCAATACGAGATCTTTTGCGTGATAAACGGTGTGGTCAGCCTTATTGTTTTGCATGTACCAATAATAACCCGTTCTAGTAATATCAGCAAAACAGCCGAGATATTTTGCGCCCACGTCGTTTTCTATTCTGCCCTTTTCAAGTATATCTTTAGCCGTAAAGGTCAAGTGGCAAGATCTAGTGCTAAAAGTAAAGGTTGCGTCCTCTTCAACCTCTGCAATAAACCTTAATCCCGTAATCTCTCTTTGCGTGCTAAACTGCCACTCTGGTCGATCTAATAGGGTTTCACTAGGCGTTTTT
Organism: Clostridiales bacterium; assembly: GCA_015055735.1. GTDB lineage: Bacteria > Bacillota > Clostridia > Christensenellales > Borkfalkiaceae > UBA1259. The sequence goes on along the minus strand of SVHP01000012.1, from coordinate 1,988 downwards.
GCCGTCCCGAACGGAGAGAACGGATAGTCTAACTTAAAGGTTTTTATGATTTGACCTTTGTCAACTTTTAAGAATCCGTCCCACACGAAAACAGGGTGATATTGTTTTGATGAGTTTGCGTATTGATATCCAACGTCAATTCTAAAATCTATTTTCATATTTAATCCTTTGAATTTTGTTTTTTGGTACTTTTTATTTTTTGTACTTTTTCTTTTAGGCTTTAGATAGGTTTTTATCTAACTCCTATTCTAGTTGCTTTTGCCTTGCCCGACAAGATGTCCTTAATGGAATATTTTGCGTTTGCGATAGTAACTTTAGTGCCTATCTTAACTGCGTCCTTAACGTATTCGAGCTTGGCTTTAGCGCCGTTTGCACCTGCCCTTGAAGCGCCGTTGCAGTAGTTTTCGCATAGTGTAATATTATCTAGCACTTCGTAAATATCCTTACCCGAAATTTCGGAAATTAGCGTCGATGGGTCGGCGCTGTCTTTATAGATACCGTCAGCACTGGTTAGTATAAGCAAGTTTTCGGCTTTAACTAGGCAGGCGATTTGGGTTGCCGTTTCGTCGTTATCCACGCACTCAACCACTTTTGAGTTTTTATTTTTGAGCGATTGAATTTCAAAACGGCGACTTTCTTCGGTACTGATAGCGTCGTTATAGTTGATGATAGGTATGGCGTTTTGCTCTTTTGCACGAAGGAGCATGGCTTTTAGATGCTCTCTTTTTTGTGGGTCGTTAAAGTGTTGGTGTTCGACCAAAACTTGACGGAGCGAGTACTTAGAGTCTATGTATTGACGATAGGTGGACATCAATATGGCTTGACCTTGCGCCGAATAGTCAGTTTTAACGTCTTCGCTATTGCCCTTTAACTCCTTGCCCGTCCTTTTAATAAAGTCTAGCCTACCCGTTTCGGTTGCACCACTAGTAACCCAAATATATCCAGGCTTTAGTTCGGAAGACAGCCTTGCTATAAGCGTGTAGTCTAGGATATTGCTCTCTTTATCGATAAGCGCCATCGAACCTATTTTACCAACTAAACTAATATCAAATTTCATGATATTCACCCACCAAGTTTCTAATAATTACATTATTAGAATATATTATATAACATACGCTGAAATTTTTCAACAAATATTCGTTAAAAATTGGTATTGAAAGTAATTTTTATGGCAAAACTATAAGAAAATAACTTTTAAGGAGAGTAAAATGGAATTTAAAGACAGTAGAACTAGAGAAAATTTAATGACGGCATTTTTAAGGGAGTCGGGGGCTTACAACGAATACACTTTTTACGCCATGCAAGCAAAAAAGGACGGATTTGAAAGCATTTATAATCTTTTTACACAATTTGCCGACAACGAACAGGCGCACGCTAAGATTTGGTTTAAGTTGTGGCACGGTATTTCGTGTACCCAAGATAACCTTTTAGACTCTGCCGACCTTGAATATTACGAACACTCGGTTTTGTATACCGAGTTTAGTAAGGTCGCAAAAGAAGAAGGTTTTGACGATATCGCCTTTCTTTTCGACCAAGTTGGACAAATTGAGAGTAGGCACGAAAAAGAATATAAAAAATTGTTCCAAAAGGTAAAGGCGAACACCATGTTTAAGGAAAAAGAACAAGTGACTTGGAAATGCTTAAATTGTGGGCATATGCACGAAGGCGTTGAGCCTCCCGAAACTTGCCCCGTTTGTTCGCACCCTAAAGCCTTCTTTGAAGTGGCGAACTGCTGACGCCTTGCGACAAGTTTAGAGTATGATTGCCCTATGGACAATGATATTTTGACCTTTAGTCAAAAATAATAGTTGCTTAACGCAAGACAATAAAGAAAGCCCGAACGCTCAGTTCGGGCTTTATCTTGTGTAAACAATAAACCCCCAGATAGTCTGGGGGTCCAGTAAAGGTTTACCGTTGAGTAAAATCCTCCGTTTGTGTATAATAATAGTTGCGACCTGCCAGTTGCAACCAATAAAACAAACGGAGGA
>SVHP01000061.1 GCA_015055735.1 Clostridiales bacterium | reverse complement strand
CAATGGTGGTAATACTGGTGTAACAGGCCTATATGAAATCACTGCATTTGACGATACTGGTAAAGACCTTGGCATTATGTCAACTTCTAGTGCAGGCGTTACTATTTCTGAAGTTAAACCTTATATCGTTACGATGAATACTAATAATGGCTCAGCAGCAATAAGCGCATTCGTTGAAGAAGGTTCAACTCTCACCGAAACAACTCCATTATATGCAGGTCATTTATTCAAGGGTTGGTATACTGATGCAGAATGCACAGTAGCATACGACTTTTCTCAAGAAGTTGCTAGCGACCTTAACCTTTATGCTAAATGGGTTTCTATCGACCACGTAGTAGCAAGAACTGTTACTGTTCTTGGTGAAGAACAAGAATCACCTAGCAAGCATACTGAAGCAACAAGTAGATTGTCTGTTTCAGAAGGTGCAACTAAAGTATATATTGAATATAGTTTAGGTAACGACGACGATGCAGGACATTCATTCATGTTTGATAAATCTGCAGGAACAATGGTTGCTGCTTATACTCAAGAAAGCATTTGGAACGGATCTGAAAGATTCGCTCAAGAAAACAGCCATATTTGGGCTGCAAACAACCCTGGATTATATACTGCAGACTACACCGTTGTATTTGATTTAGTAACAAATCAAGTAGTTTGGTATCGTGGAACAGTTGTTATTTTAGAAGCAACTGGTAGTGCTTTTGCTGATGCAACTTCTTTTGGTTTCTTTACTTACACTGCAGGAAGTGGTTCGTTTGAAGTTAAGATTTACGACGATATGGGTAAAGACTTAGGCGTTAGAAGCATGGAAGGTCCTAGCACGTTGTCTATTGAATTCCCTAAGGCAACCTTTGACGCAAATTACGAAGGTGGCGAAGATAAAGTAGTTGACGTAACTGGTGCAACCATTACTGCTCCTACCGACGTTGTAAGACCAGCATATAAATTAGTCGGTTGGTACACTGATGCTGAATGTACTACTGCATACGACTTCACTAAAGAAGTTGCTGGCGATATTACCGTTTACGCTAAGTGGGAAGAAATTCCACAAGTAGTAGTTACTTTCAACGCTAACGGTGGTACGGACGTTGACCCACAAACTATCAATATTGATACTGCTGCAACTGCTCCTGTAACCACAAAAACTGGTTATGACGTTGAAGGTTGGTATTTAGATGCTGAACTAACTCAAAAGTTCGACTTTGATACTTTAGTAACTGAAGATATCACTCTTTATGCAAAATGGACTGTTAAGATTTTAACCGTTTCATTCAACACTAATGGTGGTAGCACAGTTGACGATGCTTCTGTTGAATATAATCAAGCATTAGTTGCTCCAACTGCTCCTACAAAGGCTGGCGGATATGATTTCGTTGGTTGGTATGTAGATGAAGCTCTTGAAGTTGCTTATGATTTCGATTCTATCGTAACTGAAGGTTTCACTCTTTACGCTAAATGGATTGAAGCAACTTATGTTGTTGAATTCAACGTTGATGGTGGAAGTGAAGTTGCTAGCCAAGAATTCAATTATGGCGAATCTTTAGCTGCTCCAACTGCTCCTACAAAGGCTGGTTATGCTTTCATGGGTTGGTATTTCGATGCTAACTTTGCGAGAAAAGCTAACTTCCCAATCAGTGTAGAAAACGATATTACACTTTATGCTAAGTGGGAAGTTGTAGTATTCACTGTATCTTTTGATACTGACGGTGGCACTGAAATTGAAGCTGTACAAGTAAATTCTGGTAGCACGATTGCTGAACCTACCGTACCTGTAAAAGATGGATTTATCTTTGATGGTTGGTACGTGGAAGTAAACGGTACTGAAGCGTTTGATTTCAACACTGCTATTAACGCTGACATCACTTTATATGCTAGATGGAAGGCTGCTCCTGTTGATAATGATACTAACTTAATGGATAAAGTAATGTCTAAATTAGGTTGTGCAGGTTCTTTAGCACAAGATTCATTTATGATTATTGGTACTATGCTTGCAGTTGCAGGTGTAATAGTAATCAAAGCATTAAAGAAAAAAGAAAACTAAATAAAACATACTAATTAAATAACGGTTATCCCACGCCTAAAAACCGCAAAGGCGTGGGATAACGAATTTAATTATTCCCCAACCTGCCTTAATTAAAGACAGGTTGAGCAATAATTAAATATGGAGAAAAACAATGAAAAAATTTATCATTTTATTTTTGACGCTTTTAGCTACTCTATGTTTTGCTACGTTTTTCACGGGGTGTGAAATTATAAACAAATTCATTAGTGAAGAACAGCCAGAACAACCGATTATCACGGTAGAATATTTTACGGCGCAAGGCGAAGTGTTGACCGGACTTACTATCGACGGTAAAAAATTAGAAAACGTGGTAGTGCCTGAAACCATTAATGGTGTAAAAATTACTACAATTGGTGAAAAGGCTTTTTACGATGCTCAAAAGATTAAAACTGTTGAATTACCAGACTCAATTACAAGTATCGACAAAGAAGCCTTCTACGGTTGTAAAAACATGACTGAAATTGAATTGTCTAGCAATATAAATTATCTAGACGAGTGGGCCTTTTATGGATGTAGTAGTCTAGAGTCTATTGAAATTCCTGCGGGTATTAGTGAAATTAAGGATAATACTTTTAGAGAATGTAGAAGCCTATCAAACGTAACGTTCCCTTCTAATATTACTAAAATCGGCAAAAAGGCGTTTGAAAAATGTATTGCTTTTACCAACGTACATTTGTCTGCTTCGATTGAAATTCTTGATGACGACGCTTTTACAAATTGTAATGGTGTTACTGCTTTTTCGGTTGATAGCGATAGTAAGTATTTTAAGGCAATTGATGGTAATCTTTACAGTAAAGATGGAAAGACTTTTCTTTATTACGCGCTCGCTAAGACGGCAAAGACCTTTACCGTTCCTGAAGGTGTAGAAACTTTGGGATATGCATCTTTTGCAAACGAAATGGAATTAGAAACGGTTAATGTTGCTAGTAGTGTTAAATCTTTAGGATACGAGTGCTTTTCGGCATGTCAAAATCTTCAATTTGTGACCTTTGGTGGGGCTAATAGTAGGCTTCATACCATTGGACATAGAGCCTTTTTTAATGCGGTAAAACTATTTAGTATAGAAGCGCCTGAAACACTTCGTTTTGTAGGTAGTTATGCTTTTTCATATTGTGCAAAATTAAGTAAAGTTTATTCGTATTTGTCTTTATCCGACTGGGATTCTTTATCGATAAATACTCCAGCCGATAATAGTAGATTTACAAACGCTTCAATAAGAGTGTATATGTAATATGAAAATTGATTTACATTCACATACGAGATATTCTAATTGTGGTAGGGATGATCCTGAACAACTAATCCTTAAAATGATTGAAAATGGGGTAGAAATATTTGGTATATGCGACCATAATTACGGAATAGGCGATAGGGAAAAAGAGTATCTAAAAGAAATTCGTGCTTTGCAAGAAAAATATGCATGTAAAATCAAGATTTTTTGTGGGATAGAAATTTGCACTAGACCTGGTTTAGAGCACGCAAAAGGCAAAACTTTTAGCGAATATGATTATTGTATTATAGAAGATCTAGATAATCCTGCAAGCGTTATGCAGGGCGATATTATAAATTATACCAAAGACTTTGCCTGTCCCGTTGGTATTGCACACACCGATTTATTTAAGTTTATATCGGATAAAGGGTTAGACTGTCAAAAATATTTAAACGATTTAGCTCTTGCTGGAATTTTTTGGGAACTTAACGTAAATTACGATTCTATACATAGATATAACGAACACGAATACGTAAAAACTTTCTTTATGGATAAAATTCAGCAAGACTTGGTTAGAAAAGCAGGCTTGCACGTAAGCGTTGGTTTTGACGGACATAGAATGGAAGATTACCAAGTAGAAAGGGTTGAAAAAGCAAACGCTTTTTTGGGACAAAATAATTTGAAAAACGCCGTAAAACTTTTAGAGAAATAAGAGTAATAAAAAACTGCTTGATGATGTGAATTTATTATAATGAAATATTTATGATTACTAATTATGAAAAAAGTTAATATTAAAAACTGAGTTATAGACTATTAGTTGCATATCTTTGGGTATTTTTATGATGTTATTTAATATGAAATCTAACAAGGTATATTATTAAAGATTATGGAAGAAACTAGATGGATAAAATGCCCTGAATGTGGAGAAAAGACAAGGGTAAAAATAAAGAAAACAACAATAATGAAAGATTTTCTACTATTTTGTCATCATTGTAAAAAAGAGTTTACGGTTGACGTAGAAAATTTTAAGGTTATAGTAATTGAAAATGACAAAATAAGTTCAGGTTCGTAAAAAAATGTCGGTATATTTTAATTATAAGATATTATAATTAGGGCTAGAAAAAGCCCGACGCAAGACGCAGTGCTATGAGTATAATATATATTCATAAGGCTGCGTTTTCTTTTTTTAAATAAAAATGGAGAACAGCTAAATATAAAACATATATAAAAAACTTAATAGCGTTGTTCCGTCAAGAAAAAAAGGATTGACGGGACTGACTAACTGCGCCTAAAATCTATATTTCCTTATTTAGATAAATGTTTTTTTTATTTTTACGAAAAAAATTAAAAAATCTTAAAAATTTTTTTTGAGTGTTCAGGCGTTGAACACTCAAAGTCTATATAATCGATTTTACCAAAAGGGAAAAGGAAATGAGAACACGATACACTCAAATGGAAATTTTAATGTGTCTATTTGATTGTAAAAAATATACTATTTCGGAATTAAAAAGTAAAACGGTATAATTTAGCTCAACTATAAGATATCTTTTTTTGCCAATATTTTGAGAAGTGGGTATTTTTGTTTTTTCAAAAAAATTAAAAATATTTTTTTCAATGGGCAATTAGGTTGCCCATTAATAGGATTTTATGTTCGTACGTTAAGGAAAAGGAGGTAGCTAAATATGAAAAACACTTTTTAACACAGACAAATGATTTTAGAAATTTTTTGCGAACGAAGATTTGAAACAATTGATAATTTAGCATTTGAGTTTAAGGTTAATAAACGAACCATTAGATGTGATATTGAAATTTTGAGTATTACTTTTCCTTTCTACACAACAAAAGGAACAGTAGTGGGATTCACGTTGTGGATGGATTCAAACTCGGTATGATTTTAGTTTTATAAATAATGTAAAACTAAAAAATTTTTTCAAAACTGAAATTAGGTTTCAAGTATAAGTGATAAGATAAGAGAGAACTTAATAGTAGAATATGTGTTAACACGAGCAATATTTGTGATTTAGTAATTGTGAAAAATATTTGCAAGTAAGCTGAGAATATGTGTTAACACGAGCAGAAAAAAGCAGTCATTTTGTTGCAAAATTTTGATTTATTCCAGCAGGATAAGAAAAATGCAACAAAGTGCATTTTTGAGAAAAATAGAAGTGGGAAACCCACTTTGAAATGTACCCAAATTATTTATAATAATTTGGGTAGAAAATTTAAAAAACTTTTTTTGAAAAACGCTTGACTTTTATAGCTTGAATTTGGTATTGTTCGTGTTAACAAAAAAAAGGAGACGCGTTATGAATAAAAAAGAACTTATGAAAAAAGTCAACGCAAACGAAGGTTTAACGGTTGAGGAAATAATAGAATACCAAAAGATTGTTAAACCAATAAAACACGTTTATGGAAAGTATGGGAATTTAGCATTAGAATACTTAAAAGAACATAGCGTAGGAAAGTATTGGACGTTAATAAGTAAAGGTGAATTACCAACGTATTTACATAACGTGGACAAGCAAGCTGATAGGTTATATATAATAATGTATAACAAACTATCAAATAGCCCAAAGTTAAGTAAGACTGGCGAGTACGTACACGACTTGCAAGTTGAAACTGAAAAGCAAAGAATAATAGAAGAAGAAATATTAAACAAAATAGTGTACGTAGAATAACTCCGTAAGATGGTGCCGACCTGCCAGAAGAATTAGACGAGCCGAGCCCCTCCACTTACGGAAATAAAAATAGGGGCAGGGTGGTTGTGTTAAAACACGTTCAAACGAGAATTCGTCCACACGATAAATAATAAGGAGATTTGGATTATAAGGAATTAAAAG